>NZ_CP062500.1:2432825-2736928 GCF_014879975.1 Vibrio bathopelagicus | reverse complement strand
TGTAGCTGTGCGCCTTCAGGTAAGTGATTGCGAGCAAAGACATCAAAGTCACAACCCCAATGGTGACGACTCGCCCCAGGAAGCGCTGACCACCTCAGGATCGCCGACAACTTTTGATGTTCACTGAGTGTTGAAGCATCAAGTGGTTGGCTTTCTGAGTCTAATATAGGTACTTCACCAGAAAACTTACGGTTCCAAATCAGAGATTGCCTTTCATAGTCACGAAAGCCACTGGCAATCTCCATTTTAAAACCAGCGAGTTGAGCAGCTTCAACCAAATTGTTCAGATCATCTTTGACATCACCGTGGACCAAGAAGGTCTTGGTGCCAATCAGGTTAGGTTCTAGATGAGAATCTGATTGTCCGGTAAGCTGCTCTGGTGTCATAACGCGTCTCTCAATAATTAGATGCTATCTATCGCTGATGAAAGAACTATTTAGCGAACAGGTTCACTAGTGTTCTTTCGTACATGTCGGTTAGCTTCTCTAAGTCAGCCACTTTCACGCATTCGTTAACCTTGTGAATGGTTGCATTAACCGGACCTAGTTCAACGACTTGTCCTTTCATGCGCGCAATAAAGCGTCCATCAGATGTACCACCTGTAGTCAGTAGTGCTGGTTTTACGTCATTAACGTGACCAACGGCATCCACAATAGCATCAAGCAACGAGCCAGCGTCTGTTAAGAATGGGTCGCCATTGAATGTCCATTTCAAATCGTATTCGAAATCGTACTTGTCGAGTGTATTTGTGATTCGTTCAACGATGATGTCGTTGTTTAACTCTGTGCTAAAGCGAAGGTTAAACTGAACATTAAATTCACCAGGAATCACGTTTGATGCGCCAGTACCCGCACTTACATTTGGGATCTGGAAGCTGGTTGGTGGGAAGTAATCATTACCTTTATCCCACTCGGTCGTTGCCAGTTCGTTGATCGCAAGCAGAGAGCTGTGTACTGGGTTGTTCGCTAGGTGAGGGTAGGCAACGTGACCTTGTGTGCCTTTAACCGTTAGATCGCCAGTGATAGAGCCACGACGACCATTCTTCACGACATCACCGACGTACTCAGTACTTGATGGTTCACCCACAATACACATGTCGATGTTCTCGCCACGAGCCATCAGTGCTTCAACAACACGTACCGTACCGTTGATGAAAGGACCTTCTTCATCTGACGTGATAAGGAAACCGATTGAGCCTGTGTGGTCAGGATGTTTAGCAATGAACTGTTCTACCGCAATGATCATTGAAGCCAGAGAACCTTTCATATCTGCCGCGCCGCGACCGTGTAGGAAACCATCTACGATAGTCGGTTCGAATGGCTTAGTGTTCCATTGCTCAATTGGGCCTGCAGGTACAACATCTGTGTGGCCAGCAAAGGCAAATAGCGGAGCTTCTGTACCACGGCGAGCCCAAAAGTTCGTAGTATCTTCAAATACCATCACTTCGATTTCGAAGCCTAGTGCTTTTAAGCGTTCAATCATTAAATCTTGGCAGCCTGCATCTTCAGGGGTTACTGATTGGCGGCTAATGAGGTCTTTTGCCAGAGCCAAAGTTGGGCTATCTGTCATCCTTGAATTCCTTGTTTAAGTAAAACGTCTAGTCATTAATTGTTGAGCGCTGAATAGGGGAGGATCAACGCTTTTATTGTTTAATTTTATGCGGCTGCTTAAGCAAAAATAGCGGCATATTGATCAGCTTTAAAGCCGATGTGAAGCTTGCCATCAACTTTCAAGATTGGGCGCTTAATCATTGCCGGTTGCTCAACAAGCAGAGCTACGGCTTTTTCTTCCGTTAGCGTGTCTTTTTGTTCTTGAGTCAGTTGGCGATAAGTCGTACCACGTTTGTTTAGCACCAACTCCCAACCAAGCTCTGCACAAAAAGTTTTTACCAGCTCTTCGTTGATACCTTGTTTACGATAATCGTGAAATTCGAACTCAATGCCTTCAGCTTCTAGCCATTTTTTTGCTTTTTTGATGGTGTCGCAGTTTGGAATGCCAAACATAGTGATAGTCATTATTCTTCCTTTGGGTGATTTTATTTCGTTGTTATGAGTTGAATCCTATCAGGAAGCTGCAATTCAGACAAAATAGAGTGAGGAATATTTCATAGAGTGAAAAAAAACAGTAAGAAAATGTCACTATTGGAGACTTATTGATCAGCCTCAACATGTTGTCAGCGAAAAAAGAAATAATTGAGTTGCACATATATAGGAGGTGTCAATGGAGTTGAGTCCTGTTTTTGCAAGGCGGCTATATTTAGCATTGTTAGTGGAAAGCCTTGATAGGCCAAATGTGCCTAAACTCATCGAAAAAACGGGTTGGCCTCGTCGTACTATTCAAGATGTACTCAAGGCGTTACCGGGGATCGGTATCGAACTTATGTTTGTTCAAGATGGGCGACGTCATAATGATGGTTATTACCAATTATCCGATTGGGGGCCATTTGATAGTCAATGGGTTATCGAACGTAAAGGCGATATAGCAACAAGCCTTGGATTTAGTGCATAAGCCAGCGAAAGCTGGCTTTCTTTTGGGCGTCGTAAAATCAAAGCATATCGAGATGCCGATTTAATGATTAATTTTCTTTTTTACACAGATAGGCTGTACCAAGCATAGTGACGGAAGTACTAAAGTCTTGGGGAAGGGTAAATATGACGGTGTCTGCACCTAATTCAATGGCGTTGAATTTTAACTCATTGATTGCGCCTTGAATCAGGGTGTCATTTGGGAAGAATAGATAGCTGTACCAGTGGCCTTCGCTGCCTGTGACTTCCCCTTTGTACTCGCACTTGTTGATATCAATCAGTCCGTGATAATCCATTTGTACTTGGTCAGCTTCGCTATGCGGGACTGTCGTCGGTGTCGTACACCCCATTAACATGCCAGTCATAGCTAAAGCGACTAATTCCTTTTTCATACGTTTACCCTGCTATTTCATCAAATAAATCGCGAAACCAACCCAGCTTGCGATCAATAGTAACCACGGCAATTTACTGGCGTGATTTGATGTCGTTTCAATACTCGTGTCTACATTGTTCTCTTCGTCTGGATTAGCTTGTTGAGTCTGCTTCTCTTTCTGTACACGTTTCTTTGCTTTATCAGCTTGGCGACTGCGTTCTTTTTGCTGTTTCTTGTAAAGTGCGATGCCTTTCTCGATACCTTGAGCAATCAACTTCGTTTGTTCTTTGGTTTGAGCTGGCTTTTGTGTCGCTTTGGCTATCTTCAGTGCTTCTTGTTGAGATTCAACAGACGGTGTATTAGTTTTCTTTTTCATACTGAGTTCGATAATTAAAACGGATTAACCAATAAGATAACGCAAACCTAGTTAAGTATGAATGATTTGCGTTAAAGTGTTGGTTTGAAAATAAGTGAAAGTGAGATTTGTGCGGTACTCCATAGAACAATACGACAAACACGGCTTTTTGAAAGCCCCAATCTTATTATGGTTAGGTTGGCTGTTTCTTGCGAAAGCCTTGGTCGTTTTCATTGTTGCGGGCGCAAGCCGAGAGTCAGGAACGGATATCCTCGAGATCATCTATCCTGACCACCAGATGTTTTATGTCGGAATTGCTTTGAGTGTCCCTAGCTTACTACTGATGTGGTTGTTTGGACTCAGAACTCCAGATAGAAAGCGCCTCAATAAAGTGGTGTCGTGGGGGCGTTGGGTCACAATGATGGCTATCTTGGCACAAGGTTCCCATACCCTTTATTTAATCTATTTGGATAACGGATGGTTCCGTTGGTCAAATGGCATCACCTTGTTGTTGCTCCTATGGTTAGCGCTTTTTCTAACCAATAGTCATGCCGCTAGGGATTGCTTTAAAGTGGTTGAGCACGAAGACTGATTCTCATCAAAACATTTGTCCCATTCACAATTATACTTAGAAGCTAAAACTGGAAGGAATAATCTATGCTTAATGTCTCAAATGAGCAGCCTAACGTTCAAAGTGCTATCTTGCCAGAAGCTGGGCCTTTCGCTCTTTACGTTCAATTAAAAGTGAATGCTAACACTGCTAATGTACTAGCAGAACTTCAAAAGATTCCTGCGCTAATCGAAGAGCTCAACCAAACTCAACCAGATGCGAACTTAACGGCATCGGTTGCGTTCTCAAAAGCTTTTTGGGATAAGTTCGAGCAAGCTGCTCCGTCTGACCTCATTGATTTCCCGGCGCTTGGCAAAGGTGATGTCACTGCACCGAGTACGTTGTCTGATGTTCTGATTCACTGTCATTCAAACCGACATGACCTGCACTTCTTCATCCTACGTAAATTGCTATCTGAAGTCGCTGCGGACGTTGAAGTGGTTGATGAAACCTACGGTTACCGCTTCCTAGATTCACGTGACATGACCGACTTCGTTGATGGCACTGAAAACCCGAAAGACGCACAGCGCGCTGAAGTAGCGATTGTGCCTGAAGGTAAGTTTGCTGGTGGTAGCTATGTGATGGTGCAACGTTTTGTACATAACTTACCTGCTTGGAACCGATTGAATGTATCGGCACAAGAGAAAGTCGTTGGTCGTACTAAACCTGACTCTATTGAGCTAGATGATGTCCCAGCGGCGTCTCACGTTGGTCGTGTGGATATCAAAGAAGAAGGCAAGGGTCTTAAAATTGTTCGTCACAGCCTGCCTTACGGCACAGCAACGGGCGACCACGGCCTATTGTTCATTGCTTACTGCAACGTTCGTCATAACTTTGATGCGATGCTAGAGAGCATGTACGGCGTAACAGATGGTAAAACAGACCAACTGCTTCGTTTTACTAAAGCGGTGACAGGCGCTTACTACTTTGCTCCTTCAACTGACATGTTGAGTGCATTAACGGTTAAGTAAATCGCCTCAAATAGAATAAATAATGGGAGCCTCAGGGCTCCTTTTTTATTAAAGCTTTAGATGAATTGGTCGATATAAGAGCAATCGTGAGTTTTATTCATCTTTTTGTAAGTGAAGGTCTATGGCTATAACTGTTAATACAAATGTCTCAGCGCTGGTGGCTCAGAGGAATCTGTCGAATGCCAACAACATGCTGAACCAATCTTTGGAGCGCTTAGCTTCAGGGAGTCGTATTAATAGTGCAAAAGACGATGCGGCTGGCTTACAAATTTCGAATCGATTGGAAGCGCAGATGAGCGGCATTGATGTCGCGGTTCGGAACGCTAACGACGGAATCTCCATTATGCAGACTGCAGAAGGGGCGATGAACGAAACCACCAATATCATGCAACGCATGCGAGATTTGTCACTGCAAGCGAGTAATGGTTCGAATAGTCAGTCGGAAAGGACGGCGATTCAAGAAGAAGTGACAGCTCTAAATGATGAGTTGAATCGAATTGCTGAAACCACTTCATTTGGCGGTAAAAAACTTCTTAACGGTAGTTTTGGTAGCTCATCATTTCAAATCGGTGGCAGTTCTGGTGAAGCGGTGCAGATAGGTTTGAAAAATATGCGCACCGATGATATCAACATGGGGGGCTTTAGCTATGTCGCTAATGGCATGGCCAGCGACTCGTGGGAAGTCAAACCCGACCAGAACGATATTACGATGTCGTTTACCGACCGTTTTGGGCAGCCACAAGAGATCACCATCAACGCGAAAGCGGGCGATGATATTGAAGAGTTGGCGACTTACATTAATGGTCAAACGGATCTGGTCTCGGCTTCTGTCAACGATGAAGGGCAACTTCAGATCTATATGTCAGGCGAAGACACGGCAGGCACGATCTCTTTCTCAGGTTCGTTAGCCAGTGAGCTTTCGATGTCGGCGGGTTATTACGAATCAGTCGATGACATCAATGTGACCGATGTGGGTGGAGCGCAGCGTGCTGTCTCTATTTTGGACACAGCGATGAAGTATGTAGACAGTCATCGATCCGAATTAGGCGCGATGCAAAACCGCTTTGACCATGCAATAAACAATCTTGAAAACGTTCATGAGAACTTGGCGACATCCAACAGCCGAATCAAAGATACCGACTACGCCAAAGAAACTACTCAAATGCTCAAGCAGCAAATACTGCAGCAAGTGAGTACCACAATATTGGCTCAAGCAAAGCAAGCGCCGAATCTTGCCTTAACCTTACTGGGTTAATGAAATACCTCGAATCTTATAAACGAAATTCAGCTTAACTAAAGCCCTTTGGTTAATAAAAATACAACTTTTCGCTCGACTGACATCTCGACAACTTTAGCGCTTTTCTGATCTTTTTTTGATAATTTTACTGCTAGTCACGCTTTCTTCCCCTTTCTCGCTATTTCTTTAATTTTGTTGTTTTTTTCCTAAAGGTTTCAGCATTCACGCCGTTATTAATAGTAACTTAGAGATAACTACTTGGTTTTCCGAGACGTCGGAAACCGCTATACCGGAAAATCAATTGGAGAAGTCACCATGGCAGTGAATGTAAATACCAACGTTTCAGCGATGACAGCACAACGTTACCTAAACAACGCAAACAGCGCACAACAAACATCAATGGAGCGTCTAGCTTCTGGCTCTAAAATCAACAGCGCGAAAGATGACGCTGCGGGTCTACAAATCTCGAACCGTTTGAACGTTCAGAGTCGTGGTCTTGATGTTGCTGTTCGTAACGCGAACGACGGTATCTCTATTGCACAAACTGCTGAAGGTGCAATGAACGAGACAACCAATATCCTGCAACGTATGCGTGATTTGTCTCTACAATCTTCAAACGGCTCAAACTCAAAATCTGAGCGTGTAGCAATTCAAGAAGAAGTAACAGCACTGAACGACGAACTGAACCGTATCGCGGAAACCACGTCTTTTGGTGGCAACAAGCTGCTTAACGGTACTCACGGTACTAAATCATTCCAAATCGGTGCGGATAACGGTGAAGCAGTAATGCTTCAACTGAAAGACATGCGTTCTGATAACGCTCAGATGGGTGGTAAGAGCTACCAAACTGAGAACGCGAAAGACAAAGACTGGAACGTTCAAGCTGGCGCAAACGACCTAAAAATGTCGTTCACTGATAACTTCGGCCAAGCGCAAGAAATCGATGTGTCTGCGAAAGCGGGTGACGACATCGAAGAGCTAGCAACGTACATCAACGGTCAACAAGATTCTGTTAAAGCGTCTGTAACTGAAGACGGTAAGCTACAAATGTTTACTGGTAACAACAAAGTTGAAGGCGAAGTAGCATTCTCTGGCAGCCTTGCTAGCGAACTAGGCATGCAACCTGGCAAAGATGTAACGGTTGATACTATCGACGTAACATCAGTTGGCGGCGCACAAGAGTCTGTAGCAGTTATCGATGCGGCACTTAAGTACGTAGACAGCCACCGTGCTGAACTGGGTGCTTTCCAAAACCGTTTCGACCACGCTATCAGCAACTTAGACAACATTAACGAGAACGTTAACGCATCTAAGAGCCGTATTAAAGATACCGATTTCGCGAAAGAAACGACTCAGATGACTAAATCTCAGATCCTTTCTCAAGCTTCAAGCTCGATTCTTGCTCAAGCGAAGCAAGCACCGAACTCGGCACTTAGCCTACTAGGTTAATCGATTGAAAGGCCACGTTGACTATAAGCATTGTTGATCATAAGCGTTAACGTTAGGCTTCCTCAAATTAGCTCGTGGTGAGAGATGAGCCGCTAAACAGACCCAGCTTCGGCTGGGTTTTTTATTGCCTGTTATTTGGTAAAAGAAGGTCTTGGGAAATCGTAGGGTTGGTGATCAGGAGCAAAAGTGAGATTCCCTATCACGTTCGTCCCTCACTGTAGGGAATGACGAATATAGGGCAGTATTGATCTATTGCTTATTACCTTAATCGAAGTATTTAGTCGTCATCTCAGAATCGAGTAGAACGAGATATCAGAGATCTCCTGTTTGCTAAAAAACACAGGCGTAATCTAATGTATAGGTGAAATGCCTTGAATCGCGATTAACTGCGTTTAATAAGAAACTAGGTTGATAGCAGGGTGCAAACGGTGAGTGTGGTTGGTTTAGGGAGCTTGGTGAAGGGTTTCGGTGTGAGAGTCAGTAATGCTATCTGAGACATTAAAACAAATATAGCAGGCACAAAAAACGCCACCCTTAGGTAGCGTTTTAATTAAAGCAGTTAAGTAATCGAGATTACTTAGTTACTTTAAGAACTGGAGTTTCGCCAACAGTTACAGAACCAGAAAGCTTGTTCAGCTCCTTGATTTCGTCCATGTTAGAGATAACAACTGGAGTAAGCGTAGATTTCGCTTTCTCTTCTAGAAGCGCTAGGTCGAAAGTGATGATAGTGTCACCAGCTTTAACAGATTGACCTTCTTCAGCTACGCGAGTGAAGCCTTCGCCTTTAAGTTCAACAGTATCGATACCGAAGTGAACGAAAAGCTCAACACCGTCGTCAGACTCGATAGAGAATGCGTGGTTAGTTTCGAAAATCTTACCGATAGTACCGTTAACTGGAGCAACCATTTTGTCGCCAGCTGGTTTGATCGCGATGCCGTCACCAACGATTTTTTCAGCGAAAACAACATCTGGCACATCTTCAATATTTACGATTTCGCCAGATAGAGGTGCGATGATTTCGATTGCACCAGCGTCAGCGCTGTCGTCAGATACTAGCTTTTTCAGTTTGTCAAACAGACCCATTGTGTCATGCTCCTAACGTTTAGTTTTATTCTGTAGAATATACTATACCAATCTAACAAATTAGACGACTATTTTTAGCCGTCTAACTTTATTAAGCTCTTGGTGATTACTGAGTTTTCTCAGCTATGAACTTTTCTACACAAGCTTCAATTTCTGCAGCTGTAGGTAGAGATAGTGCTTCGTCAGCCATCGCTTTAACTTCTGCGAAGTTAGAGTTACGGATTACTTTCTTAACTTTAGGGATAGAGATGCCGCTCATAGAGAACTCATCTAGACCCATACCAAGAAGAAGCAGCGTTGCACGCTCATCGCCAGCAAGCTCACCACACATACCAGTCCATTTGCCTTCTTTATGAGAAGCATCGATTACTTGCTTGATTACAAGAAGAACCGCTGGAGATAGTGGGTTGTAAAGGTGAGAAATCATCTCGTTACCACGGTCAACTGCAAGAGTGTATTGCGTTAGATCGTTAGTACCGATAGAGAAGAAAGCCACTTCTTTAGCAAGGTGGTGTGCGATTGCAGCAGCAGCTGGAGTCTCAACCATTACGCCAATTTCGATGTCTTCATCGAATGCGTGACCTTCAGCGCGAAGTTCAACTTTGTACTCTTCGATTGCTTTTTTCAGTTCACGGATCTCTTCAATAGAAATGATCATTGGGAACATGATACGTAGCTTACCGTGTGCCGATGCACGAAGAATGCCGCGTAGTTGGTCACGTAAGATTTCACGACGGTCCAAGCTGATACGCACTGCACGCCAGCCTAGGAACGGGTTCATCTCTTGTGGAAGATCCATGTATGGTAGATCTTTATCGCCACCGATATCCATAGTACGGATAATCACTGACTCACCGTGCATTGCTTCAGCTACTTCTTTGTAAGCAACGTATTGCTCTTCTTCTGTAGGAAGTGCAGTACGGTCCATGAATAGGAATTCAGTACGGTACAGACCAACACCTTCGCCACCGTTGCGCAGGATACCGTCACAGTCTTTAACGGTACCGATGTTGCCGCAAACTTCTACTTGATGGTTATCAAGAGTGATAGCTGGTAGATCTTTAAGTTTTGCTAGTTCAGCCGCTTCTGCTTCAAAATCAGATTTGATTTTCTTAGCTTCTGCTAATTCAGCATCAGAAGGGTTGATGATGATCTTGTTGTTCATCGCGTCTAGCACAAGCATGTCGCCGTTCTTAACTTGCTTAGTGATATCGTTAGTACCAACGATAGCTGGAAGCTCAAGTGAACGTGCCATGATTGAAGTATGAGATGTACGACCGCCGATGTCACAAGCGAAACCAAGAACGTAGTCTAGGTTGATTTGTGCAGTTTCAGATGGCGTTAGGTCGTAAGCAACTAGGATAACTTGTTCATTGATATCTGCTAGAGATACAATGTTGATGCCTAGTGCATTTTTAACGAAGCGAGTACCGATATCACGGATATCAGTCGCACGTTCTTTTAGGTACTCATCATCAAGCGACTCAAGTGCGACAGCTTGTTCTTCGATCACTGTGTAGATCGCGTTGTCTGCGTGCATTTTGTCTTTCTTGATGAGTGCTAAAATCTCTTCTTCTAGCTCTTCATCTTCAAGCAGCATGATATGGCCTTCAAAGATTGCTTCTTTTTCTTCGCCAAAAGTTTCAAGTGCTTTTTGCTTTACAACTTCGAGTTGTTGAGAAGATTTGTTACGAGCGTCAAAAAAACGCTGAACTTCTGTTTCAACTTGATCGTCTGAGATAGATTGAGTGTTTAGGACAATTTCATCTTCTTGAAGTAGTAGTGCTTTACCGAAAGCAATACCAGGAGATGCTAGGATGCCTGAAATCATAGCCTTACCTTAGTTGTTCAACTGTAAACGGGAGAATGTGTGACTTTAAGTCGTCGACTAAATGTCGCGCTTATTGCTATCTATTTCGAACAAAGCCACTTTGCTGTGCAAAATGGCTTTGAAAGAAGGAGACCGTATTAGTGTAGTTGATCCATAAGAGCAACTAGGTGGTCTACTGCTTGCTGAGCTTGAGGGCCTTCAGCTGAAATAGTAACGTTAGTACCTTTTACTAGGCCTAAAGTTTGTAGTTTGAACAGGCTTTTTGCGCTAGCGCTTTTGCCGTTAGAAGTCACTGTGATGTCAGCATCGAAAGATTTTGCTTCTTTAACGAACTGTGCAGCTGGACGTGTGTGAAGGCCGTTTTCTGCTGTGATTTCTACTTGCTTCTCGTACATTTGATATACCCCAATTAATTTATTTTTTGTAAGTTTGTAACCAGTTCAGCTTAACTGCTTTAACGTAAGTTCGCTAGAGGCTAGTACGCTATGTTCGTGTTAGAACTTAGACTGATTATAAATTTTTATCCAGCCATGGTCGTCTTTTGTTGAGTACTCATGACTTTCAGAATTTGTTTATTGCTTCTTTTATTTTGAAGCGAAAAATAAAACAGAGCTGATATTACCAAAGGTGGGGCAGGGATCAACAAAAAAGCCCCTAAACGGGGCTTTTTTGGACGAAAAATTGATTTGACCACATATTACTGTTGGTTCTCTTTTTCCGTAAAGATGCCTGCAAACAAGGCTGTACTTAGGTAACGTTCACCAGAACTTGGCAGTACAGTGACGATGGTTTTTCCTTCAAATTCAGGTAGTTCTGCAATTCTGTTCGCTGCCACAACAGCTGCGCCAGATGAAATACCCGCAAGGATACCTTCTTCTTTCATTAGGCGTTGAGCCATCTCAATCGCTTCTTCAGAAGTTACAGATTCAACTCGGTCAATAATCTCTAAATCTAGGTTTCCAGGGATGAAACCTGCGCCAATACCTTGGATTTTGTGCGGAGCGGGTTTGATTTCTTCGCCGGCAAGCGCTTGTGCGATAACTGGGGACTCTGCTGGTTCAACCGCTACTGAAGTGATGGCTTTGCCTTTTTCACCTTTAATGTAACGACTTGTACCAGTGATAGTTCCGCCTGTACCAACACCCGCTACAAACACGTCGATCTCGCCGTCTGTTGCTTCCCAAATTTCAGGACCAGTTGTCTGCTCGTGAATTTGTGGGTTCGCTGGGTTGTTGAACTGTTGTAGTAATAGGTATTTTTCTGGGTCTGAAGCAACAATCTCTTCTGCTTTAGCAATCGCGCCATTCATACCTTTCGGTGCTTCTGTAAGTACCAGGTTTGCGCCAAGAGCTTTAAGTAGCTTACGACGTTCTAGGCTCATTGACTCAGGCATAGTTAGCGTTAGCTTGTAACCGCGTGCCGCAGCTACGAATGCAAGAGCAACACCAGTGTTACCACTAGTAGGTTCAACAAGCTCGATACCTGGCTTCAGAGTACCTGCTTTTTCCGCTTCCCAGATCATGTTTGAACCGATACGACACTTAACACTGAAGCTTGGGTTACGAGCTTCGATCTTAGCTAGTACGTTACCTTTGCTTACTTTGTTAAGGCGGACTAGCGGTGTGTTACCAATCGTTAGGGTGTTGTCTTCGTAGATCTTGCTCATGCGATATTCCTTCATTTAATGACAGAACTAAACGTAGTATATCAATCACTTTACCGTCTAGTGTCTTTCGATGTTTGTTCAGCTTGAATTTAGATTAAACAACTTGAAAAAAAGGTAAAAGGATTAAAAAGTTATATCATATAGATATGTAGCAGAGTTCACGCCTATCTTTATTGGTAAGTGAATTCTCAAAAGATAGGCGCAGAAAGGCAAGTTGGCTCGTTTATCGACGAGAGTGTAATGCTTGGTCTTTGAATTCAACAACCCACATGGCTGTGGCCCCACAAACTGCAACAGGTACCACGATCAGGTTTAAAATTGGGATTGTCGTAAACACAGAAACAAGCGCGCCGAAGCTGTAGGTCTTACCTTGTTTTTGTTTCAAATTGTTTCTCATATCATCAAATTTGATTTTATGGTTATCAAATGGGTAATCAGCGTACTGGATAGCGAGCATCCATGCGGTGAAGATAAACCATAAAAACGGTGCAACGGTTTGTCCGAGTGCTGGAATTAACAAAAGTAGGAATAAACCGATCGCTTTTGGCAGAACGTAGACAAGCTTGCGCCATTCTCTCGCTAATATACGTGGCGTATCTTTTAGAACATCAAGTAAACCATCGTCATTGACTTTTTTGCCACTAAGCAACTCTTCTACCTTTTCTGCGAGTAATCCATTGAATGGCGCAGCAATGAAGTTAGCGAGCGTGCTAAAGAAATACGAAAACGTGGCTAAGACGGTTATAACAAGTAGCGGCCATAAAATGTATGACAACCACGACAAGAAGCTTGGCAATGCACCAATCCATCCTTCAATCCAAGTGTTGAGGTTGGAGAAGATATAAAACAAAGCACCACCAACGAGTAACACGTTAGCGATAAGTGGAAGTAAAACAAACTTACGAATACTCGGTGACAAAGCGATTTTTATTCCGAAAATAAAATAGCCAAAGCCTGAGCGTGGAATAGATTCAATAGTCATATTTAAATTAGGTCACATGTGAATTTGGTTAAATAGCAAACATCCCTAGTGTACTCGACCGAAATTAAGAAAAAAAGCGTGGCGAAAATCACACCATGTAAGGAACTAATTGTATTAAGTTGTTCTAAAACAGTGGCTACTTTTGATAGAGTAGTGAGATTGGCCAAATTAACCCAACTTAGTGACAGCATCTATATAGCTAGTTGACTAAGAAAGCTGAGAGCGAAAAATGCAGGAATTGCGATTTGTACTCATTATTGTTGGCGCGTTAGCTATCGCCGCATTATTGTTCCATGGTCTATGGACGAGTAAAAAAGAAGGGAAAGCAAAGTTTGGAGATAAGCCGCTTGGTAAGCTTGATAACGATAGCTTAGATGAGGCTGAAACGATCCCAAGCCGTTCATTCGCCCCAGAAGATGATTTTGAGATAATCAGAAAAGAGCGTAAAGAGCCGGACTTTGCGGTTTCACCGTCTGCTACGGATCCGCTGATTGACTCTGACCCACTAACAGCACCACAAACAAAAGAAGTTATCGAAGACGACATCGAATTGAATGATCTTCCTTCTTTCAGTGTTAAAGAAGAACCGGTTCAGATCGAGAGTGAGCCTGAAGAGCTCTTAGAAGTCGCAGAACCTGAGGTTCCAAACTTTGAATTGACTGACGAGCAAAAAGAAAACCATGCTGGCTTTAAAGAGCAGTATGGTTCGTTTGAAGAAAATACTGATACCGTTACTGAGCCGCTAGCTCCTAACAAAGCATTGACGCCAAGTGAACCGCTTGTTGCGAAAGAAGTCGTTGCTCCACAAAGCGCAGCGCCTACTGAAGAAGCTAAGCCAGATGAAGAGCTTAGCCTAGAAGTTATCGTTCTTAATGTTCATTGTGCTGGAGAAATCCCATTCGTAGGTACAGAACTTTTCCGTAGTATGGAGAATAACGGCCTAACTTATGGTGAGATGTCTATCTACCACTGCTTTGCACAATCTAGCGATGAACCAAAAGTTATTTTCAGTGTTGCGAACATGATGCAGCCGGGAACTCTAGAACATGATGATCCTGCTGATTTTACAACGAGAGGTATTTCGTTCTTCATGACGCTGCCTTGCTACGGTCAAGCTGATCAGAACTTCAATGTAATGCTGAGTGCAGCTCAGAAAATTGCTGATGATATGGGTGGAAACGTTTTGGACGAGTCACGTAACTTAATGACACCTAATCGTTTGTCTGACTATCGCAAACAAATCAGAGACTTTATGACGGCAGCCAATGCCTAGCCGTCTTGTTTAGCCTTATAAATAATCTATATTTATAGAAAAGGGCTCCTAAGGGAGCCCTTTTTGATATTTCAATCACGACAGAGAATGATATGAAAGAATCGATTCAAGTTACCTTAGAGCAGTTAAGAGAAACTCTGCACTATCATGCCGTTCGTTATTACGTAGAAGATAGCCCCGAGGTTCCTGATGTTGAGTACGATCGATTAATGCAACAGTTGCTAAAAATCGAAGAAGAGAACCCAGATCTTGTTACGGTGGATTCGCCTAGCCAACGTGTCGGTGGGCAGCCCTTAGATGGGTTTACGCAAGTGGCTCATGAAATCCCAATGCTTTCGCTCGACAATGCATTCTCTGATGACGATTTAGATGCGTTTAATAAGCGCATGTCTGATCGAGCGCCAACCGCAAATCTTAAGACTTTCTGTTGTGAGCCTAAGCTTGATGGTCTAGCTGTGAGCCTACTCTATGTAAACGGCACCTTAGTACAGGCAGCGACACGTGGTGATGGTGCGACTGGTGAAAATATTACCGAAAACGTACGTACGATCAGCTCGATTCCACTTAAATTACAAGGCGAAGGTTGGCCAGAGCGTATTGAAGTGCGTGGCGAAGTGTTTATGCCAAAAGCGGGCTTCGACAAATTGAATGAACTGGCGTTGAAGAAAGGTGAGAAAGTCTTTGTGAACCCACGTAATGCCGCCGCAGGTAGCCTACGTCAGCTTGATTCACGCATTACAGCTAAACGTCCCTTGGCTTTCTATGCATACAGTGTCGGTGTTGTAGAGGGCGCTGAGCTTTCAAACAGCCACTACCAACGCTTTCTACAGTTGAAAGGTTGGGGTTTACCTATGTGTCCTGAAACTAAGCAGCTAAGCTCGCTTGAGGACGTAAAAGCGTATTACCAAGATATCATGACTCGCCGTGATGCTCTGGCATATGAAATTGATGGGGTGGTGATTAAGGTTGATGACATTGCCGCACAAGAAACTCTCGGCTTTGTTGCGCGAGCGCCTCGCTGGGCTATAGCTTACAAGTTCCCAGCTCAAGAAGAGATCACTCTGCTTAATGATGTTGAGTTTCAGGTTGGCCGCACAGGAGCCATTACGCCTGTCGCTAAGCTTGAACCAATCTTTGTCGGTGGTGTGACGGTGAGTAATGCCACGCTACACAATGCCGATGAGATCGCTCGTTTAGGTGTGAAGGTAGGCGATAGCGTTATCATTCGCCGTGCCGGTGATGTTATCCCACAAATTGTGGCTGTGGTACAAGATCGTCGTCCTGAGTCGGCAAGAGATATTGTATTCCCTGATGCTTGCCCAGTATGTAACTCTGCAGTTGAACGTGTCGAAGGTGAGGCGGTAGCGCGTTGTACTGGCGGTTTAGTGTGTCAGGCACAGCGTAAAGAAGCGCTTAAGCATTTTGTGTCTAGAAAGGCGTTGGATGTCGATGGTCTTGGCGTAAAAGTGATAGAGCAGCTTGTCGACCGTGAAATGGTAGAAACTCCAGCTGATCTCTTTAAGTTAAGTGCGGGCGTGATTACGGTTCTTGACCGAATGGGGCCTAAATCAGCGCAGAATGTAGTGAGTGCGCTTAATAAAGCTAAAGACACGACATTAGCGCGTTTCCTTTATTCTCTAGGGATTCGCGAAGTGGGTGAAGCGACGGCTATGAACTTAGCTCAGCACTTTAAGACGTTGGAGTTGGTTCAAGCAGCAACTCATGAACAGTTGGTTGAAGTGTCAGATATTGGTGACATCGTAGCAAGTCATCTCACGAGCTTTTTCTCGCAGGAGAAAAACAGAGCCGTAGTCGAGCAGTTGCTAGAGCTTGGTGTTAACTGGCCTGCAATCGAAGCTGTTGCGGATGACCAAGAGCTACCGTTAGAGGGTAAAGTGGTCGTGTTGACGGGCTCATTATCTCAATTAGGTCGTAGTGAAGCGAAAGCCGCTTTGCAGGCTTTAGGTGCAAAAGTAACCGGTAGCGTGTCTAAGAAAACGGATATCTTATTCGCTGGTGAAGCCGCTGGTTCTAAACTGACTAAAGCACAAGATTTAGGTATCGAAATAAGAACAGAAGAAGATCTAATTGCACTTATTTCGTAAGTAAACCAAGGTAAAAAAAGCTCAAAAGCACTCCTTTAAAGGGAGTGCTTTTTTTGTGTCTGCTACAAATTAGATGTCTTTTTAATTGTTGAGAATTTTGTACCTATACGAACTATCAAAAAGGGACAGTGATGCCGCTCAACATTAATGAAATACCATCCTAGTTGTATCAGAATTGCGAGTCACATCTGTTTTTATAAAGCGAGGTGTCATCTAAGTTATTGATTTTATTGAGGTCGGTGTCGTTGTGGTGAGGATTTATCTATTTGTAGAGCTGGATCACTAAGTACCTACTAAATTTGCACCAACTCATATTTTTTTAGATGAAAATTAAGTTCTCATTGATCTTTTTGAGTGCGAAGTTAGTCTTAATGCCATGGATGCACACGATGTGTATAACCAGAAAGGAAATAGAGAATTCAGAGTTTAGGGTTCTCAAACAAGAAAAGGTATTTCTCTCTACGGCGGCCAACTTTAGGCGGGAAATATTCAAACAGCTATATCCATTTTTAGGAGTTTTATTCCATGGAAAACAAAATTTTCAAACGTACTCTACTAGGTGCAACAGTTGCACTTTTATCGACAGGCGTAATGGCGAAAGAAGTTGGTATCAACTCTGATTTCAACGTTGACGTATACGGTGTTGCAGCTATCTCTCTAGTTAACTACAACACGACTGATAACAATGACTCTAGCTCAGGTTACGCTGTAGAGAATGAATCTCGTATCGGCTTCCGTGCTCATAAAGAGATGTTTGATGACGTATTAATCACAATGCAGATTGAATCTGGTTACGTAGATAGCACAGACTGGTCTCATGGTGGTGTTTCAGGCGGTGTGCTTGGTTTCCGTGATACGTTTGTTGGCGCTTCTGGCTCTTGGGGTAACCTACGTGTGGGTCGTGTTCTTACGCCACTATACGAAATCGTCGATTGGCCATTCTCTAACCCTGGTCTAGGTTCTGTATTCGATTGGGGCGGCATCAACGGTCACTACGATCGTCAATCTAACCAAGTACGTTACGATTCAGCTAAATTTGGTGGTTTCTCTTTTGCTGCTTCTGTTGGTCGTGATGATAACGACAACGGTGGCGGTGCAGCGACTCGTGATGCTAACTTTGTTGGTGCAAGTGCTAAGTACAGCTTCGAAAAAATCACATTCATGGGTGCGGTAGAGTCTGGTACACGCGTAGTTGCTGAGACTGGTGGTGAATACCTAATTGCTCAAGAAAAAGTTACTTTGGCTGATGGTACAGTTGTAAATGCTGGGGACCAATACCAGTCTGATGTAACTCCGGGTTACGATGATGATACATTTGCATACATCGTTGGTTTCGAAGCAAGCTTACCTGCAGGATTTGGTTTTGCAGCTGCGTTTAAAGGCGAAGAGCTAGATAACGGTATCCGCAAGCAAACACAAGATTCTTACTCAATTATTGGTCAATACTGGAACGGTCCAATCGGCTTCAAACTGGGTTACGCAGCGAACTTAGAATCTGAACTTAACGGTAAGAAAGAAGCTAACTCAGATAGCAACACCATCTCTGGTCAGCTAATGGCAGTCCACAACGGTTTCGTACCTTACCTACGTGTAGCGGGTCGTACTGTTGGTGACGCTGATACAGATATCGTAACTCGCGTTGGTCTTGAGTACGGTTTCTAAGCTAAAGTTATCAGCTTAAAAATAGTTAAATAAAATCAAAACGCTGGTAAATTATTTTGCCAGCGTTTTTCCATAGTGAACATAAGGAATTAGTCATAATGAATAAAGTTAGTGTAGTTGTATTATCATTATTTTTGGGAGCTTGTAGTTCACTCGATTCACAAAGTAATTTTGCAGATTCAGTGGCGGATGTGCAGCCCAAAGGTGGCTATATTCAGGTAACTGGACAATCTTACGTTGCCGAAAGTAAAGCGAATGTAGGGGCGGACATCCTGAAATCGTCACTCTACTTTACGTATAACAAAGAAGTAACACAGAATTCGGCTCCAGAATCTTCAATTATCATGGATGTTAGCTACTTCCAGAGTTATAAAGAATACGAAACCGTAAGCTTTTTCGGAAAGACGCTTGAGCTAGAAGATAGACAAGTCCCAAGAGAGAGCTGCAGCGAGCACTGTACTAAGACTCAATATATTAAATTTCCATTAAGCGAAGCTGATATTCAGCAAGCAAGAGAAAAGAACTTAGAGTTTACGCTTGATGGACAAAACTCAGTAATGAGTACAACTTTCATTGTGCCGAAAGCGTATATCGACACGATCTACAACGGCGCAAATAATCATACTGCGATCGCGGTTGCCCCACTTGCGGTACCTGTAGCTGCGGTTGTTGCTGAAGAACCAAAAGCTTCTCAAGCTCAAGAGATGGTTAACTACTGGTATGGACAAGCAACAAAAGAAGAGCAGTCTGCAGTGACAGATTGGGCATTCAAAAATCGTAAGAACGCTTCTCCAGCATCAATTGAAGGATCAAAAGAAATCGAGATGGTTTCATATTGGTTCAATAAGCTAGACAGCGAAGAAAAATCTCAAACTATGATTTGGCTGTTAGAGCAAGAATAAGCCTCTAACGTAAGTCGCTAGCTATGTTTTTCAACCGCAATATTGTATAACAGCAGTACTGCGGTTTTTCGTTTTAGGTAACGTTTGAATTATAGGTAATAGAGTGAATATTGGTGAAGTAGCGAAGCGTGTTGGTACAACAGCTAAATCCATTCGTTTTTACGAAAGTAAAGGCATGATGAGCCCTCCGCATCGTTCCGATAATGGTTACAGGCAATACGGCGAAATTCACATCGAACAGTTAGAATTTGTACTGAGAGCTAAAATGGTTGGATTTACGCTTGATGAGTGCAAGGCGCTTGTTGAGTTGGCGATGAATCCCAACAGAGAAAGCTACGAAGTAAAAAAGAAAGCAACGCAGAAGTTAGATGAAATAGAGTTGAAGCTTGCTGAACTCAATAAGATGAAGGCTCAGTTACAATCTTGGGTACATGATTGCCCTGGAGATACCTCAAACGAATGCCCCATTTTAAATAATTTGTCAGGCCGAAAATAACTTATCTTTCTTTAAAACTTATCTGGCAATCAAACAGTGTGTCAGGCAGCAAAGAACATTACTAGCCTGACGTTAGTTACCTATCAAAGCACCTTTCCGCCATAGTGTTTGCAGATCAGCAATGGCACATGAGTGACTGCGTTTCCATCTGAACACTTCACAATAGGCCCCATGTTTCCGTTACCTGGAGACTGACTGCTAGCCAGAGCACTGCCGAATGACAGGCTGAATATCGCTGTTAAAATTATTAGAAAATGTCTCATACTGACTCCGTTATGTTTATCTCTTGTTGAGATAAATAAAAGTATGGACAAGGAAAGGAAAATTTCAAAAATTGGACGGACTTAACATTTTTAATAATTATAATTAAGCGAGAGCATGGCTCACTATTCATATATATCTTGGTTAAGAAGTCAGACTTTCTTATGCCTTTTTAGCTCAACCAAAATTTTTAGCTTTACGAAATAAGAACTTATTTTTTTTGCCATTCAATCTATCGTAATGATAATTCGACTGTTCTTTGCTCTCTAAAGTTATTAAAGCCTACATTTATCGATAATGTAGGCTTTATATATCAATTAGCTATAAAGGCTGGATTATTAGGATTATTCCGTCTAACGCCACTATCTTAATTTCAGTGCCTGATGGGATATCTTGGCTAGCCCTTGCTGACCAAGATGAGTCTCCTACCTTAATTCGGCAGTTACCTCTTTTGATATCTTCAGTTAATAGTACGGTTTGTCCCAGTAACTGCTTTTCTCTTTGATTTAGCTCTCGTCCAGCATCAGAGTGCTTGTCATTGGACAACTGTCTTCTCCACCATAGCCAAGTGGTGATCAACGAGAAGCTGGCGAATGATAGCCATTGCATCTGCCAACCTAGCGGTAATGCACTCAAAAGAGCGCCGACGAGCATGGCTGATATACCAATCCAAAGAAAGTAGCCAGCCGTTCCGATAAGCTCAAGAGCCAATAGTGCTAGACCAAACGCCAACCAATGCCAGTGGTTTACTTGTTCTAGTAATTCGAACATAAGTTAGTCCTTACTGCCTTTGTCATTGCTTTGTGCAAACATTTCGGCGATGCCTGCGACTGAGCCCATTAACCCCGTAGCCTCCAATGGCAACATAATGATCTTACCGTTTTCTGCTTGGCCAATTGATTTCAGAGCATCAGTATAGCCTTGTGCGATGAAGTAGTTGACGGCTTGCATGTCGCCTTGAGCAATCGCGTTTGATACCATTTCTGTCGCTTTAGCTTCTGCTTCTGCTGCACGTTCACGGGCTTCGGCTTGCAGTATAGCTGCTTGCTTCTGGCCTTCCGCTTTTAAAATTTCTGATTGCTTATGACCTTCGGCTTTTAGGATCTCAGCTTGTCTTACACCCTCAGCCTCTAAAATGTCAGCACGCTTGTTACGCTCGGCTTTCATTTGAGCGTTCATCGCTGCGGTTAGATCTGCTGGTGGCTGCACGTCTTTGATCTCGATACGTGTAACTTTGACGCCCCAAGGGTTTGTGGCTTCATCGACGATATTGAGCAACTTAGTATTGATCATGTCACGTTGGCTAAGCATCTCATCCAACTCCATAGATCCTAGTACGGTACGGATGTTAGTGAGGGTTAAATTACGGATAGCGTGCTCAAGGTCGTTGACCTCGTAGGTTGCTTTGGGCGCATCAATAACCTGAACAAAACAGACAGCATCAATCATGACATTAGCGTTATCTTTTGAAATGACTTCCTGAGCTGGAATGTCGAGCACACGTTCCATCATGCTGATTTTTTGACCAACCTTATCAATGAATGGAATGATTAGGTTCAAGCCTGGTTGGAGGGTGTGTGTGTAGCGCCCGAAGCGTTCGACAGTCCAGTTATTACCCTGTGGAACGGTTTTGACACCAGCGAAAATAAAGAGCAGTGCGACGGCAGTAAAGACGCCAATAGTAATCAATGTATCAATAGCCATACAAAATCCTTTGCAAGTGTGAGTTTTTGATAGTTCTTTACTCATACTGGCTCATATTTAAAATTCGAGCAAATTTATAAACGAGAAATGGGCCATAAAACCTTGATTTTATGACCCATTTTACTTTGTGTTATGCGATAAGATTGCTGAGGTTTCTATCATTTATCTAAGTGATTTTTCCTCAGTAATTATCAACTTGTTCGCGTTCGAATTAGTAAAGCAGAGAGTACAATTGGCGGCGGTATTTGCTCGCAACTGCATTGCCTTGTCCAAGTGCACTTAAGATATCCATGAATTCTTTTTTCATATCACCATCTAGCGTGTTGAGGTCTTTCGCTAAGAATGACCACAGTAAATCCATCGCTTCTTCGCTACGGTTCACTTGGTGGTACTGAAGTGCTAGGTCAGAGGCTGTTTTAGCATCGCTTGGGTTTTGTTGAAGCGTTGTTTCTAGTGCTTGAATTTCAGGGCTGTCTGCTGCTTGTTTATGCAGCCCGAGTTTAGCGACTAAGCCTTTGTAGTAGTTGTCTTGATATTCCAGAGGGATCGTCGCCAGTTGGGTTTCTGCTAGCTCAAATTGCTGCGTTTCTAGTAAACATTCTGCGATCGCCAGTTTTACTTCGCCTTTACTCGTCAACTCTGTTGGCAGTTGTTGCATTGCTGCGAGAGCTTGTGCGTGTTCACCTGCTTGCATCTGTTCGAGAGCCTGGCGCAGTGCGAGTTCATCTTGATTAGGGAGATGCTTACCTAACATCTCAACAATCGCTTCGATGCTTTGTGGACCACCCAAACCATCAACGGGCTGACCGTTAACAAATAGTGCGATAGTAGGTAGAGCTTGCACGCCAAACTGGCTGGCAATTGCCTGTTCTTGTTCACAATTCAACAGAGCTAAAGTAAAAGCACCGTTGTATTGCTGAGTTAATGTTTGCAGTTCAGGAATCACCTGAGCACTTTCTTGGCTCATTGGTGCCCAAAAGTGGATGAGTACAGGCGTCTGCATTGAGGTTTCTAATACTTGACGAAAGTTCTGCTCATTAAGTTCAACAATATGCGGAGATTGCATTTACGTTCCTTGAGGTGTTTTGTGGGTACGTTGCAAATATGGGGGGAGATGCTGGTAACTTCAAGATCTAACTTAGTTATCTCAGGTAAAAGAGACAAATTAAAAAACGCTATGCTTCAGTGTTGATAGAGTTGGCATATCAACACGAAAGGCATAGCGTAATCTTTGAGATGGTTAGTGAGGCGTTGCGTGAGATATTCAAAACAGAATAAACAACGTAATAGCCAGACTCACACCAACCCAATTCAGGCGGTTTAAAGTCATGAAATATCCAGAAGTAGATTCATCAATTGGGGATAATCGATGAGATAGGCTAAATCATGACATCTTATTGTTACGGAAAAATTACATCGTTACATTAAAGTTTGCGACGATGCATTCAAAGTTAGAAAATTATGCAGCTTTTCTCAAAATAGGGTCTAGCCAACGATTCGGTAGAATCCTTTTTAGCACAGCGAAGACTTTGGTCGGCGTTGTTACTCGATATCTTAGTTTAGGTTTACGCGCTGTTAATGCGTGTAATACGGGCTCTATGCAGCTCTCCGGAGGCAGAACAAAAGCGTTGTTTGATGATTCTTTTTCGAGTCGGTCTTTTTGCTGTTGATAAGCTTCCTGATGAGCGCTGTCAGTAATGGTGATCCATTTATTGAATGCTTTCAGGGCGTTGTTTCTAAACTGGGTTTCAATTGGACCTGGTTGTAATAACGAGATATGTATACCGCTACCATGCAGTTCTAAACGTAACGTATCTGTCCATCCTTCAAGCGCGAACTTCGAAGCGTTGTAAGCGCCACGATATTTCATTGCAGCAAAGCCTAGGACTGAACTGTTTTGAACGATGCGACCTTCGCCGCGCTCGCGCATGTGCGGAAGGATTTGACAAACAAGATGGTGCCAACCAAAGAAATTCGTTTCGAACTGTTCTTTGAGCCCTTGTGTCGGCAAGTCTTCTAAGGCTCCTGCTTGACCATAAGCGCCGTTGTTGAATAAGCCATACAATCCGTTAGGTGCCAGCTCAATAGCAAGCAGTGCAGCTTGTTCAATGCTTTCTTGATCAGAAAGGTCGAGCTGTATGCAGGTCAGTCCTTCATCTTGCAGACGCTGCACATCTTGCGGATGACGACACGATGCAATGACATGAAAACCACGCTTTTGAAGCGCATGAGCGCATGTGTAACCAATACCCGTTGAACAACCAGTAATAAGAATCGACTTGTTCACGCTTAATCCTTTATTAGAGTCTCTATAACTCTAGGGTAAAGAATTAGTCTTGATGTTGTAACAAGTTTTTTAGTGCAGGTTCGATTCTTGAGTAACTAAAGATGAATCCCATTTCGGTGAGTTTCTTTGGTTTGGATCGAATGCTGTCGAATAGCAAGCATGATGATTCCCCCATCAGAAGCGACATTGCCCATTTCGGTGTGAACAAGAAATGAGGTCGGCCCAGTTGTTTGGCTAACGTGCTGCTGAACAGTTTGTTAGTCACAGGGTGCGGAGCGCACATATTAAACTCGCCTTGAGCGTGAGGAATAGACAACAAGTGGTTGATGGCTCTCACCATATCTAGCATGTGAATCCATGGCATGTACTGCTTGCCTGAACCTAGAGGCCCACCTACACCGAGTTTGTAGGGCATTAGCATCTTCTTAAGTGCGCCGCCATTTTCGCCCAACACAATCCCCGTTCGAAGTAGGATCACACGCGTGCTATCTGATTGGGCTCGCTTCGCTATCTCTTCCCAGTGAGCACAGACTTTATGTGGGAAACTGTCATCCTCAACTTGTAATGACTCGTCAAACGGCTGTTGTTGTTGATCGCCATAATAGCCAACGGCTGAACCGCTAATAAAAACCTCGGGTGGGTTGCTGCTAGCATGAATTAACTCGACCAGTTTTTCTGTAATGTGCCAGCGGCTACTACAGATTCTCTCTTTTTGTTGTTCGCTCCAACGCTTGTCTGCGATCGGTTCACCAGCAAGATTAACCACCACATCGAAGTCATTGAGGTTGTTGAGTTCATCAAGGGATTGTATGTAGTGAAGGTTGTTTTGGTTCAGGTGGTGCAGGCTTTGCTTTGCTTTATCTGGACTTCTTGTCAGCAAAGTCACGTCGTCAGTGTTCCAACTCTTGATCAATTCAGAGCCAATAAATCCAGTACCACCAGTTAACAATATCTTCATACCAATCTCCTTATTAAACATAATTATAGACGTGGCTTGTTTTTAATCGCCAACCAATACGAAAAAATCACTATAACGATCAGTTGGTTTCAATCGTGTGATACCTAAATTACGTGTTTTCAATTTATGAAAGATTGAAATTAAATTCACCAAGTTAGGATGTGTACCGTTATCACACTTATGGATTTTACTCGGATATGTTACCAACTGCGTAATATTTGTCACATAAGCTTTGATAAGGATTTGTCATCATTATGAGTAACTTATAACCAGACGTTATCTCAACGAGAAGGAATCGCGATGAGGGCAGTGCTAGCTTTATTTAAAGCCATGCTAGGCAGCTTAAGAGATCTATTGCCGATTGTAGCGGTGATTGCTTTCTTTCAGCTCGTTGTCCTTCAGGAACCCCTTCCTCATCTGTTATCCATTTTATTTGGTTTAGTACTGGTTGTCTTAGGGCTGACCTTCTTTATTTTTGGACTCGAAATAGGGCTGTTTCCAATCGGCGAATCCATGGCTCAAGCATTTGCACGCAAGGGGAGCGTGTTCTGGTTACTGACCTTTGCCTTTTGTTTGGGGTTTGGCACGACCATTGCGGAACCCGCTTTGACAGCTGTTGCTGCGGAAGCGGCAGAAGTAGCCGCTGAGGGCGGTGTTATTCCTAACTCTTTAGAGGAGATGGAGCACTACGCGAATGGCTTACGATTTACAGTGGCGTTGTCGGTGGGTATCGCCATTTTGCTTGGCGTATTGCGAATATTAAAAGGCTGGCCAATTCAGTATATGATCATTGGTGGTTATATCGGTGTGGTGGTTCTCACGGCTTTTGCTCCGGAGAACATCATCGGGATTGCTTACGATTCTGGAGGCGTTACAACATCGACTATTACCGTTCCTTTGGTTACGGCGTTGGGAGTGGGTCTCGCGTCTGCGATTAAGGGGCGGAATCCTATGATAGATGGTTTTGGTTTGATTGCTTTTGCTTCACTGTTGCCAATGATGTTTGTCATGGTCTATGGAATGGTAGTGACATGATCAGCGTGCAGCAATTTGTCGATACCTTTCTTGGTACCGTTACCGATGTGATCCCCATTGCGGTCATTATCTTTGGTTTTCAGTTAGCGGTATTACGTAAACCTGTTACGAATCTCGCTAAAGTATTACTCGGCTTTTTCTACGTGATTCTTGGCTTATCACTATTCTTGATGGGGCTAGAGCTCGCGCTGTTTCCTCTCGGTGAAACAATGGCGATGCAGCTGACGGAATCGAGTTTTCTAACGGAGTTCAAACTGAGTTCAGGTCAAGCGTTGGCTTGGTTTGATTATTATTGGGTCTACCTCTTCGCGTTCTGTATTGGGTTTAGTACCACAATAGCCGAGCCTTCACTGATCGCTGTGGCCATTAAAGCGAACCAAGTATCTGGTGGCAGTATTCGCATTAATGGCTTGAGAATCGCTGTGGCGTTAGGCGTTGCGATTGGCATCTCTCTGGGCAGTTATCGCATCGTGGCTGGCGACCCGATTCATTACTACATCATTTTTGGCTATGTCATTGTGGTGATTCAAACCTTTTACGCGCCCAAATTGATTATTCCATTAGCTTACGATTCTGGCGGTGTGACGACCTCAACGGTAACGGTTCCTTTAGTAACAGCACTTGGTTTGGGATTAGCGTCAACGGTGCCAGGAAGAAACCCGGTGATCGATGGCTTTGGGTTAATTGCATTCGCAAGCTTATTTCCAATTATATCCGTGATGGGGTACGCCCAAATAACGCAATGGCTAAACCGATCACAATTCTCTAAGGAGAGCAAAGATGCGCTTTAAACTTATCTTAGCGTTTGTAGAAGAGAGCAAGACAGACATCGTGCTCGACGCCGCGCGTGATGCGGGTGCAACCGGTGCTACGGTGATTAACAATGCCCGAGGGCAGGGCTTAAACCAAAAACGTACCTTCTTTGGTTTAACGTTAGAGGTGCAAAAAGATGTGCTGCTGTTTGTGGTTGAAGAGCATTTGGCGAGGCATATTCTTGAAACCATCGGTGAAGTCGGGGAGTTCGATCAGGAGTCTGGTCAGGGGATCGCTGTGCAGATTGATGTTGAAGATGCGGTCGGCGTCGCTCATCAAGTCGAAACGTTAACCAAGGTTGTGGAGGATGAACTATGAGTACCAGTGAAAAGATCCGTGTAGGCGATGTAATGGCCAATACGTATGTGATTATTGATGGGTTAACCACGGTATTGGAAGCGATTGAGATGGCGAAAAAACACAAAGTTAAAGCGATCATCGTCGATAAACGCCACGAGGATGATGAGTACGGCATCGTGTTGATGAATGACATTGCCAAAAAAGTACTGGCTAAGAACCGTTCTCCAAAGCGAACCAACGTTTATGAAATTATGACCAAGCCTGCTTTGACTGTGTCTGCTGATATGAATGTGAAGTATTGTGCGCGCTTGTTTGAACGTTTTGGTATCAGTCGCGCTCCGGTGGTCAGTGACAATAAGATAGTTGGGATGGTTAGTTACAATAATATCGTGATCAACGGTATGGCGAGAGGTGACGTTTAGCTTTTCGATACGTACAATAGCCTCATAAATTTTATGGAGAAGTACGTGTGAAATTATTTTTTGCTTCAGATTTACATGGGTCACTGCCAGCGACAGAAAAGGTATTAGCGTTATACCAAGCGTCTGGTGCTCAATATTTAGTTTTGCTTGGCGATATCCTGAATCATGGTCCTAGAAACCCGATTCCTGAAGGGTACAACCCGCCAGCGGTTGCTGAAAAACTGAATGAGTTTTCTCAAGAGATCATCGCGGTTCGTGGTAATTGCGACAGTGAAGTGGACCAAATGCTGCTGTCTTTCCCTATGATGATGGACTATTCGTGGGTGCTACTAGAATCGGGTCAGCGTATCTTTTTAACTCATGGTCACCTTTACAACTCAAGTAAGCGTCCAGCGTTAAAAGCGGGCGATGTGATTGCTCATGGTCATACTCATATTCCTGTCGCTGAATATCAGGATGGCATCTTCATCTTTAATCCAAGCTCGGCGACATTCCCACGAAATGATCATGCTGCAAGCTATGGGTTATATGAAAACGGTACGTTTAAAGTGGTTAGCCTTGAAGGTGATCTACTAGTGAGCGGGCAGTTGTAAATAAACTGAATCGGTCACGGCTTCGAAAAGGGCTTATTTTGAGTCTACGTGGCCAAGATCTCTGTCTGGAGCAATGATGTTTCTAACTCTTTGCTTCAGCACTTTCGCCTCAGGAAAACCTCCATCCACTTTTCTTTCCCAGATCTGCACTCCATTACAAAAAATCTCAAATCGACCTCCTGTATCTGGGTGTAAGCTCACCTGTTCAATTTCTTCGCTGAAGGTATGCAGCAGTTCTTGGCATAACCAGCTAGAGCGAAGCATCCAATTACATTGACGGCAATAGTGTATTGCGATTGTTGCCTTGGTGATTGATGTACTTACCGAGTTTGATTCTGTCGTCATGATTAACCTTTTAAATTCTATAACAGTAACTTAATACCAACGGCAAACGTTAATATTTCAAATGCCATTTTGACGAGCTAGTTACTTGAAAAGTTGGATAGGAGGAGAGTTCGACAATAGGGTAAGTGAATTAATACAGATCGATAGATCTTATGTTAGAAATTAGATACAAAAAAGGGGCATCATGCCCCTTTATTTATTACTCGAGAGAGTTAGTTTGAAAACAACACAGTAGAACCGTGGTTCAAGCTAGTCAGTAGCAGAGCTTTCGGGTTAACGATATCGATGCGTCGGCTTTGCTCGGCATCCATTTTGATAACCTGAGTGATCAGTTCGAGCTGCTCTTGTGAGAAATCCTGGCGTTGAGCCGAGGTTACGTCTTTAAACTCTGTCGGAGAAACCAGTAGGTAATTATCGTTGATATCCCATTGGCCGGTCTCAGAGATGTTGATCACATTTGCAGGTGCTGTTTGGGTGCTATATAGCCTAACCACTGACATTCTCAGGTAAGTGCCGTTCGGTAAGTATTTAGCATTAGATGACAATTCAACTTTACGAAGCGGGCCTATTGAGTCAGCTTGTTTGTTATCGCTAATCAGCGTCACCATTTTCGATTGCCATTCATGCTGAGTGAGCAAGCGCTCTACTTTTGCATCGCTGCCCCAATATAACCAACCACTCAAAAATGCAGATAGAACCAGTAAAATAATCGATACTTTTAATTTCATGTTACTGACCACCGTTACAAATGTCGTTTACATCCGACTGATTTGCGTAAATTCTTAGGGTTACATTTTCGCTCGAGTAATCTTGCGGGTGAATGTAGTTGAGGGCAAGGTAGTTGGTTTGTCCGCCTGTTGCAATCACTTCAGTCGGTTTCAACATTCCGGCATGATTGGTGTTGTAACGCAATACACATTTCTCTATCGCTGGTAGCCAATTGGTGAGATCTGGGTGGTTAATTGGGGTCTGAACCTTCACTCCATCAACTTCTGCCAGAGTCAGGAACTCTGATTCTGCTGGGTTAGTGAACGTTAATACCAGAATTGGCATGATGATAGCGGCGAGCAACACACTAAAGCTTGTCCATTTATTGTTATTTTTGCTAGTGGCAATGTTTGTTTCAGCTTTCGGCTCTACCTCAGCGTTAACCTCTTGAACCTTAGTCGCGGGTTCTGATTCGGCCATCTCGGTGACCACTTCTTCTGCTGTCGTCGTAAATGCTAAGGTCGGTTCCATCTCACTTTCTACGATTTCAGCCATAACTGGTTGTTCGCTTGACGAAAGTGGAGCAGAACGTTCGACAGAAGCGATAAACTGGTAACCACGCTTTGGTACGGTCTTTACGAATTCTGGAGACTTAGTTGAGTCTTTCAACATTTTTCTGAGTGTTGATACCGCTTGCGTCAAGCTGGAGTCGTCCACCTCAAAGCCTTGGTCTCGCCAAACATATTCGTGTAATTCGTTGCGAGTGATAACTTCATTGGGTCTTTCTGACAGCATCAGGAGAATGCGGCTTTCATTGCTACCAAGGCGTACGACTTCACCGTCACTGGCCTGATCAACAAGTGAATTGCTGTTTGGATCGAATACGAACCGCTGTGCGAGAATAAACTTTGTGCCGATATTGCTCATTGAATTCTTCTATTTTGGATGATTTTGGGTGCGAAATAGACAAATCTCAGGTGAAGTTCCGTTCATTCTTCACCAAATCATGGCTTCTTTTATGTTCTTTTATATTTATCACCCTCAAGGATAATAAAAACAGATCAACAAAACAGTGTTTTTATGATTTTTGACCTTGAATTTACATTTGTCATCCTCATGTTAATGAACATAAGAGTGGCATCCTGTGTAACGGCCCTTTCGGTATTCAACATAAAGTATAGATGTTTTGGAGTAAAAATGAGCGAAACAGCAACGCAAAATAAAGAGACTCGTGGCTTTCAATCTGAAGTAAAACAACTACTTCATCTAATGATTCACTCACTGTATTCAAACAAAGAAATTTTCCTACGTGAGTTGATCTCTAACGCATCTGATGCGGCTGACAAGCTTCGTTTTCAAGCGCTATCAAATGGCGACCTTTACCAAGGCGACGCGGATCTAGGCGTGAAGTTGTCATTCAATGCAGAATCCAACACTCTGACCATTTCTGATAACGGTATCGGCATGAGCCGCGACAATGTTATTGAGCATTTGGGCACGATTGCTAAATCAGGTACGGCTGACTTTTTCTCAAAGCTGTCTGATGACCAAAGTAAAGACTCTCAACTTATTGGCCAATTTGGTGTCGGTTTCTATTCTGCATTTATCGTTGCAGACGCAGTAACGGTTCGAACTCGCGCTGCTGGACTGGCAAGCGATGAAGCCGTGCAATGGCATTCAGCGGGTGAAGGCGACTACACCATTGAAGACATCACTAAAGAATCTCGTGGTACTGATATTATTCTTCATATGCGTGAAGACGGTAAAGAGTTCTTGAACGAGTGGCGTTTACGTGAAGTGATTGGTAAATATTCTGACCACATCGGCATCCCGGTTTCTATCTTAACTGCAGTAAAAGATGACGAAGGTAAAGACACCGAAGAGAAGCATTGGGAACAGATTAACAAGGCGCAAGCGCTTTGGACTCGTAACAAATCTGATATCGAGAAAGAAGAGTACCAAGAGTTCTACAAGCACGTATCTCACGACTTTGCTGATCCATTAACGTGGAGCCACAACAAAGTTGAAGGTAAGAACGACTACACAAGCCTGCTTTACATCCCAGCTAAAGCACCTTGGGACATGATGAACCGTGACCATAAGAGCGGCTTAAAGCTTTATGTACAGCGTGTATTCATTATGGATGATGCTGAACAGTTCATGCCATCTTACATGCGTTTCGTTCGTGGCTTAATTGATTCAAATGATCTGCCGTTAAACGTGTCTCGTGAAATTCTTCAAGACAACAAAGTGACTCAGTCTCTTCGTGGCGCATGTACTAAGCGTGTTCTGACTATGCTTGAGCGTATGGCGAAGAATGACAACGACAAGTACTTAGAGTTTTGGAAAGAGTTCGGCCTAGTATTGAAAGAAGGCCCTGCGGAAGACATGGCGAACAAAGAGAAGATCGCTGGTCTACTTCGTTTCTCGTCAACGGAAGTAGATTCTGCTGATCAAACAATCAGCCTTGCTTCTTACGTTGAACGCATGAAGGAAGGTCAAGACAAGATTTATTACCTAACGGCGGACAGCTATGCAGCTGCTAAGAACAGCCCTCACTTAGAGCAGTTCAAAGCCAAAGGTATTGAAGTGGTTCTAATGTACGATCGTATTGATGAGTATGTGATGAACTACCTAACTGATTTTGATGGTAAGCAATTTCAGTCGATCACAAAGGCGGGCTTAGACCTAAGCAAGTTTGAAGGTGAAGAAGAGAAAGAGAAGCAGAAAGAGACGGAAGAAGAGTTCAAGTCTGTTGTTGAACGCACTCAAGTTTACCTTGGTGATCGTGTTAAAGAGGTTCGCACGACATTCAAGCTAGCAACTACGCCTGCTGTTGTTGTTACCGACGATTTCGAGATGGGAACACAAATGGCTAAACTTCTAGAAGCGGCGGGTCAAGCTGCTCCTGAAGTTAAGTACATCTTTGAGATTAACCCTGAGCATGCGCTAGTTAAGCAGATGGCTGATGAAGCGGACGAACAGGCGTTTGGTCGCTGGGTTGAGCTACTACTTGGACAGGCTATGCTTGCTGAAAAGGGCTCAATGGAAGATCCGTCACAATTCTTAGGTGCAATCAACGAACTGCTGACAAAACGTTAGTCTTTCGACTTTGGGCTAAGCTCATAATTATAAATAAAAGCTCGCTAATGCGGGCTTTTTTTATGAACGTCGCTTAAATTCATCGAAATGTAGTTAAAGTCGCTAACAAGACGAACGCAAACGCTGTCGATACATTCTTTAGTCTTAATTTCAGCCAAATTGAATATTAATGTGATAGAATGCTCGACCTAATCAGCTGGGACTATGAACCTATCGTCTCCAGTTGTATGATTTTTAAACGTTATACCGAAACTTACCGTTTTGCTTCTGTTTACAGTTTTGCTTAGCCTCAGTTGTTACCTAACCTCTCTTGTTTGACCTAAATTAAACCAGAAAGGCGGGATAGTGAGCTTCGGTATAAATCATAATTTTTATAAGAGGATTAAACATGCGCATCATTCTTCTAGGTGCTCCTGGCGCGGGTAAAGGTACTCAAGCTAACTTCATCATGAACAAATTTGGTATCCCTCAAATTTCAACTGGTGACATGCTACGTGCTGCTATCAAAGCGGGTACTGAGCTTGGTAAGCAAGCTAAATCAGTAATCGACGCGGGTCAGCTAGTTTCTGATGAAATTATCCTTGGTCTTATCAAAGAGCGTATCGCTCAAGATGACTGTGAGAAAGGTTTCCTATTAGATGGTTTCCCACGCACAATCCCTCAAGCTGATGGCCTAAAAGAAATGGGTATCGCAGTAGACTACGTTGTTGAATTCGACGTAGCTGACGATGTGATTGTTGAGCGTATGGCTGGTCGTCGTGCTCACCTTCCTTCTGGCCGTACATACCACAATGTGTACAACCCGCCTAAAGAAGAAGGTAAAGATGACATCACTGGCGAAGAGCTAGTGGTTCGTGATGACGACAAAGAAGAAACGGTTCGTGCACGTCTAGGTGTATACCACGATCAAACAGCTCCGCTTATCTCTTACTACGGTAAAGAAGCTGAAGCAGGCAATACTAAGTACCTTAAGTTCGACGGTACTAAGCAAGTTGCTGAAGTTAGTGCAGAACTTGAGAAAGCACTAGCATAATTGGCTAACAGCCAGTTTTAGAATTTGATATATTGGAAGCGACCTTTAGGGTCGCTTTTTTTGTTTCAATTTTTAGTCATATACCAATCTAGATAAACTCGATTGTGCACTTGTTTCCGCGCTATGGCTTAGACTCGCGCGGCTAACGACCAGATGATGTTGCTTATAACCAAGGTTAAGAACAACTATTCTTAAATTTAGTTGCGTAACAATGATCTTAAACTTATGCAGATTAGTATATTACGTTCCAGAAAATCACACATTAGTCTCAGGTAGCTATGGAAAATAATAAAAAGCAGGGCGTTTTACTGGTTAACCTAGGAACACCAGATACCGCGACTCCAGCTGGCGTTCGCCGATTTTTAAGTGAATTCTTACACGATAAACGAGTGGTAAACCTAACTCGCTGGCTTTGGTATCCTATTTTACATGGGGTGATTTTACCAATTCGAGCACCTAAAGTGGCTAAACTTTATCAGTCTGTTTGGATGGATGAAGGCTCACCACTGCTTGTTTATTCGCAGAGACAAGCTGAAAAGTTACAAACAAAATTAAAGATGCCTGTAGCTTTGGGGATGACCTATGGTAATCCAAGCCTTAAAACCGGCGTTGAGCAATTAATGGATCAGGGTGTTGAAGACATCATCGTGTTGCCTTTATACCCTCAATACTCAGGCACAACGACAGCGGCCGTTTCTGATGGTTTAACTAAAGCCTTCAAACAAATGCCTGTTATCCCGAGCTATCGCTTTATTCGAGATTATTACTCTCACCCTAGCTATGCGAAAGCATTGGCTGAAAGTGTGCGTAGCCATTGGGAAGAAAATGGCAGAGGCGATCACTTGGTGTGTTCATTCCACGGCATCCCTAAAAGGTTAGCCGATGAAGGCGATATCTACCCTCAACATTGTGAAGCGACGACTAAATTGCTTGCTGCGGAGTTAGGGGTATCCACGGAAGACATCACCATGACATACCAATCTCGATTTGGCCGCGAGGAATGGTTGAAGCCTTATACTGACGAAACGCTTGAAACGCTTCCAAGCAAAGGTATCAAGAAGATCGATATTATGGCGCCTGCATTCTCGGTGGATTGTTTAGAAACGTTAGAAGAGATTTCAGACCAGTGTAAAGAGACGTTCATTGATGCTGGTGGTTCTGACTTTAGCTACATTATGTGTCTCAACGACAGAGACTCACACATCGACATGATGGCTGAACTAGTGGCGCTTCATCGCTAACTGATATGTCGATTGAATAGATAACAAAAGGGCTGCTCATTGAGCAGCCCTTTTTGATCTTGATGTTTCTTCTTGAAATAGATCTAGCGATTAAGCAACCGAAGTTTCTGCTTTTGGTTCTGCTTCTAGCGTCATGTTGGTTTCTACACCATGCATCCATGATACAAGTTTGCCAGCACAAAGAAGCAGTAAGACGCCACTTATTGTCGCTGTAATTGCGATACCACCGAAGATAGACATTGCGCCAAGCTCACCAACGTGAGAACCCACGAGTCCAGCTACGTAGTTTGCAACAGCATTGAAGCCAAACCATGCACCCATCATTAACGATGCTAGACGAAGCGGAGCTAACTTAGTGACCAACGACAGGCCAATAGGAGATAGACAAAGCTCGCCAAGGGTATGGAAGAAGAAAGCACGACTAACCAAAGCATTGATGTTTTCACTGTTAGGTCGCCACCTTGCTCCATTACTGCACCCATCATGCACACAAAGCCTAGAGCTAGGAAGAACAAAGCCATTGCAAATTTCACAGGAGAGTTTGGTTCGCGCTTACCAAGCTTAACCCAAAATGCGGCAATGATAGGTGCGAGGGTGATGATGAAGAATGGGTTCAGAGATTGGAACCATGCAGCCGGAACTTCAAAACCACCAATCATACGGTCAGTATATTGTTGAGTGTAGATGTTCATCAGACCGCCAGCTTGTTCAAAGCCAGCCCAGAAAACAATTACGAACAGACCCATAATCAGAATAACTTTTAGTCTGTCGAACTCTTCTTTGGTCAGTGGTGTTTTCTCTTTCGATTTGTTCAGTGCTTTCGCTCGTGCAGCTGCAGGTACTGAGCCAATGTTGCCTAACCATGACTGAGCCATCGTCAACTGCATAACTAAGCTAATAACCATACCGATACCAGCGGCTAGGAAGCCAGCTTTCCAGCCGAATGAGTCGACTGCAGCACCTGAAATTAAGCCACCCAGTAGCGCGCCTAAGTTGATGCCCATGTAGAAAATGGTGAAAGCGCCGTCACGTCGGTTATCGCCTTCTTGGTATAGGTCGCCAACCATGGTTGAGATGTTTGGTTTGAACATACCGTTACCACTGATAAGCAGTGCTAAACCTAGATAAAGAGCATTTACTTGGTCTAAGCCAATAGCACCGTTAGGAAGAGCGAGCGTAAATTGGCCTAGTGCCATTAATACACCACCTACTAGGATCGATTTACGTTGTCCTAAGTAGTTATCGGCAAGCCAGCCGCCGATTAAGGGCGTGATATAGACTAAACCAGTGTAGATACCATAAAGATCGAGGGCATCTTTTGTTGACCAACCAAGGCCACCATTAATAGTGGTATCGGTAAGAAATAAAACAAGAATTGCACGCATTGCATAGTAGGAGAAACGTTCCCATAGCTCGGTGCTAAAGAGTAGAAATAGGCCTCTAGGGTGGCCAAATATGTTGTGATTGCTTGGCATAAGTTTTACTAATTTTTGGTATTAAAAGATTTTATAGTTACTTATGTATACAGAGTGGAATAACCATCTGCAATAGGCGTCTTTTATGGTCACGATAACTGATTTTTCATAAGTTTATGAAAATAAGGGTTTTTATTGGTGGTGTTGCCCAGATGATACGTGCTGCAAACTAATTTTTCAGTTTTGAGTTGAGCGCATAACGTTCATTTTAAAAGAATTATCGAATGCTAACGGTTGAATTTATTGGTTTGGTGGATGGTTTTTTGGAAATAAATAGCATGCTGTTCTTTATGTGTGTAGCATACATAGCCTTACAATAATGCGTCTTTTTATCTGCAAATGTTCCCTGTACAATGCTTAACCACTTTTTGTCCCTATGGCTTTTTGTTGATAAGTTGGTCTGTTACGCATAATTTATTGCTTATCAGGATTCATTTTATTAGCGGTGATTAACCGTTTTAGGCTTGTGGTAATATGTCCCAAAATAGAAAATGGCTAGTAAAATGAAACGTTGGTATTTACTTTATTGTAAGCGCGGTGATCAGAAGCGTGCTCAACAACACTTAGAGAATCAGGGGGTAGAGTGCTTTTATCCTCAAATAGATGTCAAGAAGGTCGTTAGAGGGAAAGAGAAGCAGGTCAAAGAACCGCTATTCCCATCTTACATCTTTGTACGTTTTGACTACGAACAAGGTCCAAGTTTTACTACTGTTCGTTCAACACGTGGTGTCGTTGACTTTATTAAGTTTGGAGCAAGGCCACATGAAGTCCAAGGCGACTTAGTGTATGAACTGAAAGAGTTTGAGAAGTGTTGCGAAGATGAATCTGAAGAGTGCTGCGTTGAGTTTGAATCAGGGCAAGTGGTCAAAATCAATAGTGGTCAGTTTGCTGGGGTAGAGGCTATTTTTCATCAAAAGGATGGAGAAGCACGCTCTATTATGCTCGTTAAGATGATCAGTCAAGTTGTGCCGATCAGCATAGAGAACGAAGCGCTACAAGCTCATGCATAAGTGCAGCAATAAAAAACAGGCTTAAAAAAAGGCGCATCATGCGCCTTTTTTGTTTTTGACTGGTACCTAACGACCTAGTAAGAGTCGTTGTGAACAGCTTGTACCGCACGACCCGATGGGTCAACACAGTTTTTGAATGACTCATCCCATTCAATGGCTTTTGCTGATGAACATGCAACCGAAGGACCACCAGGAACACACTCTGCCGCTGATTCTAGAGGGAATAACTCCTCAAAGATTTCACGGTAAGCGTAGCCTTCTTTTGTTGTTGGTGTGTTGTAAGGGAAGCGGAATTGAGCCGTTTCCATCTGTTTGTCCGTTACTTTGTCTTCAGCGGTTGCTTTCAGCGTATCAATCCAATCGTAGCCTACACCGTCAGAGAATTGCTCTTTTTGACGCCATGCGATGGAGTCTGGTAGGTAGTCTTCAAAACACTCACGTAGGATGTGTTTCTCCATCTTACCGTTGCCACACATCTTGTCTTCAGGGTTCAGACGCATAGCGACGTCGATGAATTCTTTGTCCAAGAATGGTACTCGACCTTCTACACCCCATGCCGCCAAGGATTTGTTCGCACGAGCACAATCAAACATGCTTAAAGCAAGAAGTTTACGCACAGTTTCTTCGTGGAACTCTTTCGCGTTTGGTGCTTTGTGGAAGTACAGGTAACCACCAAAGATTTCATCAGCACCTTCACCAGAAAGTACCATTTTTATACCCATTGCTTTGATCTTACGAGCAAGCAAGTACATCGGCGTTGAAGCACGGATGGTCGTTACATCATAAGTTTCAATGTGGTAGATAACATCACGGATTGCATCTAAGCCTTCCTGAATGGTGTAAGTCATTTCGTGGTGTACGGTACCAATCTTATCAGCAACTTCACGAGCAGCGATCAGATCAGGCGCATTTTCTAGACCAACAGCAAATGAGTGCAGTTGTGGCCACCAAGCTTCAGATTGCTCATCATCTTCAATACGCATTGCCGCAAAACGTTTAGCGACAGCAGATGTGATTGATGAATCAAGACCACCAGATAGAAGTACACCGTAAGGCACGTCAGTCATTAGTTGACGCTTAACCGCAGCTTCTAGTGCTTCAGTCAGCTCTTCTTTGCTTGTGCTGTTGCCTTGAACGGCTGCGTATTCATTCCAATCTCGGATGTAGTAGCGTTGAGGCTCTGCATCTTTTGAAGAGTAGAAGCTACCAGGAGGGAACTCACTGATCGTCTTACATACAGGAACTAATGCTTTCATTTCTGAAGCAACGTAATAGTTACCGTGCTCATCGTATCCTTGGTAAAGCGGGATGATACCGATGTGGTCGCGACCAACTAGATATTCATCTTTTTCTTCGTCGTATAAAACGAAAGCAAAAATACCGTTAAGTTCTTCTAAAAGGTCGGCACCCATTTCTTGGTAAAGTGCAAGAATGACCTCACAATCAGAGTCAGTCTGGAACTGGTACTTATCTTCATAGCGTGCACGAAGTTCTTTGTGGTTATAGATTTCACCATTAACTGCAAGAATGTGTTTCTTGTCTTGGCTATATAGTGGTTGAGCACCACTGTTTAAGCCGACGATAGCTAGACGCTCGTGAGCAAGAATGGCTTTTTCACCGGCATAGATACCAGACCAGTCTGGGCCACGGTGACGAAGCTTTTTAGACATTTCTAAAGCAATAGGGCGAAGTGCTGCGGCATCACTTTTAATGTCGAGAATGCCAAATACTGAACACATAGAACTTCCTTTTAAATAATTTCTAAATCAACTGCATTCAATTTGCCATTCTGGCTAAAAAAAGCAACCGAATGTGAGCAAAAAAATAATATAAAGGGGTTTCTGTTAGAAATTATCTAATTTTAATGTGGTTTTGGTGAGTGGTGTCTAATTGCGGTTGGTTTTTTAAACAAAAACCTCTCAAAAGTGCAAAAGAACAGCAATTTTGAGAGGTTAACTAGATAATGTTTAGGGCTAGATTTTACTGATGTTTGGGTTTAACTGCTCACAAACGTGGCGAGCAAAACCGCTACCTGCTTCGCTATAAATGTTAAACGCTGCATCGACACCGTTTTCTTTTAATGTTTTTAGTTGATCTGGGTATTCAGCAATCGCGGCAATTTGGCCTTTAAAGTCACGCGACTTCAATTGCTCTAAAGCGGTTTGGTTACCTTGGTGGTGAGGCATTGCCAATATCACCAGCTTTACGTTTGCGGTATCTAAGATGCGTTCCCAGAAATCGGGGTCAGTCGCATCACCGGAAATCACATTTCTCCCATGGCTTCTATGGTTATGTGCAGCTTCTTCACGAACCTCGACACCTAAACTCACTTTGCCGTAGCGTGAACGGAGCTCGTCGTAGGCACCAGTACCAATGCGTCCCATACCAAGAATCAGAACCTGAGCACGACCCGGGTCAATTCGTTTATCACGTTGGTGAAGCTTTTCTGCAGCATGTTCTTTTAACCATTTACCAGATTGTTGATAAAGCTTATGACCAGCTCGGTTCAGAGGTGCAGCGATCAAGAACGACAGTGAAACCGCAATAGCCACGGCAACCAAGATATCACCAGACATCCAACCCATCTTAAAGGCAAGGCCACCAACAATGAGGCCAAATTCACTGTAGTTAAACAGTGATAGTGAAGTGAGTAGAGATGTTCGAACACGGAACTTAAAGCGGTTAAGTACTAAGAAGTAAAGAACGCCTTTCACTGGCAGTAATAATAAGAACAAGACGGCTAGCATAAAGCCTTGAATGGTTGGCTGCTCTGAAAGGCCAATGTTCAAGAAGAAACAAACAAGGAACAGTTCTTTAAGGTTGAATAGTGACTTCGACAGCTCAGAGGCTTTCGGGTGACCAGCAAGCAACATACCTAGGATAAGAGCGCCTAGGTCGGGCTTTATACCGACGAATTGGAACAAGCCTGCACCAACGACTAACGCGAAGAAGATGCCGAACAAAACCAACATCTCACCGTGACCAACCCAATCGAGTACTTTGTAGAATAATGGACGTAAGAACGGTAAGGCGAACAGTGCGATGGCATACCATTCTGGCATTTTTCCTGTTGAAGCCGTTAAAAAGACCACCGCAAAAATATCCTGCATGACTAGAATACCAATCGCTAACGTTCCGTAGGTCGCATTCATTTCCCCTTTCTCTTGCAGAGACTTAACCGCGAATACGGTACTAGAGAATGAGAGGGCAAAACCGAGTAGGACGATCTGTTCTATCGACATGGCTGCCAGTGATGAAATACCTAGGAATTTAAAACCAAACAGGGCGACTGCAAAAAACAGAGTGGATAAAAGGTTGTGGATTGTAGCGCCAGCCCAGATCTCTTTAGAGAGCAGGGTTTTAATATCGAGTTTTAAGCCAATAGTAAAGAGGAGTAGGGTGACACCTAGATCAGCCAAAGTGATGATGGTGTCATTGGTTTCAAAACCCAGAGCAAAGAGCCCAAAGCCTGCGACCAAAAAGCCGACCAATGGGGGAAGGTGACACTTTAAAGCAATAAATCCTGCGATAAACGCAGTGGATATTAATATAAGTTCCATAACTTGTTGTTGTTGTTCCCTAGCTTAAAAAAACGGGCCGTGTTTATACAAACACGGCCCGCGGAAAATCAGAATGGTTTTCTTTAGTCTTCGAGTAGCTTTTGAAGTAGCACACCGTTGAGCATGGCACGCTTAATCATTGCAAAAGCTCCCATCGTGGGATGCTTATCGATCTGTGATGCTACAATAGGCAGGCCGCTATGGAAAGTCGTTAACGACTGATTCTCTACATTGCGCTTAATTGCAGGGAAAACAATCTCTTGTGCCTTCGTAATATCACCGGCAATGATGACTTTTTGAGGATTAAACAGGTTAATCGTCATTGCGATAGCTTTACCTAACTGATTGCCCACTCGAACCAAGCTTTGCTTAGCAAGTTCATCACCATTGATAGCATGATCACAAACGTCTTGGATAGTGATGTGTTCAAGCTCTGTTAGCGAAGACTCGTAACCTTGTTTAATGAGTTTTTGAACTCGTTCTACAATGGCAGGGTTTGCCGCTACAGTTTCAAGGCAACCGAAGTTACCACATTGGCACTGCTCTCCTAGCGGGTCGATTTGGATGTGACCAATTTCACCCACGTTACGGTTATGGCCTAAGAAAACCTGACCATTAACGATGATGCCTGCGCCAGTACCACGGTGAACACTGACAAGAATAGAGTCTTGGCTGTCTTTACTTGCGCCGAAGTAATGCTCAGCTAACGCCATTCCTCGAACGTCGTTTCCAACAAAACAAGCGACATGGAATGTGTCACGAATAATGTCGCTCAAAGCCAAGTTGTCGATATCTGTGTTTGGCATGTACTCAACAACACCTGTTGTCGGGTTTACCAAGCCTGGTAGAGTCACGCCAATCGCGATCAACTGATCGATCTTTGGTTGGTGTTCAGCAATGAAAGCCTTCAAGTTATTCACCAAGCCTTGGGTAAGGTCTGACTGATCTGAATAATTAAGGTCTTGCTGTAAGAAAGCCAATTCACGACCACCAAGGTCATGAAGGCTTATTTGAATGTAGTCTCGACCTAATCGCACAGCAACAGAATGAAAAGGTTCTACTTCTGTGGTTAGGGAGATAGCGCGTCTACCGCCAGTAGACGCTTGCTGCGCAACCTCTTTAATTAGGCCGCGCTCTAAAAGCTGGCGGGTAATTTTTGTAACACTTGCCGGTGCGAGTTGGCTTACATCAGCCACTTGTATACGACTGATAGGCCCTTGTTGGTCTATTAGTCTGTATACCGCCGCACTGTTTAGTTGTTTAACTAAATCTACGTTACCTATTTGTCCGCCATTCATACTTAATTTTGCTCGTATTGTCCGTTAACAACAGTCGCTTTAACGTTAAAATCTCGGTCAAATACAGCAAGGTTTGCAACCATGCCTTTTTTGATTCGACCTAGCTTGCTTTCTACACCGATAGCCGTAGCTGGGTATAGTGTAGCCATGCGAAGAGCTTCGTCTAAAGCGATACCAGCGTGCTCAACTGTATTCTGAACTGCTTCAATCATAGTCAGAGCCGAGCCGCCTAGTGTGCCGTTTTCATCAACACACTTACCATCACGGTAATATACTTTCTTACCGACAAAAATAAAGTATTCCATGTCAGCACCTGCAGGAGCTGTGGCATCCGTCACTAATACAAGCTTTTCTCCCTTGATTTTGTGCGCAATTCGAATGTTTGCGTAATCAACGTGGAAGCCGTCAGCGATGATGCCCGCATAAACTTCAGGAGTATCGTAAATTGCGCCAACAACGCCAGGTTCACGACCAACCATCGGTGTCATCGCGTTGAACAGGTGAGTTGCAAATGTAATACCTGACTCAAAACCTTGACGCGCTTCTGCGTACGTTGCGTTGGTGTGACCAATAGAAACAACTACGCCAGCTTTACGTAGACGCTCGATGTGTTCTGGGTCGTTAAGCTCAGGAGCCAGTGTTACTTTCGCAACAAGGTCACTGTTCTCACAGATAAGCTCGATCATTTCGCTATCAGATTTGCGGATGTGATCGACGCTGTGGATGCCTTTTTTTGCAACGTTTAGGTACGGACCTTCAAGGTGCAGGCCTAAAGATTGGTTTTGGTATTGGTTGTGGTACTCGCGAGCTGCCGTGATAACGGCACGCATGTCTTCATCTGATGAAGTGATTAGCGTTGGAAGGAAGCTAGTACAACCGGATTGCAGGTTTGCTTTGTGCATGATCTGCATGGTTTCTGCAGTGATCTCATCGTTCAGCATTACACCGCCACAACCGTTCAGTTGTAGGTCAATGAAACCTGGGCTTAGGTTCGCACCATTTAGGTCGCGAATCTCGATGCCTTCTGGTAATTCAGAGATTGGACAGACTTTTTTGATCAGTTCGTTTTCGATTACAACAGCATGATCAGTGAGAACATCACTACCAGTGTAAATTTTACAGTTACTTAGCGCGTACATAGTCAGCTAATCCTTATATCGTGAGATCTTTAAAATTCTATTCGTTACCTAAATGTGGACTTAGTTTGCGAGCATCATTTACGTAACGATTTATCTTTTTAGGCAAACGGCTTCTAAGTGTGAAGCGTATTTAACTTGTTGAAAAATATATGAACAATTGGTTTTTATTATACAGCTAGGCTTAGTGTTAGAAGCTATTCTTAGGGTGTTACCACCTTCGAATACCGCTGTTTAGGCCTAGTAATTAGATTTCAATTTTATCTATAAACGTTCATTTTTTTGAATGATAAAATAAGTTTTATGATCTCGCTAGCAAAAACCTCTGGATTTGGTAAAAACTGGTGATTAGGATCACAAATGGTAAGCTTTTAATTTGCGGAGCAAAATTAATTGAATACACTGAATAGGACTAAATTGAGCGACTAAAATAAGTTTCTCAAACGAATTCTAAAAATCCTATAGGGGGAAACAACTGGTGAATATTCTAGGATATGCACAGAAGCTGGGTAAGGCGTTAATGCTACCTATCGCAACGCTTCCGATTGCGGCGCTTCTATTACGTTTAGGTCAAGGCGATCTACTTGATATTCCATTCATGGCAGAAGCTGGTGGTGCTATCTTCGGTAACCTACCACTGCTATTTGGTCTAGGTATCGCGATTGGTCTTTCTAAAGACGGTAACGGCGCAGCGGGTCTTGCTGGTGCAGTTGCTTACTTCGTACTAACAGCGACAGCAACGACAATCAATGCTGACGTTAATATGTCATTCTTCGGCGGTATCTTCGCAGGTATCATCGCGGGTCACTCTTACAACGCTTTCCACGCAACACGCCTTCCTGAGTGGCTGGCTTTCTTCGCGGGTAAACGTTTAGTGCCTATAATGGCCGGTCTATTTGCACTTGTTGCAGGTGCTGTGTCTGGTGTGGTTTGGCCTGGTATTCAATCTGGTCTAGATGCACTAGCTCATGCGGTATCAACGTCTGGTGCTGTTGGCCAATTCGTTTACGGTACTCTTAACCGTGCACTAATCCCTGTAGGTCTACACCACGTGTTGAACTCATACTTCTGGTTCGGTATGGGTACATGTCAAGAAATCGTTGTTGCTGGTCAAGGCGCATTCGCTAACATCACTCAACTTTGTGTTGACCCTTCACTAGCGAAAACTCTAGTTGTTGGCCAAGAGCACACATTCACATTCGCTAACTCAGTAACTCCAGAGATTACGACTGTTGTTAAAGAAGTGACTGATACAGTTAAATCTGGCGACCTACACCGTTTCTTCGGTGGCGATAAAGGTGCTGGCGTATTCATGAACGGTTTCTTCCCAGTAATGATGTTCGGTCTACCTGGTGCTGCACTTGCAATGTACCTAGCTGCTCCTGCTGAAAAACGTAGCCAAGTTGGTGGCGCACTGTTCTCAGTTGCATTCTGTTCATTCCTAACAGGTATCACAGAGCCGCTAGAATTCATGTTCGTATTCCTAGCTCCTGCTCTATACGCAATGCACGCTGTATTTACAGGTCTGTCTCTAGTAGTGGCAAACATGTTTGGTACTCTGCACGGTTTCGGTTTCTCTGCTGGTCTAATCGACTTCGTATTGAACTGGGGTCTAGCAACTAAACCATTCACTCTACTATTGATTGGCTTAGCATTCGGTGCTCTATACTTCTTCACTTTCTCTTTCGCAATCCGCGCTTTCAACTTGAAATCGCCAGGTCGTGAAGATGACGACGAAGCTGCAGCAGCTCCTGCTGGTGATGCGCCAAAAGGTGACGTTGCTCGTCAATACCTGAAAGCTCTAGGTGGTCACGAAAATCTGACTTCAATCGATGCTTGTATCACTCGTCTACGTCTAACTCTTAAAGACCGCTCTATCGCTGATGAAGTTGTTCTTAAGAAACTTGGCGCTAAAGGTGTGGTTAAACTAGGTGAGAACAACCTACAGGTTATCCTAGGCCCACTAGCTGAAATCGTCGCTGGCGAAATGAAAGCTATCGGTGCAGGTGAAGACCTATCTGATGTAAAACTTCCGTAGTATAGGAAGTACTTATTAAGACGTAACAACGGTTCTTAACTAAGTTTCAAATTGAAAGCCTCCCACACGGGAGGCTTTTTTGTGCCTGTCATTTAAGGCCAGTGAACAAGGTTCGTTCTATTCTTCATCGATTAGCAGAAATAATCACAATTAACTGATGGTTCTTATTGTGCAAAGGCGAAGAATTGTGGATGATTAGCAACAATGATCTTTCTATCTTTGATAGGCAGCAAAAGCCGCCTTTTTCTTGGGTATGGAAGATAACTTTCCCTGACAATACTAAATACATAGAGGTGCTATAGATGAGTGAAGCTGAGGCTCGTCCATCGAATTTCATTCGCCAAATTATCGATAAAGATTTAGCGGATGGTACACACAGTAGCGTGCATACTCGTTTCCCGCCGGAGCCAAATGGCTACCTGCACATTGGTCACGCTAAATCTATTTGCTTGAACTTTGGTATTGCTCAGGACTACCAGGGACAATGTAATCTTCGTTTCGATGATACAAACCCTGAAAAAGAAGACGTTGAATACGTTGAGTCAATTAAGAATGATGTAAGTTGGTTAGGTTTTGAATGGTCTGGTGATATTTGTTACTCATCAAACTACTTCGATACGCTTTACGCTTATGCTGTGGAATTAATTAATAAAGGCTTAGCGTATGTTGACGAGCTAAGTCCTGAGCAGATCCGTGAATACCGTGGCACGCTAAAAGAGCCAGGTAAAGCGAGCCCATACCGCGATCGTAGCCCTGAAGAAAACCTAGCGTTATTTGAAAAAATGCGAGACGGTGGCTTCGAAGAAGGCAAAGCATGTCTACGTGCTAAGATCGATATGAGCTCATCTTTCATGGTTATGCGCGATCCAGTGATCTACCGTGTTCGTTTTGCTCACCACCACCAGACTGCAGATAAATGGTGCATTTACCCAATGTACGATTTCACGCACTGTATTTCTGATGCGTTAGAAGGCATTACGCACTCTATCTGTACTCTTGAGTTCCAAGATAACCGTCGTTTGTATGATTGGGTTCTAGATAACATCACGATTGATTGCCAACCTCGTCAATACGAGTTTAGCCGTCTGAATCTTGAATACACGGTAATGTCGAAGCGTAAGCTGAACCAACTTGTGGTTGAAAACCTAGTTGAAGGTTGGGACGACCCACGTATGCCAACTATCTCTGGTCTACGTCGTCGTGGTTTTACTTCAAGCTCTATCCGTGAGTTCTGTAAGCGTATTGGTGTGACTAAGCAAGAGAACATGATTGAGTTCGGTTCACTTGAATCTTGTATCCGCGATGATCTGAACGAAAATGCACCTCGTGCAATGGCTGTTCTTGATCCGATCAAGGTCGTGATTGAAAACTACGACGCTGATACAGTAGAAACATTGACAGTGGCAAACCACCCTAACAAGCCAGAAATGGGTACTCGTGAAGTTCCATTTACACGCGAAGTTTGGATTGAGCGTGACGACTTCCGTGAAGAAGCAAACAAAAAGTACAAGCGTTTGGTTCTAGGTAAAGAAGTTCGTCTACGTGGTGCTTACGTGATCAAAGCTGAGCGTATCGAAAAAGATGCAGAAGGCAACATTACGACTATCTTCTGTTCTTACGATAATGAAACATTAGGTAAGAACCCTGCAGATGGCCGTAAAGTGAAAGGCGTTATCCATTGGGTATCAGCTGATAAAGCACTGCCTGCTGAGATTCGTTTGTATGATCGTCTATTTACAGTGGCAAACCCAGCCGTTGCTGATGATTTCGCTGCAACGCTTAACCCTGAGTCACTTGTTACGCTAAACGGCTTTGTTGAACCTAGCCTAGCAGAAGGCGTGGCAGAGCAAGCGTACCAGTTTGAACGTACAGGTTATTTCTGTGTAGATTCGAAAGACTCTAAAGCAGACGCGCTAGTATTCAACCGTACGGTTGGCTTACGTGACACTTGGGGTAAAGCTGAAGCTTAATCGCTCGTTTTCCTAAAGCTTAGTTTCTCAAGATATGCTTAATAAAAAACCGGCCTAGAGCCGGTTTTTTTGTATGTGGATAAAATAACAAATTGTGGGTCAAGCTGATGTGAAACCTAATACCGTATGAGCCCAAATAAAAAACGCCGGCCTTAGCCAGCGTTCTGAGTTATTTCTTCGCTTTGTGTGCGTCTGGGTTGCCTTTGCAATCCCCAGTGATGCTTTTACCATACAGGTATAAACTGTGGTTAGTTAACTGTACGTTGTAGCGTTGAGCGATTTCTTTTTGTCTTTCTTCGATAAGATCATCAGAGAATTCGATAACTTCACCGCAGTCTAAACATACTAGGTGATCGTGGTGATGCTGTGTTGAAAGTTCAAATACAGACTTACCACCTTCAAAGTGGTGGCGAGTTACAATGCCAGCATCATCGAATTGGTTCAGTACGCGATAAACGGTCGCAAGGCCGATTTCTTCACCTAAGTCGATCAGCTTTTTATATAAATCTTCAGCACTAATATGTTGGCAGTCTGGTTGTTGTAATACTTCTAAAATTTTGAGCCGTGGGAGGGTCACTTTAAGACCAGCATCTTTTAGAGCTTGATTATTGTCTGACATATACTTTCCTGTTGATGATCTGCAGCAATTAACAGAATTCAATATTAATACCATTATAGTTTAGTCAGGCATAACAATAAACCACGAACTTCAAAGGGTTACTCACTGACATCACAATCTGTTTTGTAAATTGGAAGTATCTCACTTATAGTGGAGGTACGACCAGTTAAGGTGGCGGTAATTCTAATATGAACACGGAATGTTGTTATGAATAAGCAACTTGCAAGAATATATAAACCAAACATCGTAAAATTCGCTCTCAACATTTGGCCTCCTTTCTGGGGGGCTGGTATTAAGATAGCTCATATCAGCGCTGATTTTAGGGTAGTAAAGACAGCGCTTAAGTTACGTTGGTGGAATAAAAATGCCAATCGTACTCAATATGGCGGCAGTATATTTTCCCTAACCGATCCTGTTTACTCTTTGATGTTAATGGGTATTTTAGGTGAGCGATATTATGTTTGGGATAAAGAAGCAAGCATCAACTTTATCAAGCCAGGGCAGTCTGACTTGTACGCTGATTTCGAGATAAGCCAAGGTCAACTTGATGATATTTATCGTCAAACTCAGTTAGGGGAGAAGTGCTTTCCTGAGTTTATTATCTACGTAAAAGATAACAAGGGGAATGTGGTATCAGAAATACAACGAACCCTATATGTGAGAAAGAAGCCTCAATTCAGAGAAGATGACGACGAAGCACTCGAAGCGGAATGTTAATCTGTAAGCCTAAATAACAAAAAAACCTCCAAGATGGAGGTTTTTTCGTATCTATACTGTCGTTATTAATTGTAACAATTAATAACGACGAGAGAATTAGTCTTCTAGCTCTGCTAGGCACATCTCTTCGTGGATTTGTTTAACCCAGTTAGTTACGCGCTCGTCAGTCAATTCTGGTTGACGATCTTCGTCAATACATAGACCAACAAATTGGCTGTCATCACCTTCAACTAAACCTTTCGATGCTTCGAATTCGTAGCTTTCAGTTGATGTGTAACCTAGGATAGTACCGCCTTTCGCTTCAACGATGTCACGGATAGTACCCATAGCATCACAGAAGTACTCTGCGTAATCTTCTTGGTCGCCACAACCAAAGATAGCAACAAGCTTCGTTGAGAAATCAATAGCTTCTAGCTCAGGGAAAAAGTCATCCCAATCACATTGTGCTTCGCCGTAGTACCACGTAGGGATACCAAGCAGCAGTAGATCGAAGTTATCGATATCTTCTTTGCTGCTTTTTGCAATGTCTTGAACTTGAACGAGCTGCTTGCCCAATTGCTTTTGAATCATCTTAGCAACAGCTTCAGTGTTACCTGTATCGCTACCAAAGAAGAGACCTACACTTGCCATAGAATCATTACCTTTAATTTTGTCTGTTGTCGGTGTAATAAAGTTCGGAGGAAATCGTTAGATTCCAGTTCCTTCCCAGCTTAGCTGGATTATCCCTTTTGCGATAAAACCTGCGCAGCCAAGGAAAAGTACTAACCATACGATGCGACGACCAAATGCTGGAACATTTCCTTCCTTTAGAACGTCTTTAATTGCCATTCCGATTAGAAAGAAAATCGCGGCAAACAGAAGATCTAAACCAATAGATTCAATGATGTTCATGTAGTCGTAAAGCATGGGAACCTTATATACCAAATTTGCTTGGGCGCACTATATCACTCTTGTGAGATAAAGTTAATCTGCTGTGATTACACAGCTCTCATTTATATCGACGAATCAACATATTTAAGCGATGAATTTTCTGATTGCACGGAGCACTTCGGCTGGTTTTTCCGCGTGTAACCAGTGTCCGGTATTGGCGATAACATGTGCCTTTGCGTTGGAAAATTGCTGTTGAACGGCGGTTTGGTGCTCAGCGGTGAGGTAATCAGAATCCCCACCTTTTATAAGCAAGGTTTTGACCGAGGTTTTATCAATCGGTTTCCAACCAATGATCTGCGAGTAATTGGCGAGCAGTGACGCAACGTTGAATCGCCATTCCATGATGCCTTGTTCTGATTTGAACAAAGATTTGGTTAGGAACTGGCGAACCCCATCTATCTCGATATGTTTTGCGAGAACCTTTAGCGCGTCTGAGCGTGACGTTGGTTGTTCTTCGATCACCGCTTGTAGGCCTGCGAATACGTTGTCGTGACTACTTTGGGTGTAGGCAACCGGAGCCATATCCAACACAACCAGCTTGTTTAATTCAAGATGCTGGGTAAGCGCCATCGCGACTTTTCCACCCATAGAGTGACCGATTACAGTGACATCTTTTAGTTCAAGATCATCCAACAGCTGAGCAACGTCTTGTGCCATTGCTTTATAGTCGTGAGTATCGCTATGAAAGGACTGACCGTGGTTACGAAGATCAATGCTGATCACCTGATGATCGGCTTTTAGATCCCTAGCCAGCAAGCCAAGGTTGTCCAGATTACCAAATAATCCATGGATCAAAACAATGGTGTGACCCGCACCTTCTATTTTATAGTTGAGCTGTACTGACATTTTTATCTTATTCATGGTGGGTTTGACGTAGAGTATCCGCGCGGATCTCGCTATAATCCCCCTGAGTTTAAACATTGAGATTGTGAAAAGCGAATGAAAACAATTGAGGTTGATGAAGACCTATACCGTTATATCGCGGGTCAGACAGAACGTATTGGCGAAAGCGCTTCAGATATTCTGCGCCGCTTGTTACAAGTAGATCGCCCAGGCATGGTTCCGTTCAAAGAGAGCGTTGAGCCAAAAGGTATCGTTGTTAGCAAAGAGGTAGGCTTTACTCCAGAGAAGTTCGATGGCGTTAAAGAAATGCGCTCATTACTAATATCAGATGAGTTTGCATCATTAAAGAAAGCCATTGATCGTTTCATGCTGGTGTTATCGACACTGCATAAAATTGACGCTGAAAGCTTTTCTGAAGCAACTCAAGTGAAAGGCCGTAAGCGTGTTTACTTTGCAGACAATGAAGAGACATTACTTGCAAATGGTAATACCACTAAGCCTAAAGCCATTCCACAAAGTCCTTTTTGGGTTATTACTAATAACAATACAAGCCGTAAAAGACAGATGGTTGAGCAGCTTATGAGCCGCATGAGTTTCCAAGCAGAATTGATAGAAAAAGTAACAGGTTCAATTTAACGAAATCTGATTTAAACCTCATAATATCCATGGATAAGAAGATATTATGAGGTTTTTTTGTTTTTAAATTTTATATATAAGGATGTCGAAAAATGGCTATGCACCCTCGTGCCGGGCAGAAAGCTCAGCAGGAAGATCTTCATAATATTCCGGCTTTAGTGGCTAACTATTTCTTACAGCAGCCGGATGCTACTAACCCTGATCACAAAGTACAGTTCGGTACTTCAGGTCATCGCGGTACAGCAGACAAATCAACATTTAACGAAAACCACATTCTCGCGATCGCACAAGCGGTTGCTGAGGTTCGTGCTGAGCAGGGTACAACAGGCCCACTTTTCTTAGGTAAAGATACTCACGCTCTCTCTGAGCCTGCGTTTTCTACTGTTATCGAAGTGCTTGTAGCGAACGGCGTTGAAGTTATTATTCAAGAAAAAAATGGCTTTACTCCAACACCAGGTATCTCGCACGCGATTCTTACGCACAACCGAGTGAATGATAAAAAAGCGGACGGCATTGTTATCACGCCTTCGCATAACCCACCTCAAGACGGCGGTATTAAATACAACCCGACACATGGTGGTCCAGCTGAGGCTGAATTGACTCAAGCAATTGAAGACCGTGCGAACGTGATCATTGCTGAGCAAATGCAAGGCGTTAAACGCACTCCTATCGCACAGGCTAAGCAGTCTGAGTTAGTAAAAGAAGTGGATCTGGTTGCACCATACGTTGCTGACTTGGTTAACGTTGTTGATATGGAAGCGATCCAGAAAGCAAACATCAAAATTGGTGTTGATCCACTGGGTGGCAGCGGTATTGATTACTGGCGTCAAATTGGTAAAGCGTACAATTTAGATCTTACTCTTGTAAGTGAAGCGGTTGATCCTTCGTTCCAGTTTATGTCTCTAGACAAAGACGGCGTGGTTCGTATGGACTGCTCTTCTCCATACGCGATGGCAGGTTTACTGGCTCTTAAAGACGACTACCAACTAGCGTTTGGTAATGACCCAGATTACGATCGCCACGGCATTGTTACGCCAAAAGGCCTAATGAATCCAAACCACTTCCTAGCAGTGTGTATCGACTACTTATACCGTAACCGTGAAGGTTGGGGCAAAGACGTTGCTGTTGGTAAGACACTGGTATCAAGTGCTCTGATTGACCGCGTTGTTGCTGATTTAGGTCGCGAGCTTTGCGAAGTGCCAGTTGGTTTCAAATGGTTCGTTGATGGCCTTTATAACGGTCAGTTTGGTTTCGGTGGTGAAGAGAGTGCAGGTGCATCTTTCTTACGTAAAGACGGTACACCGTGGTCAACAGATAAAGATGGCCTGATTCTTTGTCTACTTGCGGCTGAGATCACTGCAGTTACGGGTAAGAACCCACAAGAATACTACGAAGAGCTTGCTGCTAAACACGGCGAATCTAAGTACAACCGTATTCAAGCGGTAGCAAATGGCGCACAAAAAGACGTGCTGAAGAAGTTGTCTCCAGAGATGGTTTCTGCTGAAACACTTGCTGGCGATGCGATTACTGCACGCCTAACGCATGCTCCAGGTAATGGCGCTGCGATTGGTGGCCTAAAAGTGACGACTGAGAACGGTTGGTTTGCTGCTCGCCCATCAGGCACTGAAGACATCTACAAGATCTACTGTGAAAGCTTTAAAGGTGAAGAGCACCTAAAAGCAATCGAAGCAGAAGCTCAAGAGATTGTTAATCAAGTATTTGCAGCCGCTGGCCTATAATCGAATACAGATTAGTAGAGTCATCAAGTAAATAGTGAAAGGGTTGATGTGAAAGCATCAGCCCTTTTTTTATCAGTTTGTGGGTAAAGCGGCTAAGGCTAAGTAGTTTAATTGCTAAGCAACTAAGTAGATTATCCGTGCGGCCAACTTTGTGGCATCACAAACCAAAACTGCCCTGATTTGGTTTGCCCATGAACGAAGCGGTCACCGAACGCGGTGATAGGTTCACAGGTGAAGTCATCAGTGCCAGCTGCCCATTGTTCTTTGGTGAGAGGATAGAGCACTTCAGTAATTAAATGGGCTTGGTTTTGATAACACCAAAAACCGTTGATTTGGCTTGAATTAATGTCGTAACCCAAACATTCAGTAGGTACTTTTTGATCTAAGAATGGGTTGGTATATAGACGACCTTGCATCAAAAGGTGCTTTGAGTCGACGTCGATCTTTGGATATTGCTCAACAAAGGCTGTTGAAGACGACATACCCAGCTGGTGGCTAAGCATTCGATCGAGCTTCTTATCCAATTGGTCGTGAGAGTTAGGACCAAACCATGTCTGTTGATGGAGTAGGTAGAACTTAATCGCCACTTCCCAATGTTGCAGATTTCGGCTGCTCTGTTCTTCGAGAATAAAGTCGATAGCACCGAGTGTTCTCCCCTCAACATTAATCTGAATCTCATCGTACTTGATCGAATAATTATCCGAAGCAACGATGACTTGTTCACATAGATGCTGGTATAGGAAACCTAGCCTAGGATTACCATTGTATGTATGTGATGAATCGATGGTATGAGGGCTTGAGAAGGCTCTGAGATCAGAAACGGGTGGTTTGATTTCCAGTAACGGTGGCGAGTCGATAACCCATTGGTAAAAACGTTGCAGTGCTGTCATCTATTCCTCATAAACTTCAATCATCTGTTTTTTATAAAGAGCTCAGTTCTTCATAAATGTAGCTCTTTATAAACATAGCCTTGGGGCTTTCGACATTCTACCCGTAAATTGATATAACGACGTTATTATAAAGGTAAGCTGGAAATAAAAATGAATAACTTACAATTAGAAAAGCTACTTAACGAAAAACTGCAACCACAGCAGATTAAAGATTACTGCCCGAATGGTTTACAGGTTGAAGGTGCGTCAGAAGTAAAGCGCATCGTTACCGGTGTCACTGCCTCGCAAGCACTTATAGACAGAGCTGTAGAGCTGAATGCAGACGCTTTGCTCGTGCATCATGGTTTCTTTTGGAAAGGTGAGTCAGAAGCGATTCGTGGTATGAAAGGCAAGCGCATTCGAACTTTGATTAAAAACGACATTAACCTTTTGGGTTACCACTTGCCTCTTGATATTCATCCTGAGTTAGGTAACAACGCTAAGCTTGCTGAATTGCTTGATATCGAAGTCGAAGGCGGTTTAGAAGGGCACCCACAATCTGTTGCGATGTTCGGTAAGTTGAAAACGGCAATGACAGGTGCTGAGTTCGCAGAAAAGATTGACCAAGCTTTGAACCGTAAGCCGTTACACATTACTCCAGAAAACCAAGATAAATTGATTACTACTGTCGGTTGGTGTACCGGTGGTGGTCAAGACTACATTGAGTTAGCGGCTTCTCAAGGCATTGATGCGTTTATCTCTGGTGAGATCTCAGAGCGAACAACGTACTCAGCACGTGAGCAAGATATTCATTACTTTGCGGCAGGCCACCATGCAACAGAACGTTATGGCGTGAAGGCATTAGGTGAGTGGCTAGAGAAAGAGCATGGTTTAGATGTTGAATTTATCGATATTGATAATCCTGTATAGCCACACTGAGAGTTTATGCTTGTCTGGATATTTGTAGCTTCATTGAAGTGGTAGAAAATCTTGAAAGACAAAAAAGGGTTGATGTTAATACATCAACCCTTTTTGATTTTAATCGATTAGAAAAGTCTAAACCTTACTATTCGCGCTCGTGTAGAGCTTGGAAATCACGCTGTTCTTCACCAGTGTACAATTGACGAGGACGACCGATACGGTTCGTCGGATCGCTGTGCATTTCGTTCCAGTGTGCAATCCAACCGATAGTACGAGACATCGCGAAGATTACTGTGAACATTGATACAGGAATGCCAATCGCTTTCAGAATGATACCTGAGTAGAAATCTACGTTCGGGTATAGTTTCTTCGATACAAAGTACTCATCAGAAAGAGCGATGCGCTCAAGTTCCATTGCTACGTCAAGTAGTGGATCTTGAATGTTTAGCTCTTTAAGTACTTCGTGACACGCTTCACGCATTACCGTTGCACGTGGATCGTAGTTCTTGTAGACACGGTGACCAAAGCCCATTAGGCGGAATGGGTCATCTTTGTCTTTTGCTTTTGCTACGTATTCTTCAATGTTGTCTACGCTACCGATCTCTTCAAGCATCATTAGGCAAGCTTCATTAGCACCACCGTGAGCAGGGCCCCACAAAGAAGCGATACCAGCCGCAATACAGGCAAATGGGTTTGCACCCGAAGAACCTGCTAAACGAACTGTTGACGTTGAAGCGTTCTGTTCGTGATCAGCATGTAACGTAAAGATTTTGTCCATTGCGCGAGCAACAACAGGGTTTACTTCATATTCTTCACATGGGTTTGCATACATCATGTGTAGGAAGTTTTCTGCGTAGCCTAGGTCATTGCGCGGGTAGATAAATGGTTGACCGATAGAATATTTGTAACACATTGCAGCCAGTGTTGGCATTTTTGAAATTAGGCGGTATGCCGCAATTTCACGGTGTGTGTCGTTATTAACATCTAATGAATCATGATAGAACGCAGCAAGCGCACCTACCACACCACACATAACAGCCATTGGGTGAGCATCACGGCGGAAGCCGTGGAAGAAACTAGCAATTTGCTCATGAACCATGGTGTGACGCGTGACAGTCGTCTTGAACTCTTCGTATTGAGCTCGAGAAGGAGCTTCGCCGTATAAAAGAATGTAACAAACTTCTAAGTAATCAGCGTTGTTGGCCAGTTGATCAATTGGATAACCACGGTGTAGAAGGATACCTTTTCCACCGTCAATATAAGTTATTTGCGATTCACAAGATGCAGTGGCAAGAAAACCAGGATCAAAAGTGAAAAAACCATTAGAACCTAGTGTACGAACGTCGATGACTGGAGTACCAAGTACACCTTCTGTAATCGGCAATTCGATCGGTGCTTGACCTTCAATATGAAGGGTAGCTTTCTTATCCGCCATAACAATCTCCTTTGTTATTATTAATCCGTCCAGGATGTTTATGTGCCATTTTTTTACTGGTCTTACGTGAGAAAGTCAATTTTTCTGCAGCTTTGTGTGCACTTGTTAGTGTTTTTTACATTAAATTCGTTAAAAATCTGTTCTGTGTAGCATTATTTGTTGCATCAATTGTATTAGAATGTTGCCAGCCGTATAGTGGCGCTGAAAAGTTTGGTTAAAACCTTATAAATGCAAGGCTAAGAAGAAATGTGAGGTGTCTTCAGAAACCTAGCGATTAACAATTATTTTACAATTATCTAAGGCTCAACTTACGTTATTTGTTAAGTTAATGTTAAATTTTGACGGTTTGCAATCAAATTTTGTCCATAACAATACATAAGGTTATTTAATGACCATCATGCTCAATGGAGCTGAGTGAGCGAGCCCGTGAAAGAAAGAAAGACAAGACCTGTTAATTTAGATTTACAGACCATCCACTTTCCTATCACAGCAATAGCTTCCATCCTACACCGTGTGTCTGGGGTGATTACTTTTGTTGCGATCGGAATTCTGCTTTGGTTACTATCCATTTCCCTCTCTTCCCCTGTAGGCTTTATGGAAGCTAGCGACATTGTCGACGGTTTCTTCGTGAAGTTTATTCTGTGGGGCATTTTAACCGCTTTGGCTTACCACATTGCTGGTGGTATTCGTCACCTTCTTATGGACCTTGGTCACTTTGAAGAGCTGGAATCTGGCGCTAAGAGCGCGAAGGTTGCATTCGCAGCAACAGCGGTATTGTCTCTACTAGCGGGGATCTTAGTATGGTAAACAACGTTTCTACTTTTGGTCGTAATGGTGTGCATGATTATCTATTGATTCGTGCAACAGCCATCATTATGACGCTTTACACTATCTACCTAGTGAGCTTCTGTGCTTTCTCAGGTGATATTTCTTACGCATCTTGGACGCAATTCTTTGGTGGTACTTTCACTAAAGTGTTCACCATGTTAGCGCTTACTTCAATTTTGGTTCACGCGTGGATCGGCTTGTGGCAAGTACTAACTGACTACATCAAATGTGCAAAATTGCGCGTTGGTCTTCAAGTCGGTGTTGTTGCGGTTCTTCTAGGATATTTCTTCTCTGGTCTGTTTATTTTGTGGGGTGCGTAAGTGACTATTCCTGTTCGTGAGTTTGATGCTGTAGTAATCGGCGCTGGTGGTGCTGGTATGCGCGCCGCGCTACAAATTTCTGAGCAAGGCCTATCTTGTGCGTTGCTTTCTAAAGTTTTCCCAACTCGTTCTCATACTGTGTCTGCGCAAGGTGGTATCACCGTTGCTCTTGGTAATGCGCATGAAGATCACTGGGAACAACACATGTACGATACGGTTAAAGGTTCTGATTACATCGGCGACCAAGATGCTATCGAATACATGTGTAAAAATGGCCCTGAGTCGGTTATCGAATTAGAAAAAATGGGTCTTCCATTTTCTCGCTTCGATAACGGTAGTATTTACCAACGTCCGTTTGGTGGCCAATCTAAGAATTTTGGTGGTGAGCAAGCGGCTCGTACAGCAGCTGCAGCTGACCGTACTGGTCACGCATTGCTACACACGCTGTACCAGCAAAACATCAAGCATAAAACTACCGTATTCTCTGAGTGGTATGCTCTTGACCTTGTGAAAAATGAAGACGGTGCCATTTTAGGTACTACTGCACTTTGTATGGAAACAGGCGAAGTATGCTATTTCAAAGCAAAAGCAACGATCCTAGCAACGGGTGGTGCTGGTCGAATCTACGCTTCTACAACCAATGCACACATCAATACTGGTGACGGTGTTGGTATGGCGATTCGTGCTGGCGTTCCAATGCAAGACATCGAAATGTGGCAGTTCCACCCAACGGGTATCGCTGGCGCAGGTGTTTTGGTAACAGAAGGTTGTCGTGGTGAAGGTGGTTACCTTCTCAATAAAGACGGCGAGCGCTTCATGGAACGTTATGCTCCAAATGCTAAAGATTTAGCAGGTCGTGATGTTGTAGCTCGTTCGATGATGGTTGAGATTCGTGAAGGTCGTGGTTGTGATGGTCCATGGGGTCCACACATCAAGCTGAAACTTGATCACCTAGGTAAAGAGACGCTTGAATCTCGTCTGCCGGGTGTATGTGAGCTTTCTCGTACCTTCGCTCACGTTGATCCTGTTAAAGAACCAATTCCTGTAATCCCAACATGTCACTACATGATGGGCGGTGTTCCAACACAGGTTTCTGGTCAAGCAATTAAACAAACTGAAGACGGCTCAGACGTTGAAATTCAAGGTCTATTCGCTTGTGGCGAAATCGCTTCAGTATCAGTACACGGTGCAAACCGTCTAGGTGGCAACTCGCTACTTGATTTGGTTGTGTTCGGTCGTGCTACAGGTCTTCACCTTGGTGAGACTTTGAACAAGCAAGCTGAAGCAAAACCTGCAACTGAAGCCGACATTGAACGTTCATTAGAGCGCTACAATCGTTGGGAAAACAGTACTGACGGTGAAGACCCTGCGGTAATTCGTAAAGACCTTCAGCAATGTATGCAGAACAACTTCTCTGTATTCCGTGAAGGCAAAGCGATGGCTGACGGCTTAGAAGAGCTGAAAGTGATTCGTGAGCGTCTTAAGAACGCACACCTTTCTGATAAGTCGACAGAGTTCAACACGCAACGTATTGAGTGTTTAGAGCTTGAAAACTTGATGGAAACGGCATTCGCAACCGCGGTTGCAGCAAACTTCCGTACAGAGAGTCGTGGAGCGCATGCTCGTTTTGACTTCCCAGATCGTGATGATGAGCAATGGCTATGTCACTCACTTTACAACCCTGAATCAGAAAGTATGACTAAGCGTGGCGTGAACATGGAACCTATCCATCGTGAAGCATTCCCGCCGAAAGCACGTACGTACTAAGGAGACATGACCATGAAACTGAATTTCTCTTTATACCGTTACAACCCAGATGTGGACCAGAAGCCTTACATGAAAGAGTACACCCTAGAGGTGGAAGAAGGTTCTGACATGATGCTTTTGGACGCGCTTATTCTTTTGAAAGAGCAAGATCCAACCATTTCATTCCGTCGTTCATGCCGTGAAGGTGTATGTGGTTCCGATGGCTTGAACATGAATGGTAAAAACGGATTGGCGTGTATCACGCCACTGTCTGCACTTTCTGGCCAAGATAAGATCGTAATTCGCCCACTTCCAGGTTTGCCTGTTGTGCGTGATTTAATCGTAGATATGACTCAGTTCTACGATAACTACGAAAAAGTTAAGCCGTTCTTAGTGTCTGATGGCAATGTGCCACCGGCTCGTGAAAACCTACAAAGCCCTGATGAGCGCGCTCATTTAGATGGTTTGTATGAATGTATTATGTGTGCATGTTGTACGACTTCATGCCCATCATTTTGGTGGAATCCAGATAAGTTCATCGGACCAGCTGGCCTACTTGCAGCATACCGTTGGCTAATAGATAGCCGAGATACGGCGACAGACGAACGTCTGTCCGATCTTGATGATGCATTTAGCGTTTTTCGTTGCCATGGCATCATGAATTGTGTAAGTGTTTGTCCTAAGGGATTAAATCCGACGAAAGCGATTGGTCACATCAAGACCATGCTAGTGAATCGTTCGGTTTAAGTTATATAAAAATTGCCGCCCTAGAAGTTTTGGGGCGGCCTTTTAATAGCTCGGCATAGACCGCAGCAAACGTGAAAACTACTGGTTAAGGGAAAATATGCACAACGGCGTGATGAAGGCATGGCTCGAGTCTTCACACTTGGCTGGCGCCAATGCAACGTACGTAGAAGAACTCTACGAACTGTATCTAAGTGACCCCGACTCGGTAAGTGACGAATGGAGAAGCGTATTTGAAGAATTGCCTGTGCAAGCTTCAGAAACGGTGGAACAACCACACTCTCGCGTTCGTGAATACTTCCGTCGACTCGCTCAAGAAACAAAGCATTACAGTGTCCAAGTTAGTGATCCTGATGTCGATGCGAAACAAGTAAAGGTTCTGCAACTGATTAATGCTTATCGATTCCGAGGGCATCAAGCAGCAAACCTAGACCCCCTAGGTTTATGGAAAAGAGATACAGTCGCTGAACTGGATCCTTCTTTCCACACTCTTACCGAAGATGACCTCAATGAGACATTTAATGTCGGCTCTTATGCTATTGGCCAAGAGACGATGGTGCTTCGAGATTTGTACAAATCTTTAAAGCAAACTTATTGTGGTTCGATTGGTGCTGAATACATGCACATGACTAACACAGAGCAAAAGCGTTGGATTCAACAACGTTTAGAGTCTGTTTCTGGTCAACCCTCTTTCGATAAAGAAGAAAAGCAAGCTTTCCTAGAAGAGCTAACTGCTGCTGAAGGTCTTGAGCGCTATCTTGGTGCTAAATTCCCAGGCGCAAAACGCTTCTCATTGGAAGGTGGTGATGCGTTGATCCCAATGACGAAGGAAATTATTCGTCATGCCGGTGGTCAAGGTATGCGTGAAGTTGTTGTTGGTATGGCTCACCGTGGTCGTCTAAATATGTTGGTCAACGTGCTTGGTAAAAAGCCACAAGACCTATTTGACGAGTTTGCGGGTAAGCACGACGATACATGGGGAACCGGTGATGTGAAATACCACCAAGGTTTCTCTGCTGACTTCGCAACGCCACGTGGGAATGTTCACTTAGTATTAGCATTTAACCCGTCACACTTAGAAATCGTAAACCCAGTAGTTATTGGTTCGGTTCGTGCACGTCAAGATCGCTTAGACGATAATGATGGCAGCCGAGTACTACCAATTACTATCCATGGCGATTCTGCAATTGCAGGCCAAGGGGTTGTGCAAGAGACATTTAACATGTCACTTGCTCGTGGTTTCTGTGTTGGTGGTACGGTTCGTATCGTTGTGAATAACCAAGTTGGTTTCACAACCTCTAACCCTCGCGATACTCGTTCTACAATGTACTGTACTGACATCGCTAAGATGGTTCAGGCACCGATTTTCCACGTAAATGCAGATGATCCAGAAGCGGTTGCTTTTGTTGCTCGTCTAGCGCTGGATTACCGTAATACATTTAAACGTGATGTGGTTATCGACTTGGTTTGTTACCGTCGCCACGGTCACAACGAAGCCGATGAGCCTAATGCAACCCAGCCTTTGATGTACCAAAAAATCAAGAAGCACCCAACACCACGTAAGCTATACGCTGATGTGCTGATGGAGCGCGGAGAGTTTGGTATTGATACTGCAACTCAACTCGTTAACGAATACCGCGATGCTCTTGATCACGGTGAAGTTGTGGTTAAAGAGTGGCGCCCAATGGCAATGCACTCTGTCGACTGGTCTCCATACCTAGGTCATGATTGGAACATCGAATGGGACAACAAAATTGATATCGAGCGTCTGAAAGAGCTGGGTTCAAAAATTTGTCAGTACCCTGATAGTCACAAGCTTCAGAGCCGTGTAAATAAACTGTACAACGATCGTACTGCCATGATTAATGGCGAGAAACAAGTCGACTGGGGTATGGCGGAAACACTGGCGTATGCAACGCTTGTTGATGACGGAAAGCGTATTCGTATTTCTGGCCAAGATTCAGGCCGTGGTACGTTCTTCCACCGTCACTCTGTACTTCATAACCAAACTGACGCAAGCACATATGTTCCTCTTGCGAACATTCATGACAAACAAGGGCCATTCCAAGTGTTTGACTCGGTATTGTCAGAAGAAGCTGTGTTGGCATTTGAGTACGGCTATGCGACAGCAGAGCCAAGCGGTCTAACCCTTTGGGAAGCACAATTTGGTGACTTCGCAAACGGTGCACAAGTTGTTATCGACCAATTCATCTCGTCAGGTGAGCAAAAGTGGGCGCGTCTATGTGGCCTAACAATGCTGCTTCCTCACGGTTATGAAGGTCAAGGCCCTGAGCACTCTTCTGCTCGTCTTGAACGTTACCTTCAGTTGTGTGCTGAACAAAACATGCAGGTTGTTGTTCCTTCAACGCCAGCGCAGGTTTACCACATGATTCGTCGTCAGGTCGTTAGACCAATGCGTCGTCCACTGATTGTAATGTCACCTAAGTCATTGCTTCGTCACCCTCTGTGTACGTCTTCTCTTGAAGATCTTGCAGACGGTACGTTCCAACCAGCTATCGCAGAAATTGATGATCTGGCTCCTGAGAACGTAAAACGCGTCGTATTCTGTTCAGGTAAGGTTTACTTTGACCTGCTTGATCAAAGACGTAAGAACGAGCAAGACGATGTCGCTATTGTGCGTATTGAGCAACTTTACCCGTTCCCTTACGAGGACGTGAGAGCTGCAATCGCTCAATACACAAATGTAGTCGATTACGTTTGGTGTCAAGAAGAGCCACAAAACCAAGGTGCTTGGTACAGTAGCCAACATAATTTCCGAGCTGCTATCCCAGTAGGTGCTGATATTCAATACGCAGGTCGTCCTGCATCAGCGTCTCCAGCTGTTGGCTATATGTCGGTACATTTGAAACAACAAAAAGCGTTAGTAGACGACGCTTTGACCCTACTTAAGAACTAGAAGTAAAAGGAAAATACAGACATGACAATTGAAATTCTGGTTCCAGATTTACCTGAATCTGTGGCTGATGCAACAGTAGCGACTTGGCACAAAAAACCAGGCGAAGCCGTTGCACGTGATGAAGTCATTGTAGACATCGAAACAGATAAAGTAGTTCTAGAAGTACCGGCTCCTGAAGCGGGTGTTCTGGAAGCTATCATTGAAGAAGAGGGTGCAACGGTACTTTCTAAGCAGCTTCTTGCGAAAATCAAACCTGGTGCTGTCGCTGGTGAACCAACGAAAGACACGACTGAAGATACAGAAGCTTCTCCTGATAAGCGCCATAAAGCGGCACTTACAGAAGAAAGCAACGACGCACTAAGCCCTGCTGTTCGTCGTCTTCTTGCTGAACACAACCTACAACCAGCTGACGTTAAAGGCACTGGTGTTGGTGGTCGTATTACTCGTGAAGACATTGATGCACACCTAGCAGCAGCGAAAGCGGCTCCGGCAGCAGCATCTGCACCTGCAGTTGAAGCGCCAGCAGCGGCTCGTAGCCAAAAACGCGTGCCAATGACTCGCCTACGTAAGACAGTTGCAAACCGTCTTCTAGAAGCGAAGAACAGCACAGCAATGCTGACTACTTTCAACGAAGTGAATATGAAACCAATCATGGATCTTCGTAAGCAATACAAAGACCAATTCGAGAAGCGTCACGATACGCGTCTTGGTTTCATGTCTTTCTACGTGAAAGCAGTAACAGAAGCACTGAAACGTTTCCCTGAAGTTAACGCTTCGATTGATGGTACAGATATCGTTTACCACAACTACTTCGACATCAGCATGGCAGTGTCAACGCCACGTGGCCTAGTGACTCCAGTACTGAAAGACTGTGACACACTAGGTTTCGCTGACATCGAAAAAGGCATCAAAGAGCTAGCAATCAAAGGCCGTGACGGCAAGCTAACTGTTGATGAGCTGATGGGCGGTAACTTCACTATCACGAACGGTGGTGTATTTGGCTCTCTAATGTCTACGCCAATCATCAACCCGCCTCAAGCGGCAATTTTGGGTATGCACAAAATCCAAGATCGTCCAATGGCTGTTGATGGCAAGGTTGAGATCTTACCAATGATGTACCTAGCGCTTTCTTACGATCACCGTCTAATCGATGGCCGTGAATCAGTTGGCTTCCTAGTTACAATCAAAGAGCTTCTAGAAGATCCTGCACGTCTGCTATTAGACGTTTAGTATCTCTAAAACGTCTAGTTAACCCAGTTAGCTAGACGTAAAAAGTTTCAAAGGCTAGGCTGCTCAACGTCTGGCCTTCACTTGAACTGTAAAGCCATTAGAAAATGGACAGCAGTTGATTTGAGAAGACCCTACAGACGTACCACAGGAAACTGTGTCGTTATGGAAATAATAATCCCTCAAGGGAAAATAAACGGAATATCAAAATGAATTTGCATGAATACCAAGCCAAACAGCTGTTTGCAGAATTCGGTTTGCCTGTACCAGAAGGTTTCGCATGTGATACAGCACAAGAAGCTTTCGAAGCTGCAGGCCGTATCAGTACAGCCAAGAAAGTCGTTAAGTGTCAAGTACACGCTGGTGGTCGCGGTAAAGCGGGCGGCGTAGAGCTACATGACACTAAAGAAGGCGTTAAAGAGTTTGCACAAAAGTGGCTAGGTAAAAACCTAGTGACTTACCAAACAGACGCTAATGGTCAACCTGTAACAAAGATCCTAGTTGAAGAAGCATCGAACATCGCGAATGAGCTTTACCTAGGTGCTGTTGTTGACCGTGCAACTCGCAGAATTGTATTCATGGCGTCAACTGAAGGCGGTGTGGACATTGAGAAAATCGCTGAAGAAACTCCAGAGTTGATTCACCAATCAGCGATCGATCCTCTAGTTGGTCCTCAAGCTTACCAAGGCCGTGAACTGGCATTCAAACTTGGCCTAGCTGGCGATCAAATTAAACAGTTCGTTAAGATCTTTATGGGTCTTGGTGAAATGTTCGCTCAGTACGACCTAGCTCTACTAGAAATTAACCCGCTTGTTATTACAAATGAAGGTAATCTTCTTTGTCTAGACGGCAAGATCAACATTGACTCAAACGCAATGTACCGTCAGCCAAAGCTTCGTGAAATGCACGATCCTTCACAAGAAGACGAGCGCGAAGCGCACGCAGCTCAGTGGGAACTGAACTACGTAGCACTTGATGGCAACGTTGGCTGTATGGTTAACGGTGCAGGCCTTGCTATGGGTACGATGGATATCGTAAACCTACACGGCGGCAAGCCAGCAAACTTCCTTGATGTAGGCGGCGGCGCAACAAAAGAGCGTGTAGCTGAAGCATTCAAGATCATCCTTTCTGATGACAATGTTAAAGCAGTACTCGTAAACATCTTCGGTGGCATCGTTCGTTGTGACATGATCGCTGAAGGTATTATTGGTGCAGTTAAAGAAGTTGGCGTAACAGTTCCTGTCGTTGTTCGTCTAGAAGGTACAAACGCAGACCTAGGTCGCGAAGTACTTGCTAATTCTGATGTTGATATCATTGCTGCTGTATCTCTAACAGATGCTGCTCAGAAAGTTGTTGCTGCTGCGGAGGCTAAATAATGTCTGTATTAATTAACAAAGACACTAAAGTAATCTGTCAGGGTTTCACTGGCGGTCAAGGTACATTCCACTCAGACCAAGCGATCGCATACGGTACGCAAATGGTTGGTGGTGTTTCACCTGGTAAGGGTGGTCAAACTCACCTAGGCCTTCCTGTATTCAACACAGTACGTGAAGCAGTAGAAGTAACTGGCGCAACAGCAACAGTTATCTACGTACCAGCACCTTTCTGTAAAGATGCAATCCTAGAAGCTATTGATGCAGGTATCGAACTGATCGTAACGATCACGGAAGGTATCCCTACTACAGATATGATCGACGTTAAAGTGAAGCTAGAAGAAACTGGCGTTCGCATGATCGGTCCTAACTGTCCAGGTCTTATCACTCCAGACGAGTGTAAGATTGGTATCATGCCTGGTCATATCCACAAGAAGGGTAAAGTAGGTATCGTATCTCGTTCAGGTACTCTGACGTACGAAGCAGTTAAGCAAACAACAGATGAAGGCTTTGGTCAGTCTACATGTGTTGGTATCGGTGGTGACCCTATCCCAGGTTCAAACTTCATTGATATCCTAAAACTTTTCCAAGAAGACCCAGAGACTGAAGCAATCGTAATGATTGGTGAGATCGGTGGTACTGCGGAAGAAGAAGCTGCTGAGTTCATCAAAGCAAACGTAACTAAGCCAGTTGTATCTTACATCGCTGGTGTTACTGCTCCTCCGGGTAAACGTATGGGCCACGCTGGTGCAATCATCTCTGGCGGTAAAGGTACTGCTGAAGATAAATTCGCGGCACTAGAAGCAGCAGGCGTTAAGACTGTTAAGTCTCTTGCTGACATCGGTAAAGGCCTACGTGAAATCACAGGTTGGTAATCAGCTGGCTTTTATCGAATGAGATAGAAGCTAACTGAACGATATAAGAAAGGCTTGGTCATTGACCAAGCCTTTTTCTTTTGTGACCGACTTTTTTGTAACCGATTCTTTTGTAGACGATTGCCGCATCAACGGTTGTGTTGTTAAAAGCCAGAACGAATCCCGACTTTTCTCTTTAGGTGCGAGTTCTGTACATTTGAGACAACATAAACATTGCCGCGGCACTGATAACAACAGAAGGGCCGGCTGGTGTGTCGTAGAACCATGACAAGCTCAATCCTCCGAATACAGCGATAGAACCAATTATCGATGCAAGAAATGCCATTTGTTCGGGTGTATTGGCGAACTTTCTTGCCGTTGCTGCAGGAATGATAAGTAGTGATGTCATGATTAACGCACCAACAAACTTCATACCCACCGCTATTACGATACCTACAAGCAGCATCAAAATAAGACGCATTAAATCAATGTTGATGCCGTCAACCGCCGCGAGATCTTCGTTAACGGTCGTTGATAATAGTGGTCGCCAAAAAATAGCTAATACCAGTCCAATCACAGCGGCACCCGCATAGATAAACACTAAATCCGTCGGAGATACCGCAAGCAAGTCACCAAAGAGGTAGCTCATTAGATCGACACGAACATTGTCCAAGAAGCTGACGGCTACAAGACCTAAAGAGAGCGCACTGTGCGCCAAAATACCGAGTAGGGTATCGGTCGCGACCAGCTTTTGCTTTTGCAAGGTAACCAGCAACACTGCCAGCATCAAACAACAAATCAGCAGCGCCAAGTACAAGTTAATATTGAATAAGAAACCAAGCGCTAAGCCCATCAAAGATGCGTGTGCGAGCGTGTCACCAAAGTAGGCCATCTTTCGCCAAACCACAAAAGAACCTAGTGGACCTGCGATCAGAGCAATGCCCAAGCCAGCTAAAATAGAGGGAAGAAGAAACTCAAGCATTAGTGGTGTCCGTGTTTATGGTTTGAACATTCGTGCGCGTCGCCCTTAACAGGCTGTCCTGCAAGGTCATGATGGTGATGTTCGTGTTGGTGGTGATAAAACGCCAGCGTCTCTTGGGTTGCAGTGCCGAACAATGCAATATATGAAGGATGGTGTTTGATATCCGCAGGGGCGCCTGAACAACAGATATGATGGTGCAAACAGATCACGTCATCTGTTTTTGCCATCACCAGATGCAAGTCGTGTGACACCATAAAGACAGCGCAACCAAAGCGGTGGCGAATGGTATCAATCAGGTCATAAAGGTCTATTTGCCCTTGCACATCAACACCTTGAGCTGGCTCATCGAGCACAAGTAAGTCTGGTCTTCTTAGCAATGAACGAGCAATAAGAACACGTTGGTTCTCGCCACCCGATAGCTGATGCATGTTACTTTTCTGCAGATGTTCTGCACCAACCAATTTTAGTGCTTCCAGTATCTCTTGCTGACTAAACTTACCTGTCAGTTTAAGAAAGCGTTCGACATTTAAGGGAAGTGAATCATTGAGCTTTAGCTTTTGTGGAACATAGCCAATTTTCAGTTTGTTCGATTTAGTTATTTTACCTGAAAACTTGGTTTGTAAACCCAGAACCACTTTTACCAGTGTAGATTTTCCTGCACCGTTTGGCCCAATTAGGGTGGTGATTCTGCCGCGCTCTAAATTTAGAGATATGTTGTCTAGAACTTTTCGGCCGTCAAACTCGACGCTGACAGAATCTAGTTGGATTAAGTTATCCATGAATAGAACTCATTTGCAATTCGCTAATGTTATAATGTAACATTTACCTCAAGCCTAAGCTACTTTTCTATTATCGAGGAATTATGTCACGTTCATCTTTTATACTTGCTACTTTGCTTTTAGCGCCAAGTGTTGCAAGTGCCAGTACTATTCTAACAAGCTTTAAACCAATTCAAATGATTGTGACAGAATTAACGCAAGGCGTTAGCGAACTGGATGTGTTGATGAACAGCAATGCGTCACCGCACGATTATGCTCTCAAACCATCTGATGTCAAAAAAGTTCATGATGCTGATATGTTGATTTGGTTCGGCCCTGACTTAGAAGCGTTTTTGACTAAGGTGATTGGTTCAAAAGAAAACGTTATCAAGATCAGTGATATTCCTGGAATTGAATTACGAGAATTCGGACATGAAGAACACGACGCACATGAAGGGCACGATCATGGTAGTCATGATCCTCATTTTTGGTTAGGTATCAACCAAGTTGAAGTCGCAGCTAAGTTCATCTCGGCTAAACTAATTGAAACAGACCCAGATAACGCAATGGCTTATCAAGAAAATTTAGAGTCATTTCTGATTAACTTGAAAGAGAAAGAACAATCCATCCGTGAGCAACTTGCGCCAGTTAAAGACGAAGGCTATTACGTATTTCATGATGCATATGGCTATTTCGAGCAAGAGTTTGAGTTGAATAACTTAGGTTACTTTACTGTGAATCCGGATAGAAAACCGGGTGCGAAAAGCCTCATAGCGATCAAAAAAACGCTAGTACGTGACAATGTCCAATGTGTATTTGCTGAGCCACAATTTACGCCTGCTGTCATTGAATCTGTAACTCGCGGAAGCAACACTAAACAAGGTCAATTAGATCCTGTTGGCTCTCAAGTTGAAGTGAAGAGCGGAAGTTATTTCGATTTTCTTCAGCAACTTACAGATAGCTACATCAGTTGCTTAAGCGCAAAGTAATTTATACTGATGAGTATAGTTGCTCTACTTTGCTCTCGTTAATTTATGAATCATGCCGCTTCTTGCGGCATTTTCGTGACCGCTAAGATAAAACCTTCCAACAAATAAGAAACCTTCTTTCTCCTTCGATAATTTCCGCTAAAATAGAAAGATAATAATAAGCACAAAAAAACCCACTTTCTGTGTACACAATAATAAGACATTATTGTGACAGGTACCTCGCGTGTTGTTGCTGTTCAGGATTAAAAGTTGTTTCAAATTATCTTAAGAATGTTCATGTTAATGAGCATTTCATTTAGCGTATTAGCGGTAGATACTTCACCCTCGGTTTTTTACCCTTTGCCTGTTCAAGCACAAGGGAATTTCCTTGCGGCTAAAAATCTCTATCTGGGTGCAGGTGGCGGTCTGTGGGTCCATGATGTGCATGGAAAAGTGCTCTTTTACGATGGACGAACTCTGCTTCCTAGAAAGGGGAGCCTTCTAGAGTTTTCTTCGGAAAGCGTCGCGTTTCTTAATGATGAGTTTTGGACCTTTTTCGACAACGAGGTCTACCGACATAGCCCTGGCATCGGCAATGAACTCGCCTTCAGTTTGAGCCCCGGTGCTGAGATCGCTAATATCGGTGCATCTGGTGACTTTATTTGGGTCACGGATGGCGCTAATTTCTATACGTATAACACCCAATCTTTGGAATTTAATACCTATTCATTGCTTAAGTTGTACCGATACAACAACAGCAGCGATATCGAGATTAACGATGCTGAGTTGGTATTGTCGAAGTGGGTTTTGGCGACCAGCGCCGGTGTCTATCTTTCTGACCAACAAGAGTTTACGCACATCACGGCATCGGAAAAGAATCACATAGAAACGATTTATTTCTCTAACACTCGGCGTGAACTAGTCATCGGTACCTTAAATGGTGCGGTCATTGTGGATCTCTCGAACCCAGATCAAGTGACGTATGTTCGTGGGTCACATGTGTTATCTCTCGCTGAAACTTCAGACCAATATTGGATTGGTACAGAGCATGGGTTAGTGAGTTACAATTTTATCACGGGGGAAACGATCCACTTCAAGCGTGCGACCAATCAAGACTTTTCATTACCGGGTGAGAAAATATACTCGCTGATTAATGATCATGCTGGTGGTATGTGGGTCGCGACCAATAATGGCATTCGCTATTTCTCATTGTTTAGTAAGACTTTCTCTCGAACGCCACTTAACGGAATGGGAATGCACTCGAGTAGCGTCGTGATCAACAAAGTGCAGCCCGTTGACGAACATTTGTCTTGGGTTGCATCATCTATGGGCTTGTATTTGGTCGATTCGGAAAGTGAAGATTTTCCAATTCGTGTTTATACAAAACCTGTTCAAGACTTTGAGGTCTTAGGTTCTTCAATCTGGATAGCCACCGAAGAGGGTATTCTTAGTTTTAATACCCAGACGTTGGATCCTGAACCGCTTGAATTGCCGAGAGCGATTCAGGGTGTTCATGTTGAGAATTTTGCTCTTCAGCCTAACCAAGTTTTGTGGATGACGTCTGGACAAAACCTGTATTCTTTATCGATCCAGACCATGCAATTAGCGTCTTACGCCACAGATTGGTTAGTCGATAAGTTTCTCCCCGCCAAAATTACAGACCTAAATATAGGCTTGCAAGGCAGTGTTTACATCGGCACGGATCATGGCTTCTATTCATTTATCGATAAGAGAATCAGTTTCAGTCGTTCGAGTGAGCGATTTGGCAAAGTTGTCGATATTGAGCAAGCAAAGGACGGTTCTCAGTGGTTTGCGGGCAGTTACGGTGTGTACCGAATTCCTTATGACAGCAACATCATCGAAGAGATTGCTCTTGTCGAAGACAATATAAGCCCGAATTGTTTAATCAGCGATGACAATGGTATGTGGCTCGGATCATCAAAGGGGGTCAGCTATTACGGTCTTGATGGTCAGTTGCATAAGCACATCGGCTCACCATTTGGCTTGATCACCAATGAATTAGCGGTGGGTGCTTGTGCGTTGTTTTACAGTGAAGAAAATCAATCGTCTAGGCTCGTTTTAGGCTCTAAGTATGGCGTGGTCAGCGCATTGTCTAATGAGTTACTGGTATCGACGACGCCTCATAGCCGGGCCTTATTAAGTAAGATCAGTGTTGACCAAGAAACAGTATCGCTTGGCGGAAGAACGGTTGATTTAAAAGAGATACCTTATGGCTCTTCCATCGGTTTCAAGCTTGGTATTTTACCCGCGACGTTTGCTCCAGCTATGGAGTATAGGCTCAACGACAATGAACCTTGGAGCGAGTTTGAGGGAGGCTTACTTACGCTAGACCACTTGCTTCCCGGTGACTATACGCTTGAAGTGAAACCGGTGAAGGACTCTCACTATCGTTTTGTTTCCACCAATCAAAGCTTCTCGATAGCTGAGCCTTGGTATCTAAGTAATTGGGCAGCCGCGAGTTTCCTGATACTCCTTATTTGTGTGGTCACTATTCTTGTCTTCTGGCGTTCACGCTATGTGACTTTTGCCAATAGACATTTAAAAGCGCAAGTCGCTTTAAAGACCGATCAGTTAAGGCATCAAAGTCGGATTCTATTAACGACCAATCAACAGCTCAAAAAGCAACTCTCTGTTAAAAATGCACTTGTTTCTCATACAGCGAAAGAATTGTCCGCTGAAGTAAACCAAATTGCTGTCATGTTACCCAACTGGAATGATGACCATGGTAAATCTCCGATCCTAGCGTTAAAAAACGGTTTAGCTCAATTGAGCAATAGCCAAGAGGGAGAGGGAACGGTTTGTTACGACGTGATTTTGATCTTGGAGTCGGTACTCAAAGCTTGGAAGGATGACTTAACCAAAGCGGGAATAGAGCTGGATATCAGCGTTGAAACCAAGCATCGACATGTGTCGCTGTTGTATTTTAATCTCGATATTATCTTTAATAGCTTGGTCGCGAGTATCATCAAGCGAAATTTTAAATCGCAGAGTATGGTGATATTGGTTGAAGAGGTTAAAGGTCATCTCGTTGTTACGATAAGAGATCATGGCATGCCTTTCCCTAAATTGGCTTCAGCAATTAACGATAGTAGTGGAAAATCAACCGATCTTAATATTGAAAAGCTGCCCTTATTGATGAATCAAAGTGGTGGTGAACTTAATGCATTCATTTCGGATTCTCAAAATAAAGTCCAGCTGTCTTGGCCAATTGAATATCAAGTATTGCAAAACCTTGAGGCGAGTACCATAGAGCAAATCGAGACGATTAAGCACACGACCTCAAGCTCAGAACAACAAAAAGTAAGTGCGGAACAAGAGTGGAAAAATAAAGTTTCACAGCTTGTGAGTGAACACTACGCTGATGCTGAGTTTGGTACAGCAACGGCTGCGAAGTATTTGTTTATGTCTGAGAGAAGCTTACAACGACGCTTTAAATTAGCTTATCACAAGACATTCAAGGAACACTTGAATGAAGTTCGTCTCGAACATGCTTGTGAGCGCTTACTCGCGGGAGAAAAAGTGTCAGATGTAGCCTTTGATTCTGGATTCAATGACCCATCTTACTTTAGCCAAAGGTTTAAGCACCACTTTGGCATGTCTCCCTCTAAGTTTGCGGAAAATAACGAAGAGTAGTGAGCTGTGGGTTCACTCTACTTCCACATAGATAAAGATACTCTAAGCCTCGACATTCGTGTTGGGGCTTTTTTATGCTCATACGAGATAGAGATAGAGATAGAGATAGAGATAGAGATAGAGATAGAGATAGAGATAGAGATAGAGATAGAGATAGAGATAGAGATAGAGATAGAGATAGAGAGTTAGGGTTGCAGTAAATTTGCTAGGGATATAATGAGGAAGAAAAAAAATATCGTGGCATAGCCGGGGGGACTACACCACGGGTGTCAAGGACACCTTCGCTTGCTGCCGGAGTGATATGGCAAGCCACATCACCTCTGGAATAAAATTAAAGAGAAGTAGTTTCTCTTCGATGGAGTAACTATACGTCTGCCCACTTATTTTACTTATAAAATTAACGACAGATGGCCATGAGAAAACCGACATTATTTTAAGTTGTTGATAATTAATAGTTTTGTGTGGTTCTTGGTGGTTTGTACTAGTGAGGTAGTTCTCGTTGCTTGTTGAAAGTAACGTTTTTGACGTAAACGTTTTTAACGAAATTTACGAGTGTGTATTTTCGAAAACATTGATTTCACACAATAGAATTGTGGTCATGTATGTGTATTATGCTGGTAATAACAATCTTTCTCATTATCAGTCACGAATTGGGTACTTATGAAACTCTCACAACTAGAGCAAGGCAAAGCGGCTTCTATTGTTGCACTAAAAGGTTTAACACCAGAAGTTAGAAAAAAACTTATGGTCATGGGCATGTTGCCAAAAACCGAGGTGACGTTGATTCGCCGTGCACCTATGGGTGATCCGCTTCAAGTTGAAGTGAGAGGGGTTTCAATCGCCATTCGTGAAAGCATCGCAGAACAAATCGAGGTTATCTAAATGGATTATCAAGTTCTAACCGTTGGTAACCCGAATAGTGGTAAAACAACATTATTTAATGCACTGACTGGTGCCAAGCAGCACGTTGGTAACTGGGTCGGTGTAACCGTAGAAAAGAAGACGGGTGTCTATTCTCATGCTGGTGATCAGTTTCAGCTTACCGATTTGCCTGGTATCTACGCACTAGACAGTGGTAATGACGCGAACAGCATCGATGAGTCTATTGCATCTCGCGCTGTGCTTACTCACCCAGCAGATGTGATCATCAATGTTGTTGATGCGAGCTGTTTAGAAAGAAGCTTGTACATGACATTACAATTGCGAGAGTTGGGTCGCCCAATGATCGTTGTATTGAACAAAATGGATGTATTAAAGCGTGAGCGTCAGATCATTAACCTTAAAGCGCTAGAGAAAGAGTTAGGCTGTCCAGTTCTGAGCTTGTCTGCAAACGACAAAGGCCAAGTGGTTCGCTTTAAAGAACGCCTTCATAAGTTACTTGTTCAAGGTGTGAGCCTTGACCCTATCTCTATCGATTACGACGCAGCATTAGAAGCACTAATCCCTTCTGTTGAATCTCAATTTGATGATGCTGATGTATCGCATAGAGCGCTAGCGATTCGTGCTTTAGAAAATGATTACTTGGTTCTAAATGGCCTTGCTCCTCAGCCTCGCATTCAAATTGATAGCGTGCGCCTGAGTGCTGACTTTGATATTGACCTAGCGGTTGCCGATGCAAAATACACTTTTCTACATGACCTTTGTAAGCGTGTCCGCCGCAGTGAAGGCAAGCTAAGCCGGAACTTCACAGAAAAAGCAGACCAATTCATTTTGAACAAGTGGGTTGGTATTCCTTTCTTCTTCGTCATTATGTACTTGATGTTCATGTTCTCTATCAATATCGGTAGTGCGTTTATCGATTTCTTTGATATTGGTGTAGGTGCGTTATTGGTTGATGGTGGTCATCACTTATTAGACGGACATTTACCTGTTTGGCTAGTGACAATCCTTGCCGATGGTATCGGTGGTGGTATTCAAACGGTTGCTACCTTTATTCCGGTAATCGCTGCGCTTTACCTATTCTTAGCGGTACTAGAAAGCTCAGGCTACATGGCGCGTGCTGCATTTGTACTTGATAAAGTGATGCAAAAAATCGGCTTGCCGGGTAAGGCTTTTGTCCCTCTGGTACTTGGTTTTGGCTGTAACGTTCCTTCGATCATGGCAACACGTACTCTTGACCAAGAGCGTGAGCGTAAACTGGCTGCATCAATGGCGCCGTTCATGTCATGTGGTGCTCGCCTACCAGTATACGCACTGTTTGCAGCAGCGTTCTTTCCGGGTGCCGGACAAAACGTAGTATTCGCTTTGTACATCATGGGTATTGTTGCTTCTGTGTTCACGGGTCTATTCCTTAAAAATACAATTTATCCTGGCAGCAGCGATAGCTTGGTTATGGAAATGCCAGATTACGAATTGCCAACCGTGCAAAACGTGATGCTAAAAACGTGGCAGAAATTGAAACGTTTTGTGCTTGGTGCAGGTAAAACAATCGTAATGGTTGTGGCAATCCTGAGCTTCTTGAACTCTTTAGGTATGGACGGAAGTTTTGGTAACGAAGACAGCGAAAATTCAGTGTTGTCTAAAGCTGCACAAGTTGTGACGCCGGTGTTCCAACCGATTGGTATTACTGAAGAGAACTGGCCTGCAACGGTTGGTATCATCACAGGTATTTTCGCCAAAGAAGCGGTTGTCGGTACATTAAATAGCTTGTACACGACGCCATCAGATGAAGAAGCGGCTGAATTCGATTTAGCGGCAAGCCTGCAAGAAGCGGTAATGACTATCCCTGAAAACCTATCTGGCTTGAGCTACTCAGATCCGTTAGGCATTGAAGTAGGCGACTTGTCGGACTCAAGCTCTGTAGCGGCGGATCAAGAGGTTGACTCGTCTATCTTTGGCAATCTGAAGGACAAATTCGTTTCTGGCCATGCGGCATTTGCTTACCTGATTCTTATCTTGCTTTACACACCTTGTGTGGCTGCGATGGGTGCTTACGTTCGTGAGTTTGGTCAGATGTTTGCGCGCTTCATTGCTGTATGGACAATGGCACTTGGTTATTTCGGCGCAACGTTTTATTACCAAGCTGCAAATTTTGCAGCTCACCCAGTGAGTAGTGCTGTATGGATGGTGGCTATCGCTGGTGGCTTTGTAGTGACCTATCGAGTGTTCAAGAAAGTAGGCAGCAAGCAAAAAGTACTTGAGGTGCAAGTAGTATGATCTTGACTGAACTTCATCAATATATTGATAACCATAGTGTTGCCGCTCGCAATGAGCTTGCGTCTAAATTTGGAATGAGTGAAGACGGTGTTGATGCGATGCTGAGTGTATGGGTTAAGAAGGGCAAAGTATCTCGATTAGTCGATACGAATAAGCAGGGTCATATAACCCGTATTCGTTACACCATTAGTAAGCAAGATGGTTTGTCATTGAATGTGATGATGTAGTTCAGATAGCTTAAACAAAAACCGCAGCCCTTGAGCTGCGGTTTTTCGTTTTAGCTCTTTTGTCTAGGACTCTTTGCTTTCGCCTAGACCTAGAACTTTAAGTCCGAGACTAAGCAAAAGGATAGAGATGGGAAGAACGAGTATATCCCATCCAATACTGTCGAAGTTGACGAGCACTAACTCCAAAAACTTCACGAATAAAATGATGATGATCACTTCAGCTAAAATGTTTTTTAGGTGACCAATATTCGGTGTCTTAATCCAGTTAAGTACTTTTATTTTTTTGGATTGCTCATCATTTGTAGGTGCTGTGCTTTTATCAGAAATGAATAGAGTGAATACACCGTGAGAAAATATAAAAAGTACAAAGGCGATGAGAAATGTGTCCAACGACTTAATTAAGTATGAAATTGCAATGTCTGTCGTATCTAGATGTGCCAGTGACTCTGGTGGCGTTTGGTTGAGAATGAAAACCGCGAACGCTGAGTAGGTTTTCGCTGCCCCCATGACAAATAGAAGTAGGGAAGCAAGCATAGAACACACGATAGCGATCCAGCTAATATGACGAAATAGGTTGAAGGTTTGTTTCATGATGCTCTCTCTATATTGTGTGCTAGAAGTATACACAGGAGTGCTTGTTGTGATAATGGGGTGTTTTTGTGAATTATTATTACGCTTGAGTAATAATGTTGATGCCGAGTAGATCGACATCAACAAGGTTAGCTTTATCGTTACGCTTTTTTGAAGATAGAGCTTAGTGATAGCACGTTCTGAATACGAGTATGTACTGTTGCCTGTTCTTCTTCAGTACGCTGCTCGCCTTTGGTGTTACCCCATACAGGCCCTGGCCATGCGATGTCGTCTTTGAAGCGTGCAATATGGTGGATGTGCAGTTGAGGTACCATGTTACCCAGTGCACCTAAGTTTAGTTTATCAGGTTGGAATGTCGCTTCTAGTGCTTGGCTTACAGCTTGAGATTCAAGCAAGAACTGTTGTTGTTCTTTCATTGGTAAATGGTGCAGCTCTTTCAGGTTGGCACGTTTCGGTACCAAGATAACCCAAGGCACTGCGCTGTCTTTGCTTAGTAGTGCCAAGCTTAGTGGAAATTCGCCGATAAGCGTGGTGTCTTTTGCTAACTGTGGGTGAAGTTCAAAGCTCATTATTATTATCCATGTCGATTTCTTGAATTTAGTATACGTTAGATAAAACAAAAGGTTGATGCTCTCGCATCAACCTTTGTATTTATTCATCGTAATCCGAGAAGAGGATTACATGCGATCAAGCTACATACGCTCTAGAGTTTCGATACCTAGAAGCGACAGGCCTTGCTTGATTGTCTTCGCTGTTAGTGCAGCAAGTTTCAAGCGGCTCTGTTTAACGGTTTCGTCTTCAGCCACAAGGATAGGGCATGCTTCGTAGAAGCTAGAGAATTGACCAGCAAGTTCGAACAGGTAGCTACACATGATGTGTGGTTGACCTTCACGAGCAACAGACTGTACCGCTTCTTCAAATTGTAGAAGTTTCGCGATAAGTGCTTTCTCTTTCTCTTCAGTGATTTTGATTTCACCTTCAAGAGAGTCCATAGAAATGCCAGCTTTAGCAAAGATTGAAGCTACACGAGTGTACGCGTACTGCATGTACGGTGCTGTGTTGCCCTCAAATGCAAGCATGTTTTCCCAGTCGAACACATAATCAGTTGTACGGTGCTTAGAAAGGTCTGCGTACTTAACTGCTGCCATGGCAACTGTGTTCGCAATGGTTTTCTTCTCGTCTTCTGCTAGCTCAGGGTTTTTAGATTCAATCAGCTGAGTTGCACGTACTTCTGCTTCGTCCAGAAGATCAGCAAGACGTACTGTACCGCCTGCACGAGTTTTAAATGGCTTCCCATCTTTACCTAGCATCATGCCGAATGCGTGGTGCTCAAGAGATACAGATTCAGGAACATAACCCGCTTTACGAACGATAGTCCAAGCTTGCATTAAGTGTTGGTGCTGACGAGAGTCAATGAAATAAAGTACGCGGTCTGCGCCAAGTTCTTCAAAACGGTATTTAGCACATGCAATATCGGTTGTGGTGTATAGGAAGCCACCGTCGCGTTTTTGCACGATAACGCCCATCGGGTCGCCGTCTTTGTTTTTGTATTCGTCTAGGAATACAACTTGTGCGCCGTCAGACTCTTTTGCTAGGCCTTGTGCTTGTAGATCTGAAACGATGTTTGAAAGCATGTGGTTGTACATACTTTCACCCATCACATCATCACGTGTCAGTGATACGTTTAGGCGATCGTAGTTACGTTGGTTTTGAACCATCGTTACGTCAACCAGCTTTTTCCACATTTCAGCGCAGTATGCGTCGCCGCTTTGCAGTTTCACTACGTAGCCACGTGCTTTTAATGCGAATTCTTCGTCTTCGTCGTAAAGCTTTTTAGATTCACGGTAGAACTGTTCAAGATCTGAAAGCTCCATTGAAACTTCGCCAGTCTCAGCTTGGATGCGCTCAAGGTTTGCGATAAGCATACCGAATTGAGTACCCCAGTCACCAATGTGGTTAGCACGGATAACTTTGTGACCTAAGAACTCAAGTGTACGAACAACAGCATCACCGATGATCGTTGAACGTAGGTGACCAACGTGCATTTCTTTTGCAACGTTTGGTGCAGAGTAGTCAGCAACAATTGTTTGTGCTTCAGCTGCTGCAACACCAAGACGAGAGTCAGCCAGTGCAGCGTCTGCTTGTTGTGCTAGGAATGCTTCATCTAGGAAGATGTTTAGGAAACCTGGACCTGCGATTTCAACTTTAGAAGCGATACCGTCTAGGTTTAGAACGTCCAATACTTTTTGAGCAAATTCTCGAGGGTTAGTGCCTAGTCGTTTAGCAACACCCATAACGCCGTTTGCTTGGTAGTCACCAAATTGTGGTTTTGCAGATTGGCGAACAGCCGCAGGAGAGCCTGCAGGTGCGCCAGCGGCTTCTAGAGCCTGAGATACTTTGTCATTAATCAGTGCTTGGATATTCACACGCGTTTCCTTCAATTCAAGGATGAATAAGAGTGGCCGTTATTTCGTGGGCATTAAATTTGGCTAATTATGCGTCTAGTTAACGATTTAATGCTGAAATGAACAACAGACTCTGTTTAAGTTCACAAAAATGGCGGTAATCATACCAATTTTGAGAGCTTTCTTATAGGCCGGATTGATAGAAAATTCACATTTCCTGAGGGGTTTTTGACAAACAACTTTTGAGAAGCTGAGTTTGTCTATTTAGGTTGTTGAGATAGGGAGTCAATTGAGTGTTTTTTGCAAAAGCAACGCTTGTTGCTGAAAGTAAAACTGATACCATGCAGCCATTATTTGGAGAACAAAGACAATGACGATGAGCCTGAAGCAAGCCGAACTAGAACCACAACAAATGATTGCGCGCCTGGATACGTTTATGGCGAAAATTGAGAACCTAGGAAATACATTGGGTTTGAATTTAAGCTTTGCTCAAGCGGATCATATTGCATTAAGAATCAATGAAACTGAGCTTGCGAAATCAGCACATCAAGCATGGTCTGAATACGGCTCTACGATTTCAGAAGCGATGATTAACGGTCGTCCAATTGTTGTGTTGGCTTTCGATGAACCATTGCAAAGTCTTGGTTGGAAGATTGAGTGTTTAGAGCTTCCGTACCCTGCAGAAGGCAAAATTTACCCGTCTCAAGACTGGGAGCACGTTGAGTTCGTGATTCCTTCTCACGCCCAAACGGCCGATGAGTATCTAGCGGATCTTAAAGAAACCTATCCGCAGTTCGCCGTTAAGTTTGAAACCTTGGCTGAGCAAGGCGTTAAGATAAAACTTTCTAGCCCGAAAGGTGAGGGTGAGCGTTTGAATAACCCAACGGTAGCTTTTAAGCATCAAGGGATTTGCATCAAGCTGCATCCACACTCTTTGAAGAAGATTGTGGAATCAGAGCAGGCTTAATTTGACTTGGGTAAGTTCTTAGAAGAGATCCCTGGTCTCGCTTAGGCTCGTCGGAATGACGAAGTACTTGATAGTGTCTGCCAGAGTCTATCTTTAGAGGCTGACTGAGTGTTCGAGGGCGCGTGGACGAGTTCGTCATTTCCGATAGAACCGAAGGAGCGTAATCGGGAATCTCATAAAGAGGCTCCGATGCTCAGATACAAAAAACGCGTAATAGGGTATGCCTATTACGCGTTTTTTATTGGGTTCTAACTGGAAATCGTATTTAAAAAAACAACTTACAGAATCACGGTCTTGTTGCCGTAAACAAACACATGATCATTGATCACCTTGTTTAGTGCTTTACTTAATACGTTCTTCTCTACGTCACGACCGGCTTGCGCCATGTCTTTCGCGCTGAAGTTGTGATCCACAGGGATCACATCTTGCTTAATGATTGGGCCTTCATCCAAATCATTAGTCACAAAGTGCGCCGTTGCCCCAATGATCTTTACGCCGCGCTCATAAGCTTGTTGGTATGGTTTAGCACCAATGAATGCTGGTAAGAAGCTGTGGTGAATGTTGATGATCTTGTGGTTGTACTTCTCAACAAAGCCCGGAGTCAGCACTCGCATGTATTTAGCAAGCACCAGATAGTCCGCCTCATACTGGTCGATCACTTCAAGCATCTTCTTCTCATGTTCTTCACGGTTTAGTCCTTCGTGAGAAACATTATGATAAGGAATATCAAAACGCTCGGTTAAGCTTTGCAGGGTATCGTAGTTGCCAACAACAGCCGCAATTTCTACATCCAAACTGCCATCGAAGTTCTTCATCAGAATATCGCCAAGGCAGTGCGCTTCTTTGGTGACTAAAATCACCACACGTTTGCGAGAAGAACCAATGAGCTTACGTTTTGCATTCTCTGGCAGCGCTTGATCTAAATCGGCAAGCAAGGTTTCGTCATTGAAGTAACCCTCTAGCTCGGTACGCATAAAGAAGTGGCCACTAGTGTTATCAACGAACTCATTGTTGTGAATAATATTGAGTTGGTGCTTGTAACAAATGTTGGTGATCTTTGAGATGAGGCCTGGGGCGTCAGTACAATGTGTTAATAAAGTTTTTCTTTCCATTTGCATCTTACTTCCATGAAATATTTTTATTCTTCAAATTTAATGCAGGCTGTCGAACGGTGAACTGAGCCGCAATATCACCGTTATAATTAATCTATTATCAATTTGGTTTCAACAAAATCTACCGTTCATTTAGGGGATTAATAAATTGAGAGGCTTAATAAATTCAGGTAGAGGTTAGATTTCTGACGGTTTTAATCGACATTCTCGGTCAAGTCCCACTAGAGCGAGCCAACATTTCAGCCATGCATAGGTGATCATTTATGGATAAAGAGTTACTAGCGAAAAAGTTGTATTGTAAGCGTGTAAATTCATTAGTTGGTGATGTTCAGGTGGACGGCAACGTTCTTGATGAAATGTGGGAAAGCAAGGCCTCTCCGACTGATGCTGCTAAAGCCATGCAATCAAGTGACACTGACTTTACTGGTGCGCCTTGGTTATCTCGTTATTTGAATCGAAAGTAGTTAAACAACCCTTTCATTTGTTTTGGGCTAGGTTGATAAGAAGGACTTAGCCTGCCATGTTCTATTCGATAGACACCTCCGGTGCGCAGTCATTTCTGATTCGCACCGGCTCACTAAACCTGCCATAATTCGCCTTCTATTTTTTTAAACCACGTACTCTATGATATCTAAAACGTTTTCTGCTGATGGTGCTCTGGGTAAAGCGATCCCTGGGTTTCAACCACGACAAGCTCAGTTGGACATGGCTGAGGCGGTCTCACAGGCCATTGAGCAACAAAGCCAATTGGTTGTTGAGGCAGGGACGGGTACTGGTAAGACGTTTGCTTACCTAGTGCCAGCGCTGCTAAGTGGCAAGAAAACTATTATCAGTACGGGGTCTAAAAACCTTCAAGAGCAGTTGTTTCATCGTGATTTACCATTAATGGTCGATGCGCTTGGTTTTTATGGTCAGGTTGCTCTGTTGAAAGGCCGTTCAAACTATTTGTGTTTAGACCGCTTGAGCCGCCAGATGATCGAAAGTCATGGCACTCATACCGATCCAACATTGCTAGCTCAGTTGGTGAAAGTACGCAGCTGGTCTTCAGCGACTCAAACTGGTGATTTAGGTGACTGTGATGACATTGCTGAAGATAGCCCGGTTATTCCAACCATTACCTCAACGAACGACAACTGTTTAGGTAAAGAGTGTCCAAGCTACACTGATTGCTTTGTGCTGAAAGCGCGTAAAAAAGCGATGGATTCGGATGTTGTCGTAGTAAACCACCACCTATTCCTCGCAGATTTAGCGATTAAAGAAACAGGGTTTGGTGAGCTTATTCCAGAGGCTGATGTGTTTATTTTCGATGAAGCGCATCAACTCCCAGATATCGCCAGTCAGTATTTCGGCCAATCAGTATCAAGCCGACAAATCCAAGAACTAGCCAAAGATATTGAAATTGCTTACCGCACTGAGGCCAAAGACATGCGTCAGCTGCAAAAGGTTGGCGAGAGGCTAATTCAATCAGCAGCCGATTTACGCATTGTGCTCGGCGACACGGGCTTTCGTGGTAACTGGCGAGAGGCGTTAAAGTCCGAGTCGATTGCGAGAGAGTTGGTTCGTTTACAAGATGCGTTGCAACTGGCCGTCGATGTATTGAAATTAGCATTGGGTCGAAGCCAGTTGTTAGACACGGCCTTCGAGCGCGCAACTATGATTAAGTCGCGTATCGAACGTGTATGTGATGTGTCGATTACCGGTTATTCCTATTGGTATGACACGACGCCACGACAATTTGCTTTGCACATCACGCCTCTTTCGGTTGCCGATAAATTCCACGAACAAATCGAGCTTAAACCGGGTGCTTGGGTGTTTACTTCAGCAACGCTAGCGGTTTCGGATGATTTCGATCACTTCACCTCTCGACTTGGATTAAAGCCGTCGGCACAGTTTTCATTGCCGAGCCCATTTGATTATCCGAATCAGGCGCGTTTGTGTGTGCCTCGTTATCTTCCAGAGCCCAATAGCCCGGGCTTGGCTGACAAGTTGGTCAGAATGCTGGCTCCCGTTATTGAGCAAAATCAAGGCCGTTGTTTCTTCTTGTGTACCTCACACAGCATGATGAAAGAGTTGGGTGAGCGATTCCGTGAAACGCTTACTGTACCCGTTCTATTGCAAGGTGAGACCAGTAAGCAAAAAACCTTAGCGGAATTCATGGAATTAGGTAACGCATTGCTGGTGGCCACGGGGGCATTCTGGGAGGGGATCGATGTTAGGGGCGACGCATTAAGCTGTGTTATCATCGATAAATTGCCCTTTACAGCCCCAGACGACCCGTTACTTAAGGCTCGAATCGAGGACTGTAAGCTAAAAGGGGGTGATCCTTTTGCACAAGTGCAGTTACCAGACGCAGTGATTACTTTGAAACAAGGTGTGGGCCGATTAATACGTGATAAGCGTGATAATGGCGCTTTGATTATTTGCGATAACCGCTTGGTGACCCGTGATTACGGAGGTGTGTTTTTGGCGAGTTTACCGCCCATCCCACGTACCCGTGACTTAGGGATCATTAAAGAATTCTTAGCTAAAGACCATTCAACCGCTGCTGAGTAATTGGCATTGTTGAGTTTAGCCATTATTTTTAGATTAGATAACGAATATTTGAGACACGAATGAGCGCGAAAATTCTTGCAGTAGATACCGCAACTGAAAACTGTTCAGTTGCACTAGTAATGGGTGACCAGGTGTTCGCACGTAGCGAAGAGGCTCCTCGAGACCATACGAAAAAAATTCTACCTATGGTTGATGAAGTACTGAAAGAAGCGAACATCGCTTTAACCGATATCGACGCAATCGCGTTTGGCCAAGGTCCGGGCAGCTTCACTGGAGTACGCATTGGTATTGGTATTGCTCAAGGCTTGGCTTTTGGTGCTGATTTACCGATGATCGGTGTGTCTACATTGGCAGCGATGGCGCAGGGCAGCTACCGTAAATTTGGTGAAATTCACGTAGCAACAGCGATTGATGCTCGCATGAGTGAAGTGTACTGGGCTCGTTACAGCCGTGAACAAGATGGTCGTTGGACTGCAGTTGACGCTGAGTGTGTTATACCACCAAGCGAATTGGCTGCGCAGCTTGAAGCTGATTCTGAGACATGGGCAAAAGTAGGCACCGGCTGGGAAGCGTACGCAGAGCACATGGATACACTAGCGATCAACACCAAAGCGTGTGAGGTTTTGTTCCCAGAAGCGCAAGATATGGCGTTCCTTGCTCAATTTGCTTATGCAGAAGGCAAAGCGGTTGCAGCTGAAGACTCTGAGCCAGTTTATCTGCGTGATAAAGTGACGTGGAAGAAACTGCCAGGTCGTGAGTAAGCGGCTCGTTTGTGAGTAAACTACAATTAAGGCGTGTTGTTTCACGCCTTACTTTGGCTCTGCTGCCTAACTTGTAGAGCTGTGATTATCACCAGATACAAAATCATTAAAATTAGGTACAAAATTCCTTAAGCATGGTTTCAATAAACGGCTTACCTCCTTCTTCGATAGGTAATACATCCAAAACCAATCGAACCAATAAAAAGAATGAGGTAAAAAAAGGCGATACAAAAACCTCAGTTGGTCAGCCAACTAAGGTCGCGAATGCTGTCTCGCATTCCATTCGCCAAGTCAAAGAATCTGAGATTCACAAAGCTCAGGTTCAATATGATCTTCCAGAAGGGCGTGGACGACGTGCGATGGAAGAGTATATGGATGTGATGAATCAAGCTAAAAAAGAGGAACTTGCGAAGCTTATTGGGGTCGATATTTATATCTAGCTTCGTGCTTTTATTTATCCTGTTCTAAGGACCAGCATTATGTTTTCTCTCATTCCTAAATCTCGCTTATTTTTCCTTGTCGCTTTCTCTTCGATGGTGATGGGGTGCTCCTCTTTGCCTGAAGAACTTAATGCAAACTCGGAACAAGTTGTGACTGACTATCAAGAGTGGGTAAACACAGTGCCAGACGCTGGCGATGTTCGTTTAGGTGGCGTGATTGCTAAAGTCACTAATATGCAAGATAAGACTCGTGTTGAAGTGGTTAACTTACCTATCTCAAGTAACGGTAAGCCAGATATTGATGCCGAGCCAAAAGGGCGCTTTGTCGCTTACATTGATGGGTATGTTGAACCTTTAAGTTTTTCTGAAGGCCGTTTAGTGACCTTAGTGGGTAAATCGAATGGCACTGAAGATGGCACCATTGGTGATTATCCTTACACCTTCCCAGTGATGAACGTCTACAATCAACGCTTATGGCAGATCACGGAACGAGTCGTCATCAACGACTTTGCTCCTACTTATTACTCTTGCCGAAGCTTGCATTGTCGTAGTTTTCAGACAATGCCTAAGCACGGACGTGTGATTCAAGACGTGGAATAGTCGGGTTATGTGAACTCGATGAATAGAACAATTTAAGGGCGACAAACTCTCGATGATTGAAAAGTCATATTCCCTTGCGAGCGGGACGCTTGCAACACAACAGATTGGTAACCCAGAAACGACCGCTACGACGGTCGTTTTTATTCATGGGTGGTTAGATAACTCCGCGAGTTTCTCTTCTGTTATCTCGAATCTAGAAGCACTTTTACCAAACTCTCATCTGGTTGCGATAGATCTCTTTGGTCATGGCTTCTCATCGCATAAGTCGGGCAGTTACTATCCGTTTCACGACTATATTGATGATTTGCATCAGTTGGTGACTAAATTATCACCAAACAGACTGGTACTAGTAGGACATTCACTTGGTGCATTGATCGCAAGTTGCTATAGTGCCGCCTTTCCTGAAAAGGTGTCAGGATTAATTCAAATTGAAGGTCACGGACCTCTTTCAGAAGCTCCCCACGAAACAGTCTCTCGCTTGAGGGATGGGGTACTCAGTCGTCTTCGACAGCGAAGAAAGCCTTCACGTCCTCTAGCAAGCCTTGAGGATGCTATTAAGCTGAGAGCTCACGCCAATCAAATCAAAGCAGAACTTATTGCTCCTATTGTTGAACGAGGAATCGTTGAGCTAAGTACTGCTGATCGAGCTGTTGTTGCTCAAGCTGCTTTTGATCAAGCGACTGATGATCAAGGTATTGCCGAGTTCGATAACTCTTGGCAATGGCGATGCGACCCTAACCTAAAATGTGACTCGTTATATCGAATGTCACAAGCGCATGCTGAAGCGATCATGGCGGCTATTGAATGCCCTCAATTAATAGTTTTAGGAAATGATGGATTCCGACATTTGCAGCATAATCGCTACAAATCAGCCCATAGTTCTCTGAATATAGAGACTGTTCCTGGCGGACATCATTGCCATTTAGAGAGCCCAGAGCTAGTTTCAGAGCTAATTCTTGGTGTAGTTAACAAAATTTAAACAAGTGTTTGAGCCTTTTAGTGCTCATGCACTAAAGCTGTGCTGTAATACCGCAATGATAAAAAGCGGCGAAGCAGTCGTCAGCTGATAAACGAGGAGTAACATAGTGGACAAACCTTGGCTTTCACGTTATCCAAGTGACGTACCAGAGACGATCAACCCAGATCAGTACCCATCTCTTATTGAAATGTTCGAACAGTCGGTACAGAAGTACGCAGACCAACCAGCATTCGAGAACATGGGGTCTATCATGACATTCCGTAAGCTTGAAGAGCGCAGTCGTGCTTTTGCTGCTTACTTGCAGAATGATCTAAAACTGAAGAAAGGCGATCGTGTCGCGCTTATGATGCCAAACCTGCTGCAATACCCAATTGCACTCTTTGGTGTGCTGCGTGCAGGTATGATTGCAGTGAACGTCAACCCACTGTATACGCCTCGTGAACTTGAACACCAACTGAATGATTCTGGCGCAAAGGCGATTGTTATCGTTTCTAATTTTGCGAGCACACTAGAGAAAGTTGTTGATAAAACTCCGGTTAAACACGTTGTGCTAACCAGCTTGGGGCAAATGCTGCCACGAGCAAAAGGTACGATTGTCGACTTCGTAGTGAAATACGTAAAAGGCATGGTGCCTAAGTACGATCTACCGGGTGCTATCTCATTCAGAAAAGCGCTGCACAAAGGCCGTCGCCTACAGTACGTGAAGCCATTTATGGCTGGCGATGATATCGCATTCCTACAGTACACTGGAGGTACAACGGGCGTAGCGAAGGGCGCAATCCTAACGCACCGCAATATGATTGCGAACGTACTTCAAGCGAAAGGGGCATATAGCCCGCTACTGCAAGAAGGCCGTGAATTGGTGGTAACGGCATTGCCGCTTTACCATGTGTTCGCCCTTACTGTGAACTGCTTACTGTTTGTTGAGATGGGTGGTCGTAACCTTCTGATTACTAACCCGCGTGACATTCCTGGCTTTATTAAAGAGCTACAAAAGGTTCCGTTTACCGCAATTACTGGCGTAAACACCTTGTTCAATGCGCTAGTGAATAACGAAGATTTCCACGAATTGGACTTCAGTAACATGCGTTTATCTGTTGGCGGCGGTATGGCTGTTCAACGCGCTGTTGCTGAGCAATGGAAGAAAGCGACAGGTGTTCACCTACTTGAAGGCTATGGTTTAACCGAATGTGCTCCTTTGGTAACGGGTAACCCATACGATCTGAAAGATTACACAGGTGCAATCGGTCTACCAGTTCCATCAACAGAAGTTCGTATTGTTGATGATGAAGGTAAAGTGGTTGGTAATGACCAAGTCGGTGAATTGCAGGTTCGTGGTCCTCAAGTGATGCAAGGCTACTGGCAACGTCCAGAAGCGACCAAAGAAGTGATCGACCAAGATGGTTGGTTATCGACTGGTGATATCGTTAAGTTTGATGACGAAGGCTTGTTGTACATCGTAGACCGTAAGAAAGACATGATTCTTGTGTCTGGCTTTAACGTTTACCCGAACGAGATCGAAGATGTAGTGGCTCTGCATGGCAAAGTGTTAGAAGTGGCGGCTATCGGCCAACCTCATGAAGTGTCTGGTGAGTTAGTTAAGATTTACGTTGTGAAACGTGACCCTAGCCTAACCAAAGAAGACATTATCGCGCACTGTCGTGAACACTTAACTGGCTACAAGATCCCTAAATTGATTGAGTTCCGTGAGGAACTACCAAAAACCAATGTAGGTAAAATCTTGCGCCGAGTGCTTCGTGAAGAAAACGACGCAGAGCTTGCCAAACGCGCAAGTGAGTAATGCTCGGGTTTGCGAGAAATTAGCACCCGAAACCATTCAGGCGCTTAATCTAAGCGAGCGCTGAAAAATGGTGTTAGAATGCCGACAGTTAATGTCGGCATTTTTGTATCCGGCGATCAAAGTAAAATCAGTGAGAGTTTTTGTGGATTATCAAATCATTACCCAAGTAAAAGACCTTGAGCGAGTTTGCCAACAAGCACGTGAAGCCGATGTTGTTATGCTTGATACAGAGTTCGTTCGTACAAGAACCTATTACCCTCAATTAGGCTTAATTCAGTTATTTGATGGTGAAACGCTGTCACTGATTGATCCTATTGCTCTTGATGAAATGACACCTTTTGTTGGGTTGTTAAAAGACACTTCAGTACTGAAAGTGTTGCATGCGTGTGGCGAAGATCTGGAAGTTTTCCAGAATGCATTTGGTTGTACGCCAACACCAATGGTTGACACGCAGATCATGGCAGCCTTCTTAGGTCATGGTCTTTCAACTGGCTTTGCAGCGTTGGTTTCTGAGTTTGTAGGTGTTGACCTCGATAAGAGTGAATCTCGTACTGACTGGCTAGCTCGTCCGCTTTCTCAAAAGCAACTCGACTACGCAGCAGCAGACGTTCACTACTTGATGCCAATGTACAACAAGCTTCTAGAAAAAGTGATGGAAGCTGGCTGGTGGGAAGCGGCTCAGCAAGAGTCTGATTTACAAGTGGCTAAGCGCATCCGTAAAGCAAACCCAGACAACGCTTACCTTGATATTAAAGGCGCGTGGCAGCTTAAGCCTCAGCAGCTAGCTATTTTAAGACCGTTAGCTACTTGGCGTTTAAAAGAAGCGATTAAGCGTGATTTAGCGCTGAACTTTGTCTTTAAAGAGCAAGACTTATGGGCTGTAGCTCGATTTGCAATGAAAGACCCTAAGCATATGGAGCAGGAAGGGTTTGATTACCGCTCTGTACGTCGCCATGGTGCGAAGATCAGCTCAATTGTAAAGTTAGCTGAACATACGCCAGAAGAAGAATACCCGGCGCCAGTAGAACGTCTAATGGACTACCCAGGTTACAAGCAACTATTCAAAGTGTTGAAAGATGAAGTGAAAACAGCATCGCAACACAGTGGTTTAGCAACTGAGTTTTTGGCGTCGAAGAAGCAACTTAACCAAGTGTTAAGCTGGATTTGGAAGTATGATCGTAACCCAGAGAAGCTACCTGATGTAATGCAAGGTTGGCGTCTAGACGTGGTTGGCGAGAAGCTTAATAAAGCGATAAAAGATAAGTAGAATTACTCTACTCCATGATGATATATCAAATAGGGTAAGCTCATTCGGGCTTACCCTATTTTTTCATTGATTAGCTGTCTTGGTCTGTGGTCTGCTTGTCTTGCTCTTGGGTGTCTGCCAATTGCTTTTCTAATTCGCGAATTCGGATTTCAGCTTCTAACTCCGCTACTCTTTTTTCTGCGTCGCTGCGATTGTCTTGAGACATTCCATCAGCCAGTACTTGAGTGTTCTCACTTTGGCGGGAGTCATCTAAGTCTTTCATTGAACCAGCTACACCACCGGTAACTCCGCCTATAGCTGCGCCTTGTGCAGCAAGCTTTGCATCGCCAGTTAGCGCGCCAAGTGTTGCTCCTACTAAAGCGCCACCAACAGCACCTCTGTTTCTAGCAGCATTCTCATTTTCAGCGTCCAGTGCAGGTGAGCTACATCCTGTGATAAAAAGCGCCACTGAGATGAGCATGGCTTTGAGTTTATTGTTAAGGAGTGACATAAATTAATTCCTATCTGGACTGTGAGTACAGGAAGAGAATACAAATGAAACATTGATGAGAGAAATGATTGTTGTTTATATGCCCGATAACCGAGGGTTATCAATTCAGCGAAGAGGGAGCTGTAAGAGGTAGGAGGTAAAGCTCACGGCTATTCGATAGTTGAGTAGCCGTGAATCAATCACTGGTAGTCGGTGAGGTCGGTGTTACTTGTCTTCTTCTGGAAGCTTAACGTTCAGCTCTAATACGGAGATGTCGTCATCTTTGTGTTCGAAAGTCAGATCAACCATTGATGGATCGACTTCCACATACTTCGCAATACACTTCAAGATGTCTTCTTTCAGTTGCGGCAAGTATGACGGTGCAGGGTCGTCATGGCTGCGTCGCTCAGCAACAATGATCTGCAAACGCTCTTTGGCTAGGTTTGCGGTTGTCTTTTTTTGTGGTCTGAAAAACTCTAGTAATGACATTGCGTATTAGCCCCCGAACAGTCTTTTGAAGATGCCTTTCTTCTGTTCCGTTAAGAAACGGAAGTCCACTTGGCTACCCAGTAGTCGCTCTACAGTATCATTGTAAGCCATACCTGCGTCGGTTGCTTCGTCAAAGATAACGGGAACCCCCTTGTTTGAGGCATTCAGTACTGCTTGGCTCTCTGGAATTACACCCAGCAGAGAGATGTGTAGAATTTCTTCAACGTCTTCAACACTTAGCATCTCACCTTGAGTTACACGTGCTGGGTTGTAGCGAGTCAGTAGAAGGTGCGTTTTCACTGGCTCTAATCCGTCTTCTGAACGACGAGATTTAGAGTCAAGAATACCTAGAATACGGTCTGAATCGCGTACAGAAGAGACTTCAGGGTTGGTGGTTACAATCGCTTCATCAGCAAAGTAAAGCGCCATTAGAGCACCTTGTTCGATACCCGCAGGAGAATCACAGATGATGAAATCAAAGCCCATTTCATCCAATTCATCGAACACACGACGAACGCCATCTTTTGTTAGTGCGTCTTTATCACGAGTTTGAGAAGCAGGAAGAATGAACAGGTTCTCTGTACGCTTGTCTTTGATCATCGCTTGGTTCAGGGTCGCTTCACCATTGATAACATTAACGAAGTCGTACACAACACGACGCTCACAACCCATGATTAAATCTAGGTTACGCAGACCAATATCAAAGTCGATAACTGCGGTTTTCTTCCCTTTTAAAGCCAGACCCGAGGCAATAGCTGCACTGGAGGTCGTTTTGCCTACCCCGCCTTTACCCGACGTTACAACGATAATGCGTGCCATTCTGTTTTCCTTTTATTTCTCTTATATTGCGAGGACATCAACGTGTAATACATCGTTTGCCATACTGAACATGGTTTTCTTCTGCCAGTACTCGCTTTCAATTTGATCGCTGAGCCAGTAATTTCCTGCAATGGAAACCAGCTCGGCTTGTAAATCATTACAAATTATTTTTGCTTCAGTTTGACCACTTGCGCCTGCAATCGCACGGCCACGTAAAGTACCATGAATATGGATACTGCCGTCGGCAATTACTTCTGCGCCAGCGCTCACATGACTGAGGATCAATAGATCGCCATCTTTCGCATACACCTGCTGACCAGAACGTATCGGGGTTCTCACCACTTTTATCGGAGCCATCTTCGCCGGTGCTTGAGAAGGAGATTTGCTCGCTGTCATGACGGCAAAACCTGCATCTCTGGCTAAATTTTGCATGCGCTTATCTGCGCAACCAGCCACACCAACCGGGATCATACCCGCTTGAGATATGCCATTTTTGAGCTGGACGAAATCAATATCGCCAGCGACTTTACTTATGTTGATAACAACAGGCGCTGCGGCAAAAAAAGTAGGTGCTTGGTCTACCTTCTCTTGGAGAAAAGACACTGCATTTTCGACTTGATCATCGGATAAGTGCAAAACAGATAGCGTGAAACTGCTACCTTTTAGATCTGGGTTACTAGACATCGAAAAACTACAGGACCTCAATTGCGGATAGGTACAATTTCTTTCATCTTAAAGATAAAGGGCATTGCCTGAAACTAGGTTTATCATGTTATATTCCCAAACCAAGCACAGCAAGTAATCTTGTTGTCAAATAAACGTTTTGTCCCCAATATTTCATCAACATAAACTATTGAACTCACAAGTGAGAGTTTTGTAGCCATAAACATTTAAAAAAGGTCTGTCATGCTGTGTTCTATATATAAAAGCTCAAAAAAAGAAGGGACATACCTTTATATCCCGAAAAAGGATGATTTCTCACAAGTCCCTGACGCACTGATGCAAATGTTTGGTAAACCTAGCTTTGTAATGGTAATTAAAATGGAAGGCCGCACGCTTGCCCAAGTCAGCATCGAAAAAGTGAAAGAGTCACTAAAAAACGATGGTTTCTTTTTGCAGGTTCCGCCTCCGCCGGTTAACGAACTTGAACTGCATAAAGAGCGTAAAGCTCAGCAGAATGTTCAAGACGAAGAGTGATAGCCACCTAATTCAAGGAGGAATGATCGTTGAGTAAATTTTCTAAAACCATATTAGCCGTGTCAGCATTGCTATTGGGTAATAGCCTGACTATCGGTTCAGTACAGGCTGAAGAGCTTAGCTTTGAACAATATGTAGAAAAGCTAAAGCAGCAAGGCCGTGAGCAAGGCATTTCTGAAGCGATCATTGAAGAAGCCTTTGATGGTGTGACGTTTAAGCCGAGAGCTGTCAAAGCAGATAAGAACCAACCTGAGAAGAAACTGACTCTGGATGAATACATTCCACGTGCGGTTCCAGATTGGAAAGTTAAACAGGCAAGATCGCTCTATAAGAAACACTACACAGCGTTAAAGCGTATTGGTGACGAGTACGGTGTTCAACCAAGGTTCATTGTCGCTCTATGGGGCGTAGAAAGTAATTTTGGTAAATTCACGGGTAATTACAGTGTTATCGACGCTTTGACCACAATGGCTTACGAAGGACGCAGAGAAGCGTTGTTCCGCAGCGAAGCGATGGCAGCGTTAACGATTCTTGATCAAGGCCATATTGCACCCAAAGAGATGAAAGGCTCTTGGGCTGGCGCGATGGGGCAGCCTCAGTTTATGCCAAGTTCATTCTTAGCTTATGCCGCTGACGGTAACGGTGATGGTAAGAAAGATATTTGGGGCACTGAAGAAGATGTATTTGCTTCGGCGGCTAATTATCTCAGCCAATCAGGTTGGGATGACAAATATACGTGGGGTCGTCAGGTTCATGTTCCGGCAACCGTGTCTATCGAGATGCAAGGCCGAGGTGAAGATAAAGCGAAATACTTAAAAGAGTGGTCTGAACTCGGTATTAAGCGCTTTGACGATCGCCCATTACCAACGCTTGATGAAGATATTAAAGCTTGGCTAATTATGCCAGACGATGAAACAGGTCGTTCGTACCTCATTTACAGCAACTACAATGTGTTAATGAAGTGGAATCGTTCTTACTACTTTGCGTTGGCGGTCAGCCACTTAGCAGACAGAATTAAGTTTGATTAATCGACCTAGTCGCTTTGAATAGCATTTGGCCTACCATAGGCAGAACGAACTAAAGGACTCTTCGGAGTCCTTTTTCTTTTATATTTCAGAGATTTTAAAAGGTGGTCTTGTGCTAACAGATAGAGCCGCACAGATGGTGATATTCCATGCGTTAATCAAGCATGAAGGCTTTACCAGTGCAGCAAAAAGTTTGAATGTGTCGGTGTCTCACATCAGTAAGCAAGTTGCTTTGCTCGAAGACTCGATAGGTATCAAGCTGGTGCAAAGAACCACACGCAGCCTGACACTAACCGAAGCAGGGGAAGTGTTCTATCAGCACTGTGAGCAGCTGTTCAACACGGTGAAAGCGGCTCAAATGGATATGGACAGCCAACGAGATGATATCTCTGGGATATTGCGAGTGGGCTTGTCACAGTCATTTGGCACGCTGCATATCATTCCTGCGATTGATCAGCTTAGACAGCTGTATCCTCAATTGAGAATCGAGGTTCACTTGTTCGACTACAAAGTGGATATGATTGAAGAGCGACTGGATCTCTGGATCACCAATAATGAAGATTTGCCTGAAGGTTATATTGCGCAGCGCTTAGCTGATAGTCAGTTTGTGGTGGCGGCATCCCCGGATTATCTGATTAAGGCAGGGACTCCTCATGTGCCATCTGATCTGATTGACCATAACTGCCTTATCTATCGTAGTCGTGAACGGGACTACACATCGTGGGCATTTGATAACGGCCAAGAAAACCTCAGTGTTAAAGTGGCAGGCGATTATTCGGTGGATTTAGCTGAAGCGGTACGAGACGCGGCTGTGTCAGGGTGGGGCGTTGCTTATCTGGCGACTTACTTAGTCAAAGAAGAGTTTAGGACAGGCAAGCTCATCCAAGTGCTTCCTGAATGGCGAGCGAGCCAGTTGATGCCATTTTACGCTGTATATCCGAGTAGAAAGAACATGCCGAAGAAGCTTTCTGCAGTGATTGAGTTCATTAAAGATCATATCGGTTCGCCGACTTATTGGGATGAAAACCTCAAAACCTGCGTCGAGCTGCATCGTTAACTGTTTCCTAATCTATAAATATAATTTCCATATGGAAAAAGTATGCTTTTTGAGCAAGTTAAATCATTAAAATTCAATGCTTTAATATAATCATAGGTGAGGCAGTGATAATCCCAACATCACATTAACAACCGCACCTTGCCGCAAACGATTTCCTCTATACAATGCGTCGCCTTTCCTACCTACAACTTTTAGGTTGACGCATATGGCTTCCCTACTTGGAATTATCACTATTTTAGTAGCCGCTTGGTTACTATCTACGGACAGAAAAAATATCCCGCTAAGAACCGTCTCTTTGGCTTTCTTGCTGCAAATCTCATTCGCGCTATTGGTTCTTTATGTGCCAATGGGTAAAGAAGCGCTGAATGCAGCTACTGGTGCGGTGTCTAGCTTGATCAACTACGGTCAAGAGGGGATTAACTTCCTATTTGGTGGCCTCACGAATAACGGATTTGTCTTCGCTATTAACGTTCTTGGCATCATTATCTTTTTCTCTGCATTGATTTCAGGTTTGTACCACATCGGCTTTATGCCAAAGGTGATCAACCTTATCGGCGGTGCTTTGCAAAAGTTCTTAGGTACAGGTCGTGCGGAATCACTGTCTGCAACCGCGAACATCTTTGTTGGTATGATCGAAGCGCCATTGGTGGTTAAGCCTTACTTGAAGCACATGACGGATTCACAACTGTTTGCCGTAATGGTGTGTGGCTTAGCGTCTGTGGCTGGCGGTACGCTGGTGGGTTATGCATCGCTTGGTGTTGATTTGAACTACCTGATCGCTGCGGCATTCATGTCTGCTCCTGCTGGTCTATTGATGGCCAAGATTTTGGTACCAGGTAACGCAGATGAGGCTCAAGAAAATATTGAGTCTGATGTTGAAATTCCACGAGCAACAAACGTAGTCGAGGCAATGGCAGATGGGGCTATGTCTGGACTGCGTATTGCCGTTGCTGTGGGTGCGACACTTCTGGCCTTTATCAGTGTGATTGCCATGCTGAATGGCTTGTTAGGTATTGTTGGTGGTTGGTTTGGCGTAAACCTAAGCTTCGAACTTATCCTAGGTTATGTGTTCGCACCCGTTGCATGGCTGATCGGTGTGCCATGGTCTGAGGCTGTTGTTGCAGGCTCGCTGATCGGTAACAAGATCGTTGTGAACGAGTTTGTGGCTTTTATCCAGTTAATGGACGTAAAAGACGCACTGAGTGAGCACTCAAAAGCGATCGTTACTTTTGCACTATGTGGTTTTGCCAACATCTCTACAATGGCCATTCTGATTGGTGGTCTGGGTAGCTTAGTTCCAGAGCGTCGTTCTTTCATCTCACAATACGGCTTTAAAGCGATTTGTGCGGGTGTACTTGCCAACTTAATGAGCGCAGCGATTGCTGGCGTGGTGCTTTCTCTTTAAGCCCCTCCTCGTTAATTGATAAGTGTTTTCTAGCTGGGTTCTAAGTACCCAGTTAGATCTTTAATACTGTGCTGCCCATTAGTAAAGTGACTGATTAATCACAATAATATTCGGTTAGTGTGATAAAGAGATCCTATAGTGTAATGACGTAGTTTTTCTTATTCAGTTAATAAGTTTGTACCACAGGGTGTGGTGCAAACCTTTTAGGGGCACAAATGGATTTGTCGATTACTTCATCCTTGGCGTTAATTGGGCTGCTGTCTTTAACGTGTCAATTGTTAGGTTGGCGCTTACGTCTTCCTGCTATTCTTCCTCTTCTTATTGTCGGCCTGCTTCTAGGTCCCGGTCTCAACATCCTCAATCCCGATGCCATTTTTGGTGATGTGTTATTCCCGCTGATTTCATTAGGTGTCGCCATCATTCTGTTTGAAGGTGCCTTGACCTTGAATTTCAAGGAAATCAGAGGTCATGGTCGCATGGTGACGCACCTCGTGAGTTTCGGCATGTTGATTACATGGGCGTGCATTGTCGTTGGTGCTTATTACTTTGTGGATTTCAGTTGGCCATTAGCCGCGCTGTTTGCTGCCTTGGTGGTGGTGACGGGACCAACCGTTATTGTTCCCATGCTGCGCAGCATTCAGCCCAAATCTTCGTTAGGCAGCATCTTACGCTGGGAGGGGATAGTGATTGACCCGATTGGCGCTCTGTTTGCTGTTCTCGTTTACGAATACATTGTCTCTTCAGCCGATCCTACAAGCCATGTTTTGTCGGCCTTGGGTCTGACTTTAGCCATTGGTTTAGGCTTAGGGATCATCGGTGGCTATTTGATTGCCAAAATGCTGAAAGGGCATTGGGTTCCGCACTATTTGCGTAACGTGGCTGTTCTCACGTTAATGCTGGCGGCGTTCTCTTTTTCCAATGACCTGAGTGAAGAATCCGGTTTATTAACAGTGACCATCATGGGGATCTGGCTCGCCAACGTGAAAGGCTTGGATCTTGAAGATATTATTGAGTTCAAAGAGACCTTAACTGTGTTACTCATTTCCGCCTTGTTTATCTTACTGGCGAGTCGACTCGATTCAGGGACTTTCCTCTCGATAGGTTGGGGCGGAATTGGCTTATTAGCGGTCGTCATGCTGGTGGCTCGTCCTCTGAGTGTGTGGATCAGCGGGATCGGCACGGATCTTACCTCAGCGGATAAATGGTTTTTGAGTTGGATGGCACCTCGCGGGATCGTCGCTGCCGCAGTTTCTTCCCTGTTTGCTATCAAGCTTCAAGAGAAGCAATTGATTGAAGGGGCTGATCTACTGGTGCCAATGGTGTTCTTGGTCATCATCGGTACGGTTGTGATTCAGAGCCTTACCGCAAGTTGGTGGGCAAGAAGGTTGGGTGTGACGCAAGAGAAAGCGCAAGGGGTTATCTTCTTCGGCGCGACTCATTTTGCTAGACAGTTTGCCAAGGTGCTGGCGACACACAACATCAACAGTGTGCTAGCCGATACCAACTGGGAAAGCATTCGTTTGGCGCGTATGGATAACCTGAATGTCTATTTTGGTAACCCAGCCTCAAGCCACGCGGAAAATAATTTGGAATTGGACGGGATAGGGCGTGCGATGATCGTCTCGCCTTATCGTCAAACCAATCCATTAGTCAGCATGCATTATCAAGATGAGTTTGGTGAAAACAAGGTGTTCGAGCTTGAATCGACAGAAGCTAAACATGAAAGGCATTCAGTGAGCCGAGATGGCAACAGAAGTTTGTTTTCGGAAGGAATTACCTACTCCAAGCTTAACTCCTTGATGGCTCAAGGCAGCCAAATTAAGAGCACGGGTTTGACCGAAGCGTTTGACCTTAATGAGTTTAACGCTCTGTACCCTAAAGCCATTCCTCTTGGGGTAATTACTGGCGGTGATTTCCGTTTAGTGACGCAAGGTTCTGATTTGGAAAAACTCATCTCAACTGAGTGTGCGATCATTAGTTTATTGCCGCCTTCGGATCAAACTGAAAGAATTGATACTTCAGATAAGTAGCGAGTGCTCTCTATCAAAAGCGATTAGTTTTGTATCAAAAACGAATTGCTCAGTATCAAAAAAGCCGCAACGTTTTCACGCTGCGGCTTTCTAATTCTATTTTAGTAACAGTCAATTCATGCCAGAGGTATTGCTACCGAGACTGTCGTTTGCGGGCTATTTCGAGTGAAACTGCTCACAAGCAATCATTGTGTTCTCAATTAGGCTTGCCACTGTCATTGGACCAACACCACCTGGAACTGGTGTGATGAAGCTTGCGCTCTCTTTTGCGACATCGTATTCAACGTCGCCAACGAGTTTGCCAGATTCCAAACGGTTGATACCTACATCGACCACAACAGCGCCTTTCTTAATCCAAGCGCCAGGAATGAAGTTAGGCTTACCAACTGCTACCACAACAACATCTGCTTGACGTACATGACCTTCAAGGTCTTTGGTGAAGCGGTGACATGTGGTCGTTGTGCAACCTGCTAGAAGAAGCTCTAGAGTCATTGGGCGACCTACGATGTTTGATGCGCCAACAACAACCGCGTGCTTACCACGTAAGTCGATGTTGTAACGGTCAAGCAATGTGATGATGCCTTTAGGCGTACAAGAGCGTAGCTTAGGCATACGTTGAGCCAAACGGCCTACGTTGTATGGGTGGAAGCCATCAACGTCTTTCTCTGGCGTGATACGCTCAAGAACGTGAGTAGTATCAATACCTGCAGGTAAAGGCAGTTGAACTAGGATGCCATCAATCTCAGGGTCTTCATTTAATTGGTCGACTAGCGTTAGCAGATCATTTTCGGTCGCGGTTGCTGGTAAATCAAAAGACTTTGAAACGAAGCCTACTTCTTGACACGCTTTACGCTTACTTCCAACGTAAACTTGAGAGGCAGGGTCTTCACCCACTAAAACTACCGCTAGGCCCGGAGCGCGTAATCCAGCTTCAGTACGAGCCTTTACACGTGCCGCAACTTCAGAGCGAACGGTTTGAGAAATTAGCTTTCCATCAATATTTTGAGCAGTCATGAATTTCCTTAGTATTGATATTCAAGTTAGTGGCTGATGTTTTGGGCGCATTATTCCAGAAAATCTTTTTGATTACCATCAAGCAAACGTTTGCTTTGGTCTATTTTCCAACACTTATAATCTCATTGCCCTTTTTTTACTCACTTGGATCAGAATGTTACATAAAGCCGTTGCTTTACTGATTCGAATTCGTATAATCCTTTCCTGTAGCGCGCCCTTAGCTCAGCTGGATAGAGCACCTCCCTTCTAAGGAGGTGGTCGAAGGTTCGAATCCTTCAGGGCGTACCACTATTTAAAGAAACCCGATAACTCTCTGAGTTGTCGGGTTTTTTGCATTTCAGAACGACTTAATCTATCAATACCATGTTTTGTATTTCGATGTCTCTGTCTTTCGGCTTTTGCTAAACGGCCATGAGCTGTGGGGTATATCTAAGACCTAGCATACTGCACCCATCTTCCAAGTAACTATCGGTGACAACGTCGAAGCCGAATTTACCATAGTAGTCTTTAAGGTGTGCTTGTGCCGAAATAAAAATTGAACAGTTAGGGTACACTTTGCGGGTTGCATCAAAGCTCACTTGCATCAGTTGGTTACCAATCTGTTTGCCTCGATAATCCTTTGTTACGATCACTCTCCCGATACACACATCATTCGCATCAGAATCCAGTAGAGGAAGAACATCAACTGGGTATCCCAGCTTTTGAGCCATAATTCGGCTATAAGCGACAAGGCGTTCGTTCTCATAGCCCATGACGTGATAAGTCTCTGGGTGATTATCCTTGCCGTCTAGGTCACTATATGGTGTGTTCATATCGACGATAAAAATGTCGACTCTTTGTTGCAAGAAATCATAGAGCTCTTGAACAGACAGATCCGCAAATTTTTTAACTCTCCACTCGATCATCACTTTTCTCCTTATTATTTTTGGCTACAACATAGAGAGTATTTAAACCGAGTTCATTAACCTTTGTTAACTGGCCTTGTTACGAGGGAAAAATGACTGACTTTGTTTAAAGGCGATAAACCGGAAAGGGCAAATGTGCTGATTTTTGCCTTTCGGGCATACTAAAAACACTACTCATTATGCGCTACTCATTTCCTTCGTTATTCATTTCATTCGGCTCATGTAATAGAAAGTTAAAATTGTTCGTTTTTTGGGGTTTACATCATTTGGTAATAAAGCCACTATGAATTCACGAAGAATAGACAAGTAAAGCTATTAGCTGGTTGGTTTAGGAATCAAACCTTCTGATTGATGGCTGATTTAGAGGAAGTAATGGCAGGAAACAGTATCGGACAACATTTCCGCGTGACTACGTTCGGAGAAAGTCACGGTATCGCACTAGGATGTATCGTAGATGGGTGCCCACCAGGATTAGAAATTACCGAAGCAGACCTTCAAAGAGATTTGGATCGTCGTCGCCCAGGTACTTCTCGTTATACAACGGCTCGCCGTGAAGCGGATGAAGTAAAGATTTTATCCGGTGTATTTGAAGGCCAAACTACGGGTACTTCTATTGGTCTATTGATTGAAAATACAGACCAACGCTCTAAAGACTATTCCGAAATTAAAGACAAGTTCCGCCCTGGGCATGCTGATTATACCTACCATCAAAAGTACGGTGTGCGTGATTACCGAGGTGGCGGTCGCTCTTCTGCTCGTGAAACTGCAATGCGTGTTGCGGCAGGTGCGATTGCGAAGAAATACCTGAAACAAGAATTTGGTGTTGAAATCCAAGCTTACCTTTCTCAAATGGGTGATATCTCAATTGATAAAGTGGATTGGAACGAGATCGAAAACAACGCTTTTTTCTGTCCTGATGCCGACAAAGTACCGGAATTTGACCAACTGATACGCGACTTGCTAAAAGAAGGCAACTCGATCGGTGCGAAGATTCAAGTAGTTGCGACTAAAGTGCCTGTAGGCCTTGGTGAGCCGATCTTTGATCGTCTAGATGCAGATATCGCGCACGCTCTAATGAGCATCAATGCGGTGAAAGGTGTTGAGATTGGTGATGGCTTCGATGTAGTTAATCAGCGCGGTAGTGAACACCGTGATCCATTAACTCCTGAAGGTTTTAGCAGCAACCACGCTGGCGGTATCTTAGGGGGTATTTCTACTGGTCAAGATATTGTGGCAAGTATTGCACTTAAGCCAACATCAAGCATTACTGTACCTGGTGACACCATCACTAAAGACGGTGAAGCAACACAGTTAATCACTAAAGGTCGTCACGATCCATGTGTTGGTATTCGTGCCGTGCCTATCGCAGAAGCTATGTTGGCGATTGTCTTGCTTGATCACTTGCTACGCCATCGTGGTCAAAACTTTGGTGTGACAACAGAAACGCCAAAAATCTAGTTCTGCTTCGTTTTATTCAGAACAGAATTGAAACTGATTTGATAGAAACAAAAAAGGGTTGCTTCGTAATGAAGCAACCCTTTTTATATTCTGCGTCATTGAGAATATCTAATGCACAGAGCTTTCCGGATCAAGTTGAAACGAAGGCAAGCGCCATTTGAATCTTACGGCAGCCATACGCAGTAAGTAGCCTACAACCAATGTCACGATTGTCGCTGTCACATCGTTGATACCGAGCTCAAGAAGGCCTAAGTACAAGCCTGAAGCGACAAGGGCGACAGATGCGTATAACTCTTCATGCAAAACCAGTGGCGTTTGACGACAGATAAGATCGCGCAGCAGGCCACCAAACACGCCAGTGACCAATGCAGACACCATACAGATCATTGGATGTAGACCCATGGTCATCGCTACTTTCGTACCAATGATACTGAATACGATAAGCCCTAGTGCATCTAAACGAATGAATAGCCCTTTGAGCTTGATTACCCATTTAGCAAGTCCGGTCGTGATGACTCCGGCCACACAAGTGATCGCAAGGTACTCTGGGTTTTCAACCCAGCCTAAAGGGTAATGGCCGAGTAGGATATCTCGTACTGTACCGCCGCCGATTGCTGTTGCGCTCGCAACCAGCATTACACCAAACCAATCCATTTTTTGTTTGCCAGCACTGAGAGCGCCGGTCATGGCTTCTGCCGTGATGCCTATGATATACAAAACACTTAGTAGCATTGCTGTAGCTCTATAATTTAGGTCTATAAATTTGAGTGTTATAGGCCTTGGGGATATAAAAATGAAGCGCGAGTGTAGTAGTAAAAACAGCCTTTGACGAATGAATATTTGTACCGTGAATCGAGGTTTCAGATTAGCTGAAGTAATCAATTGGAGTAACTTGAGGTTATCTATCGTAGAGAGAGATCGCTTTGTAATGGTGAAGAGCACTGGCGCCGTTAACATTACGCCTGATAGGGGCTTTACCAAGCCGATAAAACAAAGCAAAATACGCCTGTTTATTTCATTTCAAGCAAGCTTTATGACGCACCAATATTCAGACATTATCGATATTTTTAGTCAGACTTTTTATGGCAGCTTTAATACTAAATTAGAGCTAGGCGCGGATGAGCCTATTTACCTGCCTGCCGATGATGATACCCCACACCACAGAATTGTCTTCGCACGTGGCTTTTACGCTTCTGCGCTGCACGAAATTGCGCACTGGTGCGTTGCTGGCCCTGAACGTCGTTTATTGGAAGACTTTGGCTATTGGTATGAGCCAGATGGCCGTACTGAGTCGGTTCAAGCCGAGTTTGAAAAAGTCGAAATCCGTCCGCAAGCGTATGAATGGATCATTGCGACGAGCGCAGGCTTTCCTTTTAATGTCAGCTGTGACAATCTACACGGCGATTTTGAGCCAGATCGTTTGGCCTTTATGAATAAAGTACACAGCGAAGTCATGGGTATCTTTGAAGTTGGCTTGCCGCCTCGCGTGAAAATGCTCTCTGAAGCATTGCGCAGCTTCTACGATGTAGAACCTTTATGTGCTAGCCAATTTATTGTGAAATAAGAGAATATTATGATTATCGAATTTGAAGAAAAACTACTTGAAGTAATTGATGCTCGCATTGAAAACGCATCAGATGATGAACTGTTTGCTGGTGGTTACTTACGTGGTCATATTTCTCTTTCAGTAGCTTCATGTGAAGAAGACGGCATTGAAGACGTAGCAGAAGTTAAATTGCGTATTGAGAAGAGCCTAGAAGACGCGCGTTCTGAATTGACGCCAGCCGATCGCACGATCGTTAATGATCTTTGGGTTGAGCTGCAAAACCAAGCGTAACTGCTCGCCATTTATCGTTAGCCGCTCAGTCCCTTTCTTTCCATTTTGCTGAGCGAATATTTATACCAATCGTAGTAAATAACCGGTCAACCTAGCTGGTTAAAAGTCTCGATAACAGCGTTAGAATTTTTGATTGTAGAATAACTACTTATCGAAAATTTTGCCTTGCTCTCAAGCCTTTTTCCTGCGCTATTTTTGAACATTTACTTACTGTGATTGGTATTATTTGAGACTCGTTCGAATTTTTTGAATGAGTCCGTTCATTTCTTGTGATGGTTCCATTTTCTGACTACGTTATTCTAATCCCACTTAACGGAATTACAGAAAAGGTCACATCATGAAAGTTATCGCATTCGGCGCAAGCACCAGCTCTACCTCTATCAACAAAACTCTAGCAACTTACGCAGCTAACTTGATTGAAGGTGCTGAAGTTAAAGTTCTAAACATCAACGATTACAACGTTCCTATGTTCAGTGAAGACACTGAAAAAGAGATTGGCCAAGCGGAAGGCGCTCAAGCATTCTTGCGTGACCTAGCAGAAGCGGACGCATTTGTTATCTCTTTCGCTGAGCACAACGGTCACTATCCAGCAGCGTATAAAAACCTATTTGATTGGGCGACACGTATTGAACGTTCAGTGTTTGGTGAGAAGCCTGCGGTTTACCTAGCGACATCACCAGGCCCAGGTGGCGCACAAACAGTACTTGGCGCAGCGACAGGTTCGGCTCCGTACTTTGGTGGTAACGTTAAAGCATCGTTGTCAGTGCCTAGCTTCTACGATAACTTTGATTTTGAGTCGGGTTCAATCAGCAACGAAGAGATTGCCGCTCAAATTAAAGACGCGATTGCTAAGCTATAAAAGCGGAAAGTAAAGCAAATAGCTGCAAAGTAGCAAGCTGATGTAAAGTCACGAGCCGCTGCAAAGTAACGTACTGCTCTAGAATAAGAAGCAGCGACGTAGACAAGATTAGAAAAACAAAGCCCGAGCATTGAGAAATGCTCGGGATTTTTTGTTTGGGTCGTACTAGGTCATGTTGGCCTTTCGCTGCAAAAATCAGCTCGTAAGACCAACACGGCTTAATACTTATTTGAATATTTAGACCTAGCCTAGAATCGACTATTCCGCACTGGCTTGTTTCGTTGAAACCCAACCTTCTGTTAACGCTTTGCCTTTGCGTAATCTTCTAATCCACATTCGACTTGGATGAATGGCTTCGAGCACATCAACCGGAAGAGGTAGAGGATCGCCACAAATTTGTGATGCTAAGACTTCTGCTAAAAGAGGAGTAGAGCTCAAACCACGCGAACCTAAACCGATAAAGCAGAACAAGTTCGGATAGCTGGTAACAGGTTCGATACCGTCGATAGCATCACGCTGAGGATTAAAGTTGTGCAGATTCTGATATTGCTCTTTGATGGATTCAAAATCGCCAACATTACCGACGAATGGTAGGTGATCTCGACTCACGCTGCGGATACCTTGGCGTGCTAAGTTACCACTGGTATTGACATCTTTGGCCCACTCTTGTTCTGGTAGCGACCCGCATAAGCGCTCGCCATTATGTTGTTGAATCTCAATATCAAACTCTTGGTCTATATTGGTTTTATCGTAATTTGCGCCAATACAGTGGTGGCCGTTATTTGGATTTTGTGGCGTTAAGTAACCATCAAAACACAATACAGTTTTTAGCTGGCTGAGATTTTCTGTGGTCGGGATATGACTCACTTGCCCTTTAACTGGCGTCAGAGGTACGGGGCGAGTTTGTTCAAATTGGGTGAACTTGTGTCCATTCGCGACAACCACTTGATCGTGCTTGGTTTGAATTTCACCTTTTGGTGTTTGTATTGTCAGCTGCCATTGCTGTTCAGATTCGAGCCATTCAAGTTGCGTCACTTGATGTTGATAGTGCGCGCTCACTTGGTTGGTCTCTTCCAACTTGCCAATCAAACCTTGTGTCAGTTGCAAGGGACTTAACCAACCACCCAACGGAAAATAAACACTTTCTTTATCGACAGGTAAGCCAATCGTGCCGTTCGCTTGTTCAGGCGTTAAGCGCTGAATCAAGTCTGTGTGGAAATTGCCTTTCAACATACGGTTGAGCTTTTTGGTTGAACCTTCATCCCACATCAAGATGTTCACGCCACACCAGCTGTGATCAAAGTTCACTGATTGTGCAGCTTGATTAATAAACTGGCGGGCAAACAATAAGCCCGGGCCAAATATTCTTGAAACATTGGATGTCGCTTCACTGAGTAGCGGATAAATGGCACCTTGGTTGTTGCCCGAGGCATTTCCAGCGGCTTGTTGGTGTTCACAATAAAGCGAGATGTCTTTACCGCGTCGGCTTAACGTTTTTGCAAGCGCAGCGCTGGCAACACCACCACCGATAATGGCGATATCTTGTGAATCACTGTGTTGAGCTAAGCCATACCAAGGTTTGATGTTGGTATGAGCGTGCTTCTCATCAAGTCGGCCAGCAATCATTTCCCGCTTAGTACCAAAGCCTTTAACTTTTTTCATCGCAAAGCCAGCTTCGATTAAACCACGGCGAACAAAACCAGCGGCGGTAAACGTTGCACAGCTGCAATCTTGTTTTGCCAGTTTGGCCATGCCGTTGAAGAGGTTTTGATTCCACATTTCTGGGTTCTTACTTGGCGCAAAGCCATCTAAGAACCAAGCGTCAACCAAACCTTCCTGCGGAGTAGGCACGTTTGGCATACAATCTTTAATATCACCAAACCATAAATCGAGAGTGATCGCGCCATCGCCCAACACAATGCGGTGACATTCAGGCAGGGCAATCGGATAGTGTTCTTGGAGTTGCGTCGCATACTGGGCTAATTCTGGCCAAGACTGATGCGCTTTGATCAGATCATCTTTATTTAAAGGATATTTTTCAAAACTGATGAAATGTAACTCTTTGGTCATCGCTTGTGGGTTATCTTTAAGAAAAGCATCGAACCATTGCCAGACGGCGAGAAAGTTTAAACCCGTACCAAAACCGGTTTCAGCAATCACAAAACGGCGTTGTTGATGTTCAACCCAACGCTCTGGAAGGTGGTTTTGTTTTAAAAAGACGTAGCGAGTTTCTTCTAAACCGTTAACATTAGAGAAGTAAACGTCGTCAAATTGGTCTGAAACTGGCGTGCCAGATTCATTCCATTCCAGTTCTGCATTAGTAATTGAAGTCATAAAATCTATCATTTTGTGATTTGAAGCGATATGTTGGTAGGGATTGTACGAATTTCTAGGAAAGCTGACCACTTTTGTTAGGCTTCTTAGTTATCATCTAGCTGAATTTAGAATTATAGGAATGTCACATGAAACGAGTCGTAATCACCGGTATGGGTATTGTTTCAAGTATCGGTAACAACGTCGAAGAAGTTTTAGCATCACTGAAAGAGGGTAAATCAGGTATTACCGCTTCAGAGCAGTTCAAGGAAAATGGCTTGCGCTCTCAAGTTTGGGGTAACCTGAAAATGAACCCTGCTGACCATATCGATCGCAAAAAAATGCGCTTTATGGGTGATGCAGCGGCATTCGCATATCTTTCAATGGAGCAAGCAATTACTGACTCTGGTTTAACAGAAGATCAAGTATCTAATGACCGCACAGGTATCGTTGCGGGTTCAGGTGGTGCTTCATCTCTAAACCAAGTTAACGCTGTAGACATTATCCGTGAAAAAGGCGTTAAGCGCGTTGGCCCATACATGGTTCCACGTACAATGGCTTCTACGGTTTCTGCTTGTCTTGCTACACCATTCAAAATCCGTGGCGTGAACTACTCTATGAGTTCTGCATGTGCGACATCTGCACACTGTATTGGTCACGCAATGGAGCTTATCCAACTGGGTAAACAAGACGTTGTATTCGCTGGTGGCGGTGAAGAACTGGATTGGTCTCTGACTATGATGTTCGACGCAATGGGCGCACTTTCTACTAAGTACAACGACACTCCAGAACTTGCTTCTCGTACCTACGATGCGGACCGTGATGGTTTCGTTATCTCTGGTGGCGGCGGCATGTTAGTTATCGAAGAACTTGAGCACGCAGTTGCTCGTGGCGCAAAAATTTACGGTGAGATCGTAGGTTACGGCGCAACTTCAGATGGCTACGACATGGTTGCTCCTTCTGGTGAAGGCGCGGTTCGTTGTATGAAGATGGCAATGCAAAACGTTGATGGCGTTGACTACGTGAACACTCACGGTACTTCAACTCCTGTTGGTGACGTTAAAGAACTTGGCGCAATCCAAGAAGTCTTTGGCGGCAACAGCCCAGCAATCTCAGCAACTAAAGCGATGACAGGTCACGCTCTAGGTGCAGCTGGTGTACACGAAGCAATTTACTCAACACTAATGCTTGATAATGGCTTTATCGCACCAAGCATTAACGTTGCAAACCTAGACGAAGCAGGCGCAGGCCTAGACATCGTAACTGAAGCTCGTGAACAAGAGCTAACGACAGTTATGTCTAACAGCTTTGGTTTCGGTGGTACGAACGCAACGCTAGTAATCAAAAAATACCAAGGCTAATTGAAGCCAAGGTTAAATTAATAAAGGTTAATCATTAATGGGTGATGTGAGTGCAGATTCAACACGCACAGGTCACCCAGTAATCATGACCATCAGAACATAGCTTTTTTAAACATAGGTTTTTAAGCGTGTTTTTAAACATTGTTTTTTAGATCTAGGTTTAGAAGTTGAAAGGTTTCCAGAGCTTGATCAGTAGTGACTTTGGTTAGTACTGGTTGAACAGACGCAAGACTCTGTCTCCTGGAGAGCGAGATAGGATCCTTTTGTTCTGGATGTTTGCCCGATTGTTTATTCAATCGGGCATTTTTCGTTTTAGCCTTTTGATTTTGGGTATCGACGATTAGCTCTGTTCTTGTTTGTGCAGGTTAGGTGATTCAGCCCTTTATTCATAATGTATTCCAATTGCTACTCGACACCGTGTGTGGAATTTTGCACAATCATTTCAATTCACATTTAAGGTCGATAGACCCCAACGAAAGTACCTTCCCAATGAAAATCTTAATCGATGAAAATATGCCTTATGCTGAAGCGCTTTTTAGCCAGCTAGGTGAAGTGACAATGAAGTCCGGTCGAACGCTAACCGCTGACGATCTTGTTGACGTAGATGCTCTGATGATTCGCTCGGTGACTAAGGTCAATGAAGCGCTGATCAGCAAAGCGAACAAGCTTAAGTTTGTTGGAACCGCAACGGCTGGTATGGATCACGTTGACCAAGAATTGATGAAAGAGCGTGGTATTTTCTTCACCGCAGCGCCTGGCTGTAACAAGGTGGGTGTGGCTGAGTATGCGTTCAGTGCGATGATGGTGCTGGCTCAGCAACAAGGCTTTTCTGTTTTTGATAAAACAGTAGGTATTGTTGGTGCTGGTCAAGTGGGTAGTTACTTAGCAAAGTGCCTTGAAGGTATTGGTATTAAAGTACTGCTGAACGATCCTCTAAAACAACAAGAGGGTGATACTCGTGAGTTCACCGACCTTGAAACGTTGTTAGAACAATCTGACGTAATTACTTTGCATACGCCTATCACCAAGACGGGTGAATTTCCAACGCACCACATGATTAACGAAAAAGTGCTGAACAACTTTCGTGCTGAACAAATCCTGATTAATGCCGCTCGTGGTCCTGTAGTCGATAACCAAGCGCTAAAAGCTCGTTTGCAAAAAGCTGATGGTTTTACTGCGGTTCTGGATGTGTTTGAGTTTGAACCTGAAGTTGACATGGAATTGCTTCCTCTGCTTGCTTTCGCAACGCCTCACGTAGCGGGCTACGGTTTAGAGGGCAAAGCGCGCGGAACTACGATGATCTTCAACAGCTACTGTGAGTTCTTAGGTACTGAACAACGTGCTTATGCAAGCGATCTTCTGCCGACGGCACCTGTGCCTCAAATGAAATTAGATAGAGCTTGGGATGAAGCAACACTGCACAATTTGACTCAGTTGATCTATGATGTGCGCAAAGACGACGCCTTATTCCGTCGCAATATCTCTACGCCGGGTTCTTTTGACAAGATGCGTAAAGAATATTGGGACCGCAGAGAGTACAGTGCAGTCGAGTTAACGGGCGATGAATCTTGTAATTTAACGCCGTTATCTAAACTCGGTTTTATGGTAAAGCCAACTTTATAAAAGAGAGAAACAATGAGCCAAGAATTTAATATTGCTATTTTAGGTGCGACTGGTGCGGTTGGTGAAACCATTCTTGAAGTACTTAAAGAGCGTAAATTCCCTGTCGGTGAAATGCACTTACTAGCAAGTGAACGTAGTGAAGGCAAAACTTCCCGTTTTAACGGCAAAACAATACAAGTACAAAACGTAGAAGACTTCGATTGGTCTCAAGTACATATTGCGTTTTTCTCTGCAGGTAGCGAGCTTTCAGAACGTTGGGCTCCAATCGCGGCTGACGAAGGTGTGGTTGTTATCGATAACACATCACGTTTCCGTTATGAATACGATGTTCCTCTGGTTGTGCCAGAAGTGAACCCAGAAGCAATTGCTGAGTTCCGTAACCGCAACATCATCGCAAACCCTAACTGTTCTACTATCCAGATGGTAGTAGCACTTAAGCCAATTCACGATGAAGTGGGTCTTGAGCGTATTAACGTTTCAACTTACCAATCTGTGTCTGGTGCAGGTAAGCCGGGTATCGATGAGCTAGCAGGTCAAACGGCTAAGCTTCTTAACGGCATGCCAGCTGACAAGTCAGCATTCTCACAACAGATCGCGTTCAACTGTATTCCTCAAATCGATGAATTTACAGAGAACGGTTACACACGTGAAGAAATGAAGATGGTTTGGGAAACTCAAAAGATCTTTGCTGACTCTTCAATCACGGTGAACCCGACTTGTGTTCGTGTTCCTGTGTTCTACGGTCATGCTGAATCTCTACACGTTGAAACTCGCGCGCCAATCGCTGCAGAGCAAGTTATTCAGCTTCTAGAGAACACGGAAGGCGTTGAAGTTTTCCAAGCTTTAGACTTCCCAACTCAGGTTCGTGATGCTGGTGGTAAAGACCACGTAATGGTTGGTCGTATTCGTAACGACATCAGCCATCACAGCGGTGTCAACATGTGGGTAGTAGCTGATAACGTACGCAAAGGCGCAGCAACCAACGCAGTTCAAATCGCTGAAGTTTTGATTCGCGATTACTTCTAAGCTTCATTGCTTTGATTATCAAGCCTCACTCTTTAGTGGGGCTTTTTTAATCGATTGAAAATATTGTTAGTCAAATTGTGTGAAATTGCTGCGAATATTGTTGCTGCAACACATTTTTTGTTTTCATCTCTATAGTTTTACGTCATTTATCCGATATATTTAATAGATCATCACTTTTCCGAATTTAAGCACCTAGCTGAGCCTTTTATGTTTCAAATTTTCAAGCCGTGGTTAATGCCTTTTGCCTTTATCATTGCGACTCAGATTTCCGTTGTTCGTGCAGATTCCATTCGAGTTGTAGGGCCTAATGGTCAGATACAATCAGCGCCTACGTTTTCAGAACCTCTTCAAAGAGCGCAATCGAATAGCGCTGAGCCTTCTCGTTTCTATGGTCCAACTCGTGGCTCAGAAACGCTATGGTCTATTGCTTCAAAGTTACGCCCGGATAGTTCCGTTTCAGTCCAGCAAACCCTGTTGGCAATTTATCGCTTAAATCCACAAGCGTTTGAAAACCAGAATATCCATAGCCTGCTGCCTGCCAGCAACTTACGTGTGCCTTCTTTAGAACAAACTCGCGCAAGTTCAACGCAGCAAGCCATCAATATTATGAACTCGCATCTCGCGAAGCTTGATAAGCCAACAACAAAAACGGTTGCCGCCAAACCAAAAAACACCCAAGCACCAAGTCGAACGGACGTAACGCCTAAAAATACACAATCCACAGCCAAGGTTAGCGAACCTAAGGTTGTCGATAAATCGATAATTGATAATAAAGAGATCGTTAGTAACAAGCCGCTAACGGGTGCCAAGGAAATGAACCACCTTGAGAAACAGTTAGAGCTTTCTGAAACTGAGCTGTTATCTCTGGAAGAAAAAAACCACCAACTTCGTTTGATGCTATCGAATGTTCAGTCTGAAGTAGATGGACTAAAGACCGAACTCAGTGATGAAGACCGCATACGTAGCGAAGTTGAGAAGTTACTCGCGGAAGAGAAAAGAAAGAACGCTGAAATCGAAAAAATGGCGCCAAGTGCCATGGATCAGCTGTTATCTAATGGTTGGCTCGTTGCCGCACTTGCGATTATTCCTGGTTTGTTGCTTGGTCTGATCATTGTAATGCTGTTAGGTCGTCGTTCTAAAAACGATGAGCAGCAACAAACGACTCAAGAACAACCTATTCAGCCGCAACCAAGCAGTGTCGCGCCAATCACCTTAGGTGATGAAATGGACGACCTTGATAACGAACTGTCTCTCGATGATGAATTGTTTGGTACCGAGGATGATGCTAACAAGTTGTTTGACGATGAAGCGCTTGCCCAAGAAGACGATATCTTTGCTGGCTTAGATGACGCTGATTTAGACTTCAACCTAGATGGTGAAGACGATGACCCATTTGCGAGCATCGGAGAAAACGGCGACTTAGACACGAATTTTGATGATCTTGATTTAGACAGCAGCAATGGCATCAGTGTTAATGGCGAAGAGAAAGCTCTTGGCCTTGAAGAGATGGAGCGTGCATTAGACGAAACGGTTGAAAGCGCGCTGGATTCCGATGAAGGGGATTTCGACCTTTCTGATGATAATCCAATGTCTGCCGATGATATCGAAGCTCTACTCGCTCAAGAATCAGCAACGGAAGATCTAGGTTCGAACGAATTAGATCAATCGTTATTGGATGATTTGTTCGCGCTTGATGACGAAGACGATGACAGCTTTGATATCGATGCCTTGATATCTGAAGAACAAAACGATGCGACTCCAGCTATTGGCACGTCAGCGACCGATGACTTCGACATTGATGCTCTTATCTCAGAGCAGCAGGGTAGTTCAGCTTCAACCGATTTAAGCACCGATGATTTTGATATCGATGCCTTAATCTCTGAACAACAAAATCCTGAGCCAGCAGCACCGACAGCCAATGATGATATTGACGATATCTTTGCTCAAGTTGCGGCGCAAAATGAACAAGGTAATGACCCATTTAGCCTTGATAACGATGATGAGATTAGCTCAAGCCTAAATAGCGGCTTAGCGTCTGATGATGACATCGAAAATATTTTGGCTCAGTTTGATCAGCCACTAGAAAACGAAGATGAATCCGCGCTATCTGATCAACCCCAGAGTGCACCAGCAACAGAACAACCGTCACTTGATATCCCTAATCTGGATTTGCTTGATGAGCAACTTGAAGGGGACGACGTTGATTTAAGCAACTTTACCGACCTGCTCGACGAGATGCTGGACAGTGAATCAGACAAAGAGTCTGAAGATGAGCCGCTTGGTTTCGATGCTCTATCTGAGCTGGAAGAGCTTTCAGGTTTGTCGACTGATGATGAGTTGAATATCAGTGAAGACAGCACGGAAACTCTGGATGAATTGATCAGTGATTCGGATGATGACTTTGAGCTCGATGCTGAAAATACCGATTTACTTGATGACTTCCTTGATAGTGAATTGTCAGATAATTCGCTTTCAACGGATGAAGCCGACGCACCGAAAGCGGAATCTTTGGACCCGTTTGATGACTTACTGACAAGCGGTATTGAAGACGAGCTTGAATCAGAAGAACAGGCGTTTGATAAAGAGTTAGATGCTGCCTTAGATTTTGGTAAAGCCAACGATGACCTTGATTCAGACGCTGAGCTTACTCAGTTAACGTCTGAACCATTAGAAGTCGAGCCTGAGCAAGTAACGGACATCAGTGAAACATCACAACTTGAACAAGCTAACGAAGAATCGTTAGAGTCGGAACTGACGCAAGACAGTGCTGATGTTAAACCAGAAAAAGATGAAGACTTTAATCGCGATGATTTTATCGATGATCTATTTGGTGTTGCACCTGCAACGGATGCGCTGCTTGACGATTCACTAGAAACAACAGATGAAGCGTTGATTGATGAGTTGATGTCTTCTGATAGCGACGCATTAGCATCGGTTGAAGAACCAGCTTCAAGTTCTGAAGATCTTGTTTTAGAAGATGAATTCGATTCTTCTTCAGAATCGACCCAAGCCTCTGCAGATGAAGCAATTCCATCGGCTGAAGTAATGTCACCTGATGAAAGCGATGAGTTGGATATAGATTCACTGCTATCTGAAAACTCAATGTCTGACGTTGAAATGCCATCGGATGAAGCTCTAGAGCCCGCTTCAAGCGTACAAAATGAAGTTTCGCCACCGTCTTTAAATGATATTTCCGAAGAAGATGAAGAGACGGTTGAAGATTGGTTAGCTGAAGCTATCGACGATGTAGAGTCTCCAGCGAACATTGACTCTGATTTTGACTTCGAACCTAAAATTCAAGGTAGCGATCAACTCGACGATGTTGTTGAATCCTTGCCAGAGCCAGAGCCAGAGCCAGAGCCAGAGCCAGAGCCAGAGCCAGAGCCAGAGCCAGAGCCAGAGCCAGAGCCAGAGCCAGAGCCAGAGCCAGAGCCAGAGCCAGTTCGTGCAGCGCATATGCCTGAAATCATTCCAAATGAGTTCGGTGTACCAGAAGACGATGATTGGCTGATTGAAGATGACACGGTTCAACAAGAAACATTGGCACAAGCTGATGAAGTAACGGAAGAGCCTGTGGTTCCTACTGTTGAGTCTCTGTTAGATGCTGAACCTCAGTTAGACCATGAACCGCAAGTTGAAACTGCACCACAATCTGAAGTGGCGGAACAAATTGAAACGGTAGAGCAAGAAGGCGAAGAAGGATTCTCTTTTGATGACTTTGAGCTTCCTGAGTTTAACGAAGAAGACGCCTTGGCAGAAGTTGATGCCGAAGTAACACCAGAGCCAGTAGCCCCTGCTGTTGAGTCTCTTTTAGACGCTGAACCTCAGTTAGACCATGAACCGCAAGTTGAAGCTGCACCACAAGCTGAAGTGGCGGAACAAGTTGAAGAGGTAGGGCAAGAAGGCGAATTCTCTTTTGATGACTTTGAGCTGCCTGAGTTTAACGAAGAAGATGCATTAGCTGAGGCTGATACACAAGCTGCGTTAGAGCCTGTGACAACGTCTGTAGACTCTCCAGATAGCCTTGAGCCTGAAGTCAGCGCGTTAGCTCCTGAAGCAAGCGCTGTTACTCAGGATATCAAAGCTGACGAGCCGACAGTTGAATCTGAAGAATTCTCTTTCGATGACTTCGAGCTTCCAGAGTTTGGCGAAGACGATGCGTTAGCGGAAGTGGTTAGCGAACCTGATGAAGCTCAGTTAGAGCAAGATCTATCTGATGGTACAGAGAAGTTTGAGTTCGATGATCTTGACCTACCAGAATACGATGAAGAGAGCGCTAAAGCGGACTCTGTTTTAGATGATATTGAACAAAGCAGTGCAGAGCCGGTAGCGGAAGACCAAGGCGTAGAACTGGATGTGCTTGATCTGCCGGAATACGGTGAAGATGAAGCCATCTCTGATGCGTTTGCTGAAAAGCCAACACCATTAACGTCTTTCAGCCCACAAGGCGAAGAGCAAGACGCGCTACATGACTTGTTCTCAAACCCGCAAAGTTTCAGTCATGCTGATGATTTATCGGATACAAACGGTTTCTCAGATGCAGACGTTTTCGCAGATACAGAAGAGCCTGAACTGGCGACTTTCGGACAACCCGATGAGTTGCCGAGTTCGGCTCCAGAATTAAATTCAGGGCCTGCTGAATCGAACTCAGTGCCAACAACGATGCAAGACGAACCTCTAGAAGGGTTTGATGATTTCGATGAAACAGCGCTGGCTGAGTTACTTTCAGAAGATGTTCAAGACTCTGTCGACAACATGTTCGACAAACCATTGGATGCCACATCGATTGATAGCGCTGGGCTAGATATTGATGCGATGCTTGAAGTCGGTGGTGAAGATTGGAAAGGTTTTAACTTAGCCCCAGAGCAACAATCGAGCATGCACAATGATGTGCCTGATGATCAACAAGAGATTTGGGCGTCAGCCGAGCAACAAGTTGAACCTAAAATCAAAGAAGAGAATTGGGCACAACAAGACAACTTAACCGAATCAGGAAACAGTCGTGATAAGCAGTACATGACGATTGATGAACTGATGGCTCAAGTGGAACAAGAAGGTGAAGACGCGATTAATCCAGATGACGAAGAGTTAAAACTGGATGTTGGCCTTAACGAGTTCCCAGATGTAATCGGTGACATTGGTAATTATGATGTCGACAGCAATGCAGAGGCTGCTGGTAAGCTTGATTTGGCTAAAATCTATATCGAGATGAGCGACTCACAAGGAGCGATCAAGCTCTTAGAGGAAGCGATAGTCGACGGCAGTGATGATATTCGCCGCGAGGCTAAGAATCTTATCGATACGATTAACGGCCGATAAATTAAACGATACGTAAAGGGTAGCATTGGCTACCCTTTATTTTATCGCAGACCTTTCTTTTAATATTGCAGATTTAACCCCATCCGATTTGGGGTAGCACTGATTTCCGTATATACTTCTCGCCCATTTTCAAAGAGAACAAGAACATGAAAATTGCTTTAGGTATTGAATATAACGGTACCCACTACTTTGGTTGGCAGCGCCAACGAGACGTGAAAAGTGTCCAAGAAGAATTGGAAAAGGCTCTTTCTGTTGTCGCGAATCACCCTGTAGAAGTTATGTGCGCAGGCCGAACGGATGCCGGTGTTCACGGTACGGGACAAGTCGTTCACTTTGAAACTAATGTCGATCGTAAGATGGTGGCGTGGACAATGGGCGCTAATGCCAACATGCCGAAAGATATTGCAGTTCGTTGGGCGACAGAAGTGAATGAAGATTTTCATGCTCGCTTTTCTGCTACCGCTCGTCGTTACCGCTACATTATTTTTAACCATGCACTGCGCCCAGGTATTCTTAATTCAGGAGTGAGCCATTACCACGGTCACCTTGATGAGAAAAAAATGCATGAAGCGGGTCAGTACTTGTTAGGCGAGAACGACTTCACTTCATTCAGAGCGACACATTGTCAATCTCGTAGCCCATGGCGAAATATGATTCACTTAAATGTGACTCGTCACGGACACTACATAGTGATCGATATTAAAGCGAATGCGTTTGTTCACCATATGGTAAGGAATATTACTGGCAGCTTAATTGCGGTAGGTAAAGGTGAGCAGAAACCGGAGTGGATCCAGTGGCTTTTAGAGGCTAAAGATCGAAAAGTAGCAGGCGCAACCGCAAAAGCGGAAGGTTTGTATCTGGTTGATGTTGATTATCCTGAACATTTCGAGCTACCACGAGAGCCAATTGGCCCTCTATTTTTACCGGATAATTTGAACTAAATGTGAGACTTAGGTTCAAAAATTATTACGGTTTAGTGCGTAAAATAGCGAGATAAAATAGGTACAACCAGTTTTTTATCTACAGTCGCTGTTTTATGTGCTTTAATTCCCACGCATAATTCCCAAATTTATTTCTTTCGCAATCAAGCGGAGGAATCGAAACAAAAAGGTCTTCCATGAGTTGGCTTGAAAAGATTTTAGAAAAAAGCAACATCGTTACATCTCGTAAAGCGTCTATCCCTGAGGGTGTTTGGACTAAATGTACTTCTTGTGAGCAGGTTCTCTACCATGCTGAACTTGAGCGTAACCTAGAAGTATGTCCAAAATGTGACCATCACATGCGCATGAAAGCTCGTCGTCGTCTGGATACCTTCCTAGACAAAGGTGAGCGTGTCGAACTAGGTGCTGATCTTGAGCCACAAGACAAACTGAAGTTTAAAGACTCTAAGCGTTACAAAGACCGTATCTCTACTGCTCAGAAGAACAGTGGTGAAACAGATGCATTAGTTGCAATGAAAGGTGAACTGCTTGGTTTACCTATCGTAGCGTGTGCTTTTGAATTCTCATTCATGGGCGGCTCAATGGGTTCTGTTGTTGGTGCTCGTTTTGTGAAAGCAGTAGACGCTGCTATTGAAAACAACTGCGGCTTAGTTTGTTTCTCTGCAAGTGGTGGTGCACGTATGCAAGAGGCGCTTATGTCTCTAATGCAAATGGCGAAAACCAGTGCTGCGCTAGAACGTTTATCTGCGAAAGGTCTACCGTTTGTTTCAGTCATGACTGATCCAACAATGGGTGGTGTTTCTGCAAGTTTGGCAATGCTTGGTGATATCAACATTGGTGAGCCAAAAGCACTGATCGGTTTCGCTGGACGTCGTGTAATCGAACAAACTGTACGTGAAGACCTTCCTGAAGGTTTCCAGCGTAGTGAGTTCCTACTTGACCACGGTGCTATCGACATGATCGTTGACCGTCGTGAGATGCGTCAGCGCGTTGCAAGCCTTGTTGCTAAAATGACCAACCAGCCTTCGCCATTAGTAGTTTCTGTGAACGATTCACCGAATGAAGCTACTTATGAAGTACCAGAAGCGCCAGAAAAAGGGTAAAGTACCTTCTAACAAACCTACTTAATTATGGTTATGAGTTAGATGAGTCAACAACCTATTCCTCAAGCCACATCCTCATTAGAGATGTGGCTTGATTATTTATCAAACATCCACACAAGCGCTATTGACCTTGGGTTAGACCGAGTTCAGGCCGTCGCCTCTAAGGCAAACCTCACCAAACCTGCTAAACACGTGATTACCGTTGCCGGAACCAATGGCAAAGGCTCAACATGTGCCCTAATGGAAGCTATTCTATTGGATGCTGGTTACTCCGTTGGTGTCTACAGTTCTCCTCACTTAATTCGCTATAACGAACGTGTTCGTATTAACGGCCAAGACCTGTCTGATGAAAAGATGGTTCAATCTTTCGATTTTATTGAGAAAGAGCGTGGTGAAATCAGCCTGAGTTTCTTCGAATACGGCACGTTAGCGGCGTTACGTGCGTTTCAAACCGAAGCTGTAGATGTTGTTCTATTAGAAGTGGGACTCGGTGGGCGTTTAGACGCGACGAACATTGTTGATCATGATGTGTCTGTAATCACTAGCTTGGCTGTCGACCACGTTGATTGGCTGGGTGACGACATTAATGTGATTGGCTTTGAGAAAGCGGGTATCTATCGTAGTGGTAAGCCTGCTATTTGCGGACAACCTAAGCCACCTGCGACGGTTGCGGCACATGCTGATGACATTAAGGCTGAGTTCTACCAAGTCGGTATTCAATATACCTACGAAGTAAATGGCGATAGCTGGAATTGGAATAGCGGTGCATTTCGACTGGACGCATTGCCTATTCCTAGCTTGCCGCTACCGAATGCGGCAACCGCATTAATGGCGCTAGGGACTTCAGAACTTAGTATCAGTGATGTCAATGTCGTTAACGGTTTGAACAACGCGCAGCTTCCTGGACGCATGCAACAAATTAGCGACCAGCCCGTGATTGTGTTAGATGTGGCTCATAACCCACATTCTGCTGAGTATTTTGCACAACAAGTGACTCAAAAGTATGCAGGAAAAAATTTACACGTTGTAGTCGCCATGCTTCATGACAAAGATATTCCCGCGACATTGGAAGTATTAGCACCAGTTGCAACACATTGGTACCCAGCTTCACTGCAAGGGCCACGTGCAGCAACAGCAGCTGAATTATGTCAAAGCCTCCCACAAGGCGTAGAGCAGCATTCAAACCCTGTAGCAGCGTTTGAAGCGGCTTTATCTGCAGTTAAAGGTGATGATGTTGTGTTGGTGGTCGGTTCTTTCCATACTGTTGGAGAGGTCTTGGAGCATTGGCAGAAAAAAGGAAACTAAATGGCAAGTAAATTCCAAAGCCGATTAGTCGGCACCATCATTTTAGTAGCGATTGGCGTTATCGTATTGCCAGACGTACTTGATGGTAAGAAGCTCCATTATAAAGAGGAGTTTGCAAGCATTCCGATTAAGCCTGAGCTTGATAGTAATGTTGAGGTTTTTGAAGTACTCGACCCCGTTGAAGATCAGATTGCATTACCGGACTCTCCGGTTGAGCAAGTGATTGAAAGTGGTAATTCAGAAACCCAAACCGCGTCGGCTTCAAATAATAAAGAAGCAGACAAAGTGGCCGTGGTGGTTAAACCGGTACCGGAAAAAAATGAATACCAAGATAGTGCTTGGCTCATTCAATTGATGGCTTTGAAGAATGCTGACAATGCAAAAAGCATGGTTAAGGATTTACAAAAGCGCGGTTACCAAGCCCACACGAAGCAAGAAAAAACTTTTACGCGAGTAATTATTGGTCCCGATGTCTCTAAATCCAAACTTGAGCGACAAATTAAGGAATTAGAAAAAATTACGGGTTCAAAAGGCCAATTGCTCAAATTTAAACCGTTAAATCCATAAGAAAACGTTTGCGTCAGCATTTTTTCTGTTAAAATGCGCGCCAACTTAAGATGAAGAATTCATGAATTGGTTAGATTTTGTCATTTTAGGCGTGATCGGCTTCTCTGCCGTGATCAGTTTAGTTCGTGGTTTCGCTAAAGAAGCGTTGTCATTAGTTATTTGGTTTGGAGCATTTTTTATTGCTAGCCAGTACTACGCTAAATTAGCAATGTACTTCACCAATATCGAAGATGAGATGTTTCGTAACGGAACTGCGATAGCAGCATTGTTTGTTGCAACGTTAGTTGTTGGTGCCTTAGTTAACTATGTCATCGGTCAACTAGTTCAGAAAACAGGCCTGTCGGGTACAGACAGAATCCTCGGTGTCGTTTTTGGCGGTTTACGTGGTGTTCTGATTGTCTCAGCAGTGTTGTTTTTCATGGATGCGTTTACTGCATTCCCAAGTTCTGAGTGGTGGGAGAATTCGCAGTTGGTTCCGGAGTTTAGCCGAATCATTGCGCCGTTCTTTGAGCATTTACAAGCAACATCTAGTTTCTTATCTGGCGCGCTCTAGCGCCAGTTAATGTCGAAAATCGAGGATTAGGACATGTGTGGTATTGTTGGAATCGTGGGTTCAACACCTGTAAACCAGTCTATTTATGACGCTTTAACGGTATTGCAGCATCGTGGCCAAGATGCCGCTGGTATTTGTACCATAGAAAGCAATCGTTTCCGTCTGCGTAAGGCGAACGGTTTAGTTAAAGATGTTTTTGAAGCAAAACACATGCAACGCCTCCAAGGCAACGTTGGTATTGGTCATGTTCGTTATCCTACAGCGGGAAGTTCGAGTGCTTCTGAAGCGCAACCTTTCTACGTAAACTCTCCTTTTGGCATCACGTTGGCGCACAACGGTAACCTAACGAATGCAAGTGAAGTTCGTGAGAAGTTGTTCGAAAAAGACCGTCGTCATGTCAACACAACCTCTGATTCTGAAGTTCTACTGAACGTATTGGCTCATGAAATCGATACTGTCAAAGGTAATGTGACTTCAGAAGATGTGTTCCGCGCAGTTGCAAACGTGCACCGTACTATTCGTGGTGCTTACGCAGTGACAGCGATGATCATCGGCCACGGTATGATCGCGTTCCGTGACCCACATGGTATTCGTCCACTGTGTCTTGGTAAGCGTGAGATTAATGGTAAAACAGAGTACATGGTTGCGTCTGAGTCAGTAGCGTTAGACGCTGTTGGTTTTGATTTTATGCGCGATGTTGCTCCTGGTGAAGCTATCTACGCAACATTCGATGGTGAGCTTTTCACTAAACAATGCGCAGACAACCCACAACTAAACCCATGTATTTTTGAGTTTGTTTATTTTGCTCGTCCTGATTCATTCATCGATAAAATTTCGGTTTACAGCGCACGCGTTGAGATGGGTGAGATGCTAGGTAAGCGTATTAAAGAAGAGTACGCAGACTTAGACATTGACGTGGTTATTCCAATTCCTGAAACATCAAATGATATCGCTCTACGAATTGCTCAAGCGATTGATAAGCCATATCGTCAAGGTTTCGTGAAAAACCGCTACGTTGGTCGTACGTTTATCATGCCTGGTCAGCAACAGCGTAAGAAGTCAGTTCGCCGTAAACTCAACGCGATTCGTTCTGAGTTTAAAGGTAAGAACGTTCTATTGGTTGATGACTCGATTGTTCGTGGTACGACATCAGAGCAGATCATTGAGATGGCTCGTGATTCTGGTGCAAGCAAAGTCTTCATGGTTTCGGCTGCTCCTGAGGTTCGTTTCCCGAACGTTTACGGTATTGATATGCCAAGCGCGACTGAGCTTATTGCTCATGGCCGTGACAACGAAACGATTTGTAAACAGATTGGCGCAGACGCGTTGATCTTCCAAACGCTACCAGACTTAATCTCTGCTGTAGGTATGGGTAACCAAGACATCTCTCGTTTTGATACGTCAGTATTCAACGGCGAGTATGTAACAGGCGATATCGACCAAGCCTACTTAGATTTCCTAGACTCTTTACGTAATGACGATTCAAAGGTTGAGCGTGAGATTCAACAAGATCTCGCTAACCTAGAGTTACATAACGAAGGTGCTTAGCTTTTCGCTAGTTATAGTTAGCGATAAATCATCATTGTTAGCGTACTCATAGAGAAAGAGTAATAAAAACCAGAGCATCGGCTCTGGTTTTTTTGTTTGCGGGGAAGGGGATTGAATTTTAGTGAATGTGGTATGCGATCACAAAATCGATAAACAATCTAACCTTCTCTGGCAGGTGGTCTTTGTGGTTATAAAGCATGTAAATATCACGAGGGTTAGCACTCCAGTCTTCTAAGACTTGCACTAAGCTGCCATCTTCAATGTATTCACGGATCATTACATCGGGCATTAGGGTGATACCTAGGCCCTCAGAACAGGCTTGTCTCACGACATTAAGCGCATTGGCATTGAAACGACCTTTCTCGCTGTTGACCACTGTCTCTTCATTCGAGTTACTCAGTTGCCACTTAATGAGTGGGTAACCTTTGAGTAGAGAATGATTCGCCAGCTCTTCCGCGTGGCTTGGAGCTGGGTTCTTCGCTAAATAGTCAGGGCTTGCGATCAGAATGTCTTTGACTTCACTGATCTTTCTGGCAATTAAGCTTGAGTCACGCTGCGGACCGACTCTGAAAATGACATCCCACTCTGTTGGGTCGAGCTGATCAGCTTGGTTATTCATCATTAACTCAATATTGATATCAGGGTATTGAGTCATGAATTCGCTGAACATCGGCATCATCATGCGCTTAGTCAGGTTGGAGGGCGCGGTAATACGAATCTTCCCTGAAGCACCTTTACATACGTCAGTGAGCTCTTCTGCAGTAGAAGACAGACGTTGCAGTAACGGAGAGCATTCATTGAAAAAACGTTCGCCAGCCTCTGTTAAAGAGAGTTTACGCGCGTGTCTATTGAGAAGCCTTAGGTTCAAAGAATCTTCTAGGGCTTGGATGCGTCGTGTAATGGTCGCAACCGGAATCATAGTCTTGCGCGATGTTGCGGTGTAGCTCCCATTTTCAACGACGAGTCGAAAGAGGTTTAAATCATCTAATTTCATAAATCCAGACACATTTGTTTACAATCTCATCTAATTTATACGTAACAGTGAGATCAATGTTTGCGTTACGTCAACTCGTTGCACTATTTACAAGTATTCCAACCCTCGTCACGAATTACCAGTAAAGAGTGCACATTTGTGTATTTAGCATTTTATTACTAAGTTTTATATTAGTTCTTAGAACAGATAACAATAATAATTCGACTTAGTTTTGTGAGGTTATAGATTATGTACAAAACTCACAGTCAGCCAGTAATGACCTCGGCTCAGGAAGTTCCCAACCAGAAATGCGTTATGTTGGTTGATGATGATCCTATTTTTCGCCGTATAACCAGCGCGTACTTAGAAAAGATTGGTTATAAAGTGGTTGAGGCTGAAAATGGACTGGACGCTCTGCAAAAGCTTAGAGACTCAGCGCCAGATTTAATTGTGTGTGACTTATCAATGCCGATTTTGGACGGCATCGAGCTAGTAGAAGAGCTTAGCTTGGAGTACCCGTCATTGCCTATGATCGTTGTATCAGGGACCGATGACATGTCAGATGTCGCAAAAGCACTGCGTTTTGGTATCAAAGACTTTCTAGCTAAACCGTTGGAAGATCATGGCCACTTAGGAAGTGCGATAGCGAATACATTAAAAGATTCGTTCGACAATATTTCAGATCAACGAGATTTCTCAAGCCAATGGTTTTGTGTCGATGACGGAGGAGAGATCCCCGAAGACCAAGAACTGCATTGGCACCTAAATTATCTGCAAGAAAATCCAAGTGCTGCAAAAGACTTGTTGCATGCGTTGCTACCTGAAAAAGACACCAAACAAGGTTCGTGGCGCTGTAGCTACCGATTGCTGCAGTCGACAGAAATGATGCCACTCGTTTTCGATTACGCGTGGATGATGAACGGGCAATTTGCTTTTTACCTCGTAGATTCGTCGTCTGCTGATAAGGGAGGCTCTGCAACCACATTGTTGGTGAGAGCTCTGTTCCATGATTACTTAAGAAACCGCAAAGATTTTAATGCTGATCTCAAAGATATTGCTGAGATTCTAGAAAAAGGAATCCAATGCTCTAAGTGTTCAACACCAGTTAACGCTTTATTCGGTGTCGCCGATCTTGCTGAGGGAACCATTTCTATTTTACCTGCGGGTTTAGATGGGCAGTGGTCAAATGGTGAATTGAATCAACATATTGCTGCAGGGGAGCGTTTGGGCGAAAACTGTAAGAAGAACTTCATTACTCGTGACCTGCCCATTCAACAGGGGTGTCAGCTGACATTGAGCCTACTGGGTTCGGCGAGCTTCAGCTTAGATATCCACCAAGGGTCAACTGATTAACCCTATTTTTCCTCGGTTTTTGTGAATAATTGATTAAGGTATAGTTGCGCAAATGGTGTGGCTATGCCTTTTTTGTTAAATGTCGATTTAGCAAAGCGGGTTTGGTTCGCCAGATACTTACCTTTACTAACAAAAATAAGAAGCAATCATGGCAGATAACAAAGACTTTAAAGACCCGTTTAATGTATTCTATTTTCTCGGTTTTTTAGCCGCATTTTTAATGATTCCATTGCTACCAGCAACACTAACGTTGATTCGCGTATTCAATGGTTACGCAACATTCTAGTTAAGTTATTTTAGTCAACCTATGATAGCTAACTCAAGGAGGCCACAATTAGCGTTCGAGTTATAAGCCTGAATATTGCTGGTGGCCTTTGTATATTCCTCGCGGTTTTAGGTATTGTTTTACCTGTTCTGCCTACAACACCTTTCCTCCTTCTTGCTAGCACATGCTTTATGCGAAGCAACCCTAAAGTTCATAAATGGATGCATGAGCATAAAACGCTCGGCCCGTTACTGAACAATTGGTATCAACATGGTGCTGTGACTAAGCAAGTTAAAACGCGTGGTGTATTCTTTATCTTGTTAAGTTTTGCGGTATCGATCTACTTTGCCCCGATCATTTGGGTCAAGGCCTTCCTAATTTGTGTACTTGTTATTCTTCTCACATGGTTTATGCGACTTCCAACCCATGAGTTGGTTGCTGACAGCAAAGAAAATCACTACCATTAAGCCAGTGTGCCTGCTTCAATAGCGGGCGTTTATTATTTCAGCAATCAGAGTTATGACTCTCGTTGCAATGAATACCAATCGTACCTTTCCTTAATCCAGTGCATTAACGTGTTTGACTCGTTAACGAGAGTTTGGAAAGCGGCCTAATGAAGTGCATAAGATTATGAACACAGAAAAAATCGCTCTGATCAAAGCAAGCATCAAAACCATTCCTGATTACCCAAAAGCGGGTATCTTATTCCGTGACGTGACAAGCTTGATGGAAGATCCAGCCGCGTACAAAGCGACTATTGAACTGTTAGCGGAAACATATAAGGACATGGGCTTTACTAAGATCGTGGGTACTGAAGCTCGTGGTTTCTTGTTTGGTGCACCTTTAGCTCTAGAGCTAGGTGTTGGCTTTGTTCCTGTTCGTAAGCCAGGCAAGCTGCCTCGTGAAGTTGTGGCACAATCTTATGAGCTTGAGTACGGTACAGATACGTTAGAAATCCATACGGATGCTATTGTTGAAGGCGACAAAGTACTTATGGTTGATGACTTGCTAGCAACTGGCGGTACGATTGAAGCAACAACTAAGTTGATCCGTCAACTTGGCGGTGTGGTAGAGCACGCTGCATTCGTTATTAACCTTCCAGAAATCGGTGGTGAAAAACGCTTACAAGGTTTAGACCTTGAAGTGTTTAGCATCTGCGAATTCGACGGTCACTAATCCTTTCGGAATTATTCATGAGCTATCTTGCGTTAGCGCGAAAATGGCGACCAACCAAATTCAAAGAAGTGGTTGGTCAAGCCCATGTTTTAACAGCATTAGAGAATGCACTTAGCCAGAACAGGTTGCACCATGCTTACCTGTTCAGCGGGACTCGAGGTGTCGGTAAAACGACCATCGGCCGCTTATTTGCTAAGGGCCTAAACTGTGAAACAGGCATTACTTCAACACCTTGTGGTGAGTGTGCAACCTGTAAAGAGATCGATGAAGGTCGTTTTGTTGATCTTCTTGAAATCGATGCTGCATCTCGAACTAAGGTAGAAGATACCCGTGAGCTTTTGGACAACGTCCAGTACAAGCCTGCACGTGGTCGCTTCAAGGTTTACCTGATCGATGAAGTACATATGCTCTCTAGGCACAGTTTCAACGCGCTTCTAAAAACCTTAGAAGAGCCGCCTGAGTATGTGAAGTTCTTGCTCGCAACGACCGATCCACAAAAGCTTCCGGTTACGATTCTCTCGCGTTGTCTTCAGTTCCATCTCAAGCCGATTAGCGTCGATAATATCCACGAGCAGCTCGATCATATTCTTGAACAGGAAAGTGTGACCTCTGAGTCTCGTGCATTAGGCATGATTGCTCATGCTGCTGACGGCAGTATGCGTGATGCACTGAGTCTAACGGATCAAGCTATTGCGTTGGGTAACGGTAATGTCGAAACGGACACTGTTGCTCATATGCTCGGTACGCTGGACACTGACCAAGCGATTCATCTGCTTGAAGCTATCAGCAGTAAGCAGCCACAAGTGGCGATGGCTTGCATCCAAGGCCTTGCCGAGAATGGCGTGGAATGGGATGGGTTGTTGAGTCAACTTGCGACCCAATTACATCGTTTGGCTATGTACCAAGCACTGCCATCAACCTTAGATAAAGCGCAGCCTGATGCTGAACGTCTAGAGCTGCTTAGCAAAGCGTTGAGCCCACAAGATATCCAGCTGTACTATCAGATTGTGTTGAAAGGGCGTCAAGACCTACCATTATCACCAACCGCTCGTGTTGGCATTGAGATGGTGGTTCTGCGTATGTTGGCATTCAGACCTGCAGAGCAAATTAGTGCGACGGCTATCTCGACTGAGTCGACTAGCCCAGCGCCAGCAGTTCAAGGACAAGCTCCAGCTCAAAGCGTTGCTCAGCCTGTGAGTCAACCTGCGCCAATGGCCGCTCCGAGACAGCCCGCTCAGGCTCCTGCGGCTTCGCAGCCTCAAGTGCAGCAACAAGCGCCTGTTCAGCCACCTGTTCAGCAGCAGTCTGTGCAACAGCAACAGAACCCGGCACAATATTCAGATTCGCAAGGTTACGCTGATCATTCAGGCAACCAAGGTTATCCAGAACAGGATTACCCGCACAGTCAGTATGACGCGCCACCAGCTTATGACGAACGTCCTAGCTACGGTACGGAGCAAGCGATGAGTCCAACGACTCAGCAAATGCCACCACAGCAGAATCAAGCGACGAATCAGAGCCAGCCTCAACAGGCAAGTACCGAACCGACGCAACAAGAACAACCAGCACGTTCTTCATCGCCAGTGAGTGGTTTACGCCACCAACTGCGTTCGCAACGTAGAAGCAGTGCTGCTCCAGAAAGCAAAGGTTCAACGCCAAAAAAGGCTAAAGCGACACCAGCTAAAACTTCAGTTCTTGACCGAGTTGCTCAGCAACACGGTGGTTCTGAGCGGGTGTCGCCAGCTTCTTTAAAGACCTCTTCGACAGAAAATGTTACCAATGATAATGAACCTTATCGTTGGAAACCGTCTAAACCTGTAGTAAAAGAAGTCAGCAAAGAGCTTACACCTACTCAGATCAAGCGCGCGCTTGAGCATATCAAGACACCAGAAATGGTCGAGAAATTGCTCAAAGAATCTATTGCTCAAGATGACTGGTCCGCCACGATTCAAAAGCTAGAGACCGCGAAGCTTGTCGAACAGTTAGCGTTGAACTCAGTGTTTGATAAAAATGGCACTTCGATTGCCTTAACGTTGAGAGCAAGCCAAGCTCACTTGAATACCGACCGCGCACAAAGCGAGCTATTACAGTCGCTCAATGCAGTGTTAGGAGAAGAGTGTCATTTGAGTGTGGAAATCGGCGATGGTGGGGAAACGCCACTAGAATTAAGAGAAAGGCTGTATCAAAGCAAGTTGAAAGACGCGTTTTCCAGTTTGGAGAATGATGCCAACGTACAGTTTATCGAAAGACGTTTTGCTGCCGAGCTTGATAGAGATAGCGTTCGTCCAATATAACGTTCCTCCAATGCAATGTTCTACCAGGATACATCTTTCATTTAGTGATGGGCATATCATCCTTGGAAAGCAAATCAGAGAACTGAACTCATGGGGTTGAATCATAGAGCTTTAACCCCCATTTAAGCCCTTAGTAGCTTAAATGATTTTAATAAACCAATTAGACCAGAGAGTAATAACATGTTTGGTAAAGGCGGTATGGGCAACATGATGAAGCAAGCCCAGCAAATGCAAGAGCGCATGCAAAAGCTTCAAGAAGAAATCGCAAATATGGAAGTTACAGGTGAGTCAGGTGCTGGCCTTGTAAAAGTTACGATTACTGGTAGTCACAGTGTTCGTCGCGTTGATATCGATGAAAGCCTAATGGAAGACGATAAAGAGATGCTTGAAGATCTTATCGCAGCCGCTTTCAACGATGCAGCTCGTCGTGTTGAAGAGACTCAAAAAGAGAAAATGGCTGGCGTAACTGGTGGGATGCAACTTCCACCAGGTATGAAAATGCCTTTCTAAGCGACTTATTTATAAGAGACTTGTCTCTATCAACGGCCTATTTTAAATAGGCCGTTACTTTAAAAGTTAGAACGGTTAAATATGCGTACCAGTCATATGCTGGAGCATTTGATGGAGGCCTTACGTTGTCTACCTGGGGTTGGCCCCAAGTCGGCGCAGCGTATGGCCTTTCATTTGTTACAGCGCGATAGAAAAGGCGGCCTACAGTTGGCTGAAGCTCTTAGCCAAGCAATGACTGAAATTGGTCATTGTAATGAGTGCCGTACTTTTACTGAAGAAGATACTTGCCACATTTGTACCAATCCTAAACGTCAGGATAACGGTCAAATCTGTGTAGTTGAGAGCCCTGCAGACATTGCAGCCATTGAAGCAACTGGCCAATATTCAGGTCGTTACTTTGTGCTTATGGGGCATCTTTCACCACTTGATGGTATCGGTCCAAGTGATATCGGCCTCGATGTCTTGGATTACCGTTTACGTCGTGGCGATATCACTGAAGTAATTCTAGCGACTAACCCGACAGTTGAAGGGGAAGCAACAGCGCATTACATTGCTGAGCTATGTAATGCCCATGAAGTGAACGCAAGTCGTATCGCCCATGGTGTTCCCGTTGGTGGTGAGCTAGAGCTGGTGGATGGCACCACGCTTTCGCACTCCTTACTCGGTCGTCATAAGATCTAAAAAAGCCGCTTGGTGAATATCACTAAGCGGCTTTTTCTTTATTAAGGCAGTCTGAATATCTTCCCTATATTCACTTTAGCTGAATATCACTACCCAATTAGAAGCGGTAATCGACAGACACGGTAAATTCACTGTTGTTTGGTACAGACAGCTTCGCACCATCCACTGATTCAGAATATGATTCGAACATATGACGGTATTGGAAATCGGCGGAAACGTTTTTCATGATCTTGTATTGAACACCTGCTTGTAAACCGTACACAAAGTCGGTTTCTTTAGATTTAGCTGAACCATTCTCTGAAGGGTCAATTAGATTAATATACTCCACTTTTAAAGTGTTTTGTGTTATGCCAACAGTCGCGCCACCGAATACGGAGAATTGAGAGTTAATAGCATGAACGTAGTCATAAGAAACAAGGAACTCGGTTTGTGCAAGGTCTAGGTTAATTTCATCATCGTAGTCAGTAACTCCGCTGTGCCATAGTTCGTTGTCACCAGTAAAGTTAATTGTACCGGTAATACGATGGTTTTCTTGAATGTAAGCACCGCCACGAATATGGAAAGCAGCGCCTTTGGCTGTTTTGCTTTCTTTAAAGCCAGGCTCTGATATTTGAGCTTTAGCCGAGTGGTAGCCTAAACCACCACCAACAAAAAACTCGGTTTTAATTGGTTCTGGCATTAATTCAGGGGTTGGTGCTGATTCACTAGCGATAGCTGTTGTTGCCGTTAAAGAAGAGATAGCTAGTACAAGAAATGTTTTGTTCATTGTTGTGTCCATAGGTATAGGGAATTGCGTGCATTATGCTAAGGCTGATAATTGAACGCTAATGAACCGATGGAATATCCCTGTTAACCAGAGGTTATCACGTGGAGGAGTTAGGGGGCTTGCAACAAAATAAAAGCCGCTCAGTTCGCGGCTTTGTCAGTTTGCGGTGTGAAATCTATAGTTAATCTTTACCACGAACAGCGTTGTAGATGATTGCGCCAATTACGGCTCCAAGAATCGGAGCGACCCAAAATAGCCACAATTGATTCTCTGCCCAGCCGCCAACATACATGGCTACTCCGGTACTTCGAGCTGGGTTTACTGAAGTATTCGTTACGGGGATACTGATAAGGTGGATCAAGGTTAAACAAAGACCAATCGCGATAGGTGCAAATCCAGCTGGTGCTTTTGAGTCGGTTGCGCCCATAATCACGAATAGGAACACCATGGTCATTACCACCTCACAGACAAGTGCCGCTGTTAACGAATAGCCACCTGGCGAGTGTTCAGCGTAGCCATTTGCGGCAAATCCAGATGCTACAACGTCAAAGCCCGCCTGCCCAGAAGCGATTACATATAACACACCACCGGCAATAAGGCCGCCGATCACTTGGGCGACTACGTAAGGGGGCACATCTTTGGCCTTAAAGCGCCCGCCAACCCAAAGGCCAATAGTGACGGCTGGGTTGAGATGGCAGCCGGATATATGTCCGATAGCAAACGCCATGGTGAGCACGGTTAAACCAAAAGCTAAAGAGACCCCTAGTAGGCCAATACCGACATCGGGAAAAGCAGCGGCTAGAACGGCGCTACCACAGCCCCCTAACACTAACCAAAACGTACCAAACATTTCTGCGATATACCTGTTCATAACTGTCCTTATTAATCTGTACTAGTATCAATAAGATAGTTTAGATTCACCAAAGGTGTGAAATCTTATATAGGATAATCAGAATAAAAGAACGAATATCGGTTAGGTAATCGCTTCTAATTCGATAAGGTTATCGAGTGCTTCTTGGTCCGTCTTTCCACAAATAATAGGGCAGGCTTTGAACTGGTGGCACACTTTAGGGCGTGAAGGTTGGCCGAATAACTTACACAGGTCTTGCTCATTTAATTGGATGCAGCGTACGCCAGCAGGCTTGCCATTAGGCATTCCAGGAATAGCAGATGTAATACTCGGAGCGATACAACAAGCTCCACAACCTAAACGACATTCCATCAAATTAAACTCACTAAATAACAGGGTGCGCGATAGTAGCAAAAAACAATGGGAGTGACAGCTATTGATTGGATCACAGAATGAACAATTTTTATCCTTGAACTTTTTATGGGCTAACGGTATAACACGCACCCCAGTAAAAGAGTAAGAAGTAATCCTATGACGAATCCATTTTGGCAAGAAAAGACACTAGAGCAAATGACCGAGAATGAGTGGGAATCACTTTGTGACGGTTGCGGTAAGTGCTGCCTACATAAACTAATGGATGAAGATAGCGATGAAGTGTACTACACCAACGTGGCGTGCAGCTGGTTAAACGACAAAACATGTTCGTGTAAAGACTACCCGAATCGCTTCACTTCAGGTGAAGAGTGTTTGAAGCTAACTCGTGACAAGATTCATGAGTTCCATTGGCTACCAGATACTTGTGCTTACCGTCTTCTATCAGAATCTAAGCCGATTCCAGAGTGGCACCCATTGATCACGGGTTCTAAATCAGAGATGCATGCTGCTGGTGAAAGTGTTCGTAACAAAGTGGTATACGAAATTGATGTTGTCGATTGGGAAGACCACATCCTGAATCACCCGAATCGTACGTAGATTATATATTCAGAAAACAAAGGCACTCACTAGAGTGCCTTTGTTGTTTTGGGGCTTTAAATTACGACTCAACCGCGTTATAAAAAGTGATGTTAGGTTCTTCTGCTAGCACCCCTTCAAGGTTTTTCAAAAGTGAAACAAAATGTGGAGCTTGGCAATGTGTATCGAGCGCTTGCTGGTCTGAAAATTGCTCCTGAAATAGAAACTTAGTGTTATCTTCAGCTTCTTGGAACAGGCTGTAGCGTATATTTCCACTTTCATTTCTGGTTGGCTCTAGCATGTCTGTTAGAAGCTTGCGTAAATTTTCTTCTTGACCTTTTTGCGCAGTAAAAGCTGCGGTTAAGTGAATCATAGTTAGTCCCTCTTGTTTATTATTTTTAATCTCAGTTAAAGATAACGACCTTGACGTTGGAGAAATTCAATTTTGTAACCATCTGGGTCGGTAATGAAAAAGAAAGTTGCAAGGTGAGCCTGATTGTGGTCAAAAGCTTTAATTTCACTGGCTGTAATCCCTAATTGAGTCACTCTTTTATGTGCCTGTTCGATATCTTCAACACTCACGGCTAAATGCCCGTAACCCGAACCGTGGGTGTATATCTCGGTTGCATCATGATTGAAAGTGAGTTCTAGCTCGAAAGCTGTTTTCGCGTTTGCTAAATAGGTGAGGGTAAAGTTGTCGAAGACATATTGGTCGCTGATCTCTAATTCTAAAGCTGAGCAATAGAAATTGATTGAAGCCTCTAAATCACTGACTCGAACCATACTGTGGATTAGTTTTGTCATTATTCTTCCTTTTTATATACGGATAGAATACTGATGGATTTAGTAGTATAGGTAGTACTAGAGTACGACAATGAGTGAATTATATAGATTGTGCGGTGAGTTGGTTATTCGCGAACGACATTGTTTGCAGTGGTTGGCTTGCATAAGTTAAACATGCACAACGTAATAGCGACGCAAAATTAGTGACTTCACCATTATGCAGTAATGCTTCTTTATAAATGGTACTAATGAACTTCGGAACTGAAAGGCATTGATTATTGGCAATCTCTTCTAGTATGGACCAAAAACTAGCTTCTAATTTGACGCTGGTCGCATGGCCTTCAATCCGAATTGAGCGGGTGACAAATTGATAATTTTCTTTGGGCTGCTTAGCGAATATTTCACACATGTTTGGGGTCATCGATTGAAAGGTAAGTTTGTATACTGTCGATTAATATTTTATTCGTCAATATAATGATTGACGAATAGCTTGTAAAAAAGCGCCCTATGGGCGCTTAAATATTGAGTTTTTTGGTCGTCGTAATCTATTTAGTGCATGATTTATCAGTTAAATAATTTCTCATTTAGCTTGGTGAATCTCGACTGAACCCGAACTAGTTTACTTGCTGTTTAATGTACTCACCCAGTTCTGAGTGGTGCATGATTTTCGAAACGGGCAGTATCTTTTCAGCAGGCCCCCAAGCAAACACGTTCACTGGTGTATGAGTATGTGTACCAGTACCCCAAACGATGTTTTGGCCTGTTGCTTGTTCACGTGCAAGCAGGTTGCCACGGTCGTTGTAAGGGAAGAATGCATCGAAATCATTGATCGCTGGCACTTCTTCTTTAGCTAGGTATTTGTGCTGAGCCAGTCGATATGGATTCGGCTTACTTGCTAATACGTTTTTCGCTTGTTCCGCTGTGATAGGGAACTCACTGTTTTTGTTGACGATCTCAGCCAGCTTTTCAGGTGTTTGTAGTGATTTATCCAGCTTCTGAAATTCGCTGATCATGCCGTAGTAGCTTTGCTTCTGATTGTATAAACCATCAAGAATATCGAATGCGCCAAAGTTAAAGTTGGGTGCATAGTCGCGATCAGCGAAGGCTTCGCCAGATCGTTTCTGTGGTTTTGGTAGGTTATTCGACGAGTAGCTGAAACCAAAAGATCCTGTCTCGTGGTCTGCGGTTACAATCACGAGTGTGTCTTCACGATCTTTCGCCCATTCGTACACAGTCTGGATTGCTTCATCGAATTTAAGCAATTCATGCAGCATCGTGCCTGCATCGTTACTGTGGCCAGCCCAATCTATTTGGCCGCCTTCGACCATTAGGAAAAAGCCATCTTCATCTTTGGATAAAACGTTGAGTGCTTTTTGTGTCATCTCTTTCAAACTTGGTTGAGTTCGTTCGCCACTCTTTTTCTTGTTGCTGTAAGCAATGCCATCGTCCATGCCAGAGTAAGCAAATAGGCCAAGTAGCTTATCTCCCTTAGCGTCGTCTAGCATGTTGCGGTTAAACGCCAGTTGGTAGCCGCCTTTCTCTGCTTCAGTTAGAAGGTTACGGTCGTCTTTGCGCTTTGATTTTAGGTAAATGTCACCTTGAGTCAGCTGCTCAAGCTGCTTATAAGTTTCACCTTTGTCGTTGGTCGATTTAGGGATCCAATGACGCAGCCCTCCAGAGAGCATTACATCAGCGCCAGTAGCGAGCATATCGGATGCAATTTGATTCTCTAAAGAACGGTGAGGTTGGTGAGCGGCAAAGGAAGCCGGAGTTGCGTGAGTTAAGCGCGTATCGGAAACTAAACCGGTCGCTTTGCCCGCTTTCTTCGCTTTCTCAAGTACCGTCTCAACATGGTTACCCTGAGAATCGATACCGATCACTTCTGAACCGCTGTAAATACCAGTCGCAAGCATGGTCGCTGAGCAAGCTGAGTCAACCACGATTGCGTCTTCCGGGTGGGTAAGAGATGAGCCTATAACTCCTTCTTGCGCCAGTTGGTAAAGGGCAGTTTTGTTCCCTTTATAGACCGAATTCGGTGCTCGATTTGCGTAAGTCTCTAACAAACCCACTTGCTGTGGTCCCATGCCATCGCCAATCATTAAGATAACGTTTTTTATTTCCGCTGAAAGCACGTTAAATGAAAGTGTGGAAGTTGCCATTACGGCAATAACTGGTTTTATAAGCTGCTTCATTGTTTATCCCTATTTATATAAGCAGGGTGATTAGAACACTGAAGTGTGTCAAAGTCGTTTCATATTTGTTTCGGAAATATAAAACTGAGCAATAACTCAAACTTTTGCTTTGGCCAATAAAAAGGCTCACATTTCTGTGAGCCTTTGGCTTATTTAGGAGAGTCCAGATAAATGGACTGTGTCATGGCTAATGTCAAGCAAGTGGCAGTTCTGCAACCACCTGATTGAACGCGACTCGAGCTTTCTGAGCTTGCTCTGATAACTCAACTTTTTTCGCTTGAGCAGTGCTTAGGTTGTTTTCAGCCTGCTCAAGTGCTTGTTGTAGGTTTTCAGGAAGCTCATGTGTTTCCATTTGGGCACCCTGTTCAAGAACATAAGCGCGGATTTCTTTCTTCACATCGGCAAGGGCTTTATAAGCTTCACGTTCAAGTTCTGCTGCATCTTGTGCTGCGTCTTTTTCTTTCTCAAATTGTGCCAACGCCATACCTTCTGCCGACCATGGATCCATGTCTGGCAGCTCTTCGATGTTGATCGTTGGTTCGATGTAACTCTCTTGGTGACGCAAATCGAGGCTCGTTGCACGAACAGCTGAGATCATCAACATCACAGAGATAGCCAGTAGCGGTAAGCCACCGACAATTGCAGCAGTTTGAAGCGTACTTAAACCACCAAGGAACATTAGAATCGTCGGTAGGAATGATAGGGTAAATGCCCAGAACATTCGGTTCCAACGCATTGGCTCTTCCGTTACGTTGTTTTGTACTACTGACGCCAGAATGTAAGAAATCGAGTCGAACGTTGTTGCAGTGAAAATAATACACAGCAAGGTGAACACAGCGATCACTAATGTGCTCATTGGCAGTTGTGCCAGCATCGAGAAGATAGCCTTGGTTGCGCCTTCTTCGTTTAGGATTGCGACGACATCGAGTTCACCAGATAACTGCAGGGATAAACCGTAGTTACCTAAGATCATGAAGAATAAGAAACAGCCTAATGAACCAAAGAAGATAGAGCCTGACACCATTTGTTTAATGGTTCTGCCGCGAGAGATACGCGCAACAAACAGACCCATGCTCGGTGCGAAAACTAGCCACCACGCCCAGTAGAAAATAGTCCAATCTTGTGGGAAATGTGTGTTTTCAAACGTACCGTAGCCGCCGAATGGTTCAGCCCATGTTGCCATCACGAAGAAGTTAGACAATAGGCGACCAATCGAGTCTAAGCCTGTTTCAAGCATGAAAATCGTTGGGCCAGCGATCAGGACAAATATCAATAGTCCCATTGCGCCCCAGAAATTGATGTTGCTGAGGATCTTGATGCCTTTTTCTAAGCCCGCATACGATGAGTACGCGAATATCGCAGTACAAACCAGAAGCACCATAACTTGAGTTACGTTATTTTTTGGCAAGCCGAATAGGTGGTTAAGACCTTCAGTAATAAGAGGGGCAGCTAAACCTAACGTTGTCGCAGCGCCACCTAATAGACCAAAGATGAATAGGATATCTACAACTTTACCCGCAACACCGCGGCTATGGTGCTCACCCAATACTGGCATCAATGCGCTAGAAATTTTTAGTACAGGTTGTTTACGTACATAGAAAAAGTAGGCAATAGGAATCGCAGGGATTAGGTAAATAGACCAAGCAATTGGACCCCAGTGGAATAAACCATAGGTCGCAGCCCAACGAACGGCTTCTTCACTGCCAGGTTCTAGTTGGAAAGGTGGTGATTGATAGTAGTAAGCCCACTCAATACAACCCCAGTACAAGATACTTGCCCCGATACCCCCACAGAAAAGCATTGCTGCCCACGATGCGGTTTTGAACTCAGGTTCTTCATCGGCTTCACCCAGTTTAATTTGTCCCATGTCACTGAACACAACGTAAACCATGAAGGCACAAGCTGCGAGTCCAAGCGCCAGGTATAAGAAACCAAGTTGATCCGTCATAAAGGTTTTAGCTACCGCAATCCAGTCTGCCCCTTGAGTTGGGAACATAATTAGCGGGAAGATGATCGTGAGTAGGAGTGCTATCGCACCAAAAAAGGTTGGCTTATCAATAAGCGCAAAAGAGTTTTTCACGAGTATTATTCCATTAAAATGAGAACGGAATTATGTCGTGAACTCGTTTTTTAGGACAAATCGGGTCTGTTGTCGTGACGACAAATCGATTTTTTGCAATGAAAGAGGCTCAGTGCAATAGGGATAATGCACGTGGTGCAGTGAAAGGAATGCAGTAAAGGAAAGTAATGTTAAAGCAGAGCGAGAAGAATGCCACCAACCGTTGCCGCTGCGGATAAGTATTGCCCTGCTGAATAAGAGTTATCTTCCTCTTCTTCAATCTTATCTGGGTGATCCATACCAAGCGCGCCATGAGCAAATGATTCAACCTTATCAGTTACGGTTTCATTCTCTGCTGCAACTCTCTTGGCTTCTTTATCGATTTCTTTAAGGGCAGACAATAGGGCTTTGCCTTCATCAGAAAGCTTCACGGTATTTTGCTCAACCTTAAGAGGTGCAGGCTTTTGAGCTTCAGTGCTTTTAGCTTGTGCGTTTATTTGCGAAGGTGAATACAGCTGAGTGTTACTCGTTCCTACTGGCGTCATATCGCTCTCCTTACCTATCCTTAAATATAGTATCGGCAGAGGTGTGAAAAACTTGTGCAATTAATCATCGATAGTGATGCTTTTTATTCGCACATTACGTTTTCTTCTGCTTAATCAAAACTGCTTGGTAATTAAGCAATTCCTATGCCGATATCAATATTTATCTTAGGGCGCGATTGAACAAGCTTTTAGCGTGTTAGGTTCCTCGCTTACCAGACTTTAATTAAATAAAGCTTAAGTCTGGATAGCGAATTTAGTCGCACTTGAGATCGGAACCGCGCTTAGACAGGTGCTTGTATGCCTTCATTCGGTTCTCTTTTTGAACAAAGCGAGCGGGTGGAGAAAGTACTTTGAGTTGGTAGTCACTCGTATCCGATGAGAACTCGTCAACCGGGCTGATAACGGCGACTTTCAAATCAGGGTTACGACGCAAAATAGAAGCCGCAGTGCCTAAACCACCTTCAGTGTGGAACTTGCCTGCCACATGAATCACTTGCTGATTGGGGTTTGATGCTAGGTAATCAACAATCGACTCTGCCATGGTTTCGTCCCACGTTACCTGAGCGGCAAACTGCTTTTCAGTTTGCTCTGGTGTACCGTGATGCATGGAAGCCATGAACTTTTCTTTGTAAGGGCTATTGCCAGTATCGACTTCGGATGCAACCCAGTTTCGTTGCTCTGAAGACAGCTGATCTAGATAAGTTAAACCCTTACGGCCAATACATTGTACAAACGGCTTTGGTGCGTTTGCCGCAATGATATCGACGTTATTGGTTTTAGCGAACTCAACTAACGCGCGGTAATCACTTTCGTAATTTGGCCAAGCTGCCGCCTGAGACATAAGAACTTGCTCACCAATTTCATCATTTAGATATTGGTTCAATGTGTCTTGATGCTCTCGAGTGAACTGTTCCATTGAAAGGGCAATGTTTGAAGTGGCGTTGCGGCGCGCTTTTAAGAAGTCGGTTTGAAAGCGATGGATTGCCGAATGAGTGTGCCATTCGCCGATAAGAACCACATCAGCATCAATCAACTGTTGAGGTAGTGCCTCGAGAGAAAGTGTTTCGCCTTGTGGGGAAGCAAACTGATAATCATAGAATGTGGAAACGGTTTCCGTTTGCGTGTTAGCCACTTTTTGAGAAGTGTTGTTTGAAGGTTGATTAGCACATGCCGTGAGCAGGGTAGCCAATCCGATAAGAATAATACGTTGCATGAAATGCCTCCTTGAAGAACACGCATACTAAAGGAGGCAAGATGAGATATCAATGCAAACGATAATCAATATCAATTAAATTTGTTTGCGGTACACTCGCAGCATAAAGTCAGCTTCACAGTTGAATTGCTCAGCATCAGTGAGTTGTTGTTTAAACTCTTCACTCGCTTTCCAAGCAAACGGCGTCATCTGTAGCAGGTCGAATGCGTCTGACCCCGATAGTTCCATCATATAGTTTAGTTGCTCTTGGTGCTCAAGCGTAAAACCTTCGATCACTTCCGGATCTTCATCGTGCAAGCGAACGCCATCATAAATCGCATCACGCAGTTGATATAGGTGTCGACTGGCTGGTGTCACGGTGATCACGACGCCATTGTCTTTGATGGTGCGCTGTAACTCTTCAGCCTTACATGGCGCATAAATGCGCAGAATGCCGTCTAAGCTATTTTCAGCAAAGGGTAGGCGATGACTCGAAGCAACAGAGAAGTCGACAGAAGGGTAGCGCTTAGCGGCGTATTTGATAGCAATCTTAGAGATATCTAGACCAAAAGTAGCGCCACTCTTTTCTTGAAGGTTTACCGCAATTTCGTTGGTGTAATAACCTTCGCCACAACCAATATCCAATAGGCTAGGTGCCTCTTCTGGCAGATAGCGAGAACACAATCCAACAACCGCTTGGCGCATTGGATCGTAATGGTTACCTTCAAGGAAGCGACGACGTGCCTGCATCATCTCTTTGTTGTCCCCTGGATCTTTTGAGCGTTTGTGGTGTGCTGGCATCAAATTGACATAGCCTTCTTTCGCTAGGTCGAACTGATGGTTCTTTTCACACTTAAACGTTCGATCGTTTTGAGATAAAGGTTGGTGACACAAAGGGCATTGGTAAGTCATGACGATCTCAGAGGCATAGAGTTGGGCGCAGATTCTATCAAAAAGGTCTGCATCAGGCTAAATAAAAAGGCGAGAATATCTGCTTCTAGAATAGTGAGCTTATGGCTTATTACAATAAAAATCAGAGCTTAGGTTTAGGTCACGTTTATCTGCGTTTTTTCTGGGTATCGTCTACGTCTTCCTACTGTTTAATTAGAAGCTGATATGACAAAGAAAATCATCCTAGATACAGATCCGGGCATCGATGATGCAATGGCTATCCTATTTGCAGAAGCGCATCCGGATATTGAGCTGATGGGCATCACCACCGTTTATGGTAATGCGACGATAGACAACGGTACTCAGAATGCCCTTTATCTGAAACAGAAGTTTGGAATGAAGGCGCTTGTGGCTAAGGGAACGGATAAACCGTTAATAAGAGATCCCGTTGGAGCCACGGTTGTGGTGCATGGCGAGGCTGGATTTGGTGATGTGAAAGCGCCAAGTTCATTAGATGTTACAGCGATTGATAAGCCGGCTTATCAGTTCATTATCGATAGTGTTAGAGCTGAGCCGGGAGAGATTACTCTTGTGGCGGTTGGCCCTCTTACTAACCTTGCACTCGCTCTGGAGGCGGATCCTGAAATTGTCAACTTAGTAAAAGAAGTGGTCATTATGGGTGGCGCGTTCGGTGAAAATGACCATAGAGGTAACGTGACGCCATTTGCTGAAGCGAATATCCATGATGATCCTCACGCTGCGGATAAGGTGTTTACGGCATCATGGCCTGTCGTGATTATCGGATTAGACGTCACTGAGGAGAGCTTCTTTACTGGTCAATACCTTGATGATTTACGAGATGAGGCTGGAGAGGTAGGGCAGTTTATCTGGGATGTTAGCCGTTACTACTTAAAGTTCTATTCTGAAAAGGTAGGAATGGAGGGTTGTCATGTTCACGATCCTTCAGCCATTGCTTATGTCATCCAACCATCTCTGTTTACCTGTCGTAGTGGCTCGGTCAGGGTAGTGACTGATGGCCCAGCTGAAGGGATGACGATTCAGAAAGCTGACCAACGTAATTATATGAATGATGAATGGAGTTCGTTCCCTGCACAAAAGGTTGGCGTTCAAGTGGACAACAATGCTCTATTGTCACTCTATAGAGAAACTTTAGTTCACTATTCACAGCAGCAAAGCTAATTGATAGCCATCGTAGTGCTGTAAAAATAGCTGTAAAAAAGGCCGGATAAACCGGCCTTTGAAGAGTTTTTTTGAGCTGCTTACTGAGCCGCAATCAATGTAATCAGCTGGTGGCTTTCGCCAGGTTGTAACGTTTTGCCTGCTTCTAGGCTTGGTGCGTGCAGTGTTGATTCTACACACATCATGGTTAGGTAACCGTCGTCTTGCATGTCGCCCATAGCTGCAGCGCCTTCCGCCCACGGGTTCCACAATACAGCAGAGTTATGGCCGTGGTTTTCAACCGTTAATGTGCGACCAAGCTTTTTGTCGGCAACAAGAATTTGCGCTTCTGGCTGTGTGTAGACACGGTCAATAGTGTCAGTCAGTACCAACTCAGCACCACCTTGGCAGATCTTGCCCCCTTGCAGGCTATCTATGTACTCAGCACCCATACCAGTGGTGGTTGTGTTGTGAATATCGCCAACATTTAGGTAAGTGTGCAGCGCTCCAGAGAAAGTCCATGGTTGCGAATCTGTGTTCTTCACATCCAAAGTTACTTTTAGCTGGTCGCCAATCTCAACGTTCAATCGAGCATCGAATTGATGAGGCCATACTGCCAGAGTCGCTTCGCTAGGTTTTAGGCCTAAGCTTACAATCACGCCAGTTTCGTTTTCACGGTGCTCAACCAATTGCCATTCGCTTGAACGAGCAAAGCCATGTGCTGGTGCAGCAATGCGACCAAACCAAGGCCAACATACTGGAATACCGCCACGTAGTGCTGTTTTTCCGTCGAATTTAGCTTGTTGGCTCATCCAAATTAGGTCTTCTTGACCTTGTGGTTGGAACGACACGATATGACCGCCAAACAACGAAATCGCTGCGTTTGCTTTATCGTGGATAACGCGAACCAATTTTACACCTTCATGTTCAACGATAGTGACGTTGTCAGAAAGTACAGTCAGTGCAGGTAGAGTAGATAAATCCATTACATGATCCTTCTAAGGAAATTGAATTCAAATGCTGACAAGAACTAGGGTGCTTGTGATTTCATGAGTGACAAGCCGAGTCAGTATTGGAATTGAATTTCAGTGTTTTGGCGATCGGGATTGAAGTCGGAAGTCGTTTAAAAGATAGCAGGTATTAAAAAGGCGACACTAAGGTCGCCTTTTTCAAAGTCTGCTCAAAACAGTCTTCGCTAATGCTTATCTAAAGCTATTTCTAAAAAGAAATTACTTAGAGATGTGAGCGATTAGGTCTAGAACTTTGTTTGAGTAACCGATTTCGTTGTCGTACCAAGATACAACTTTAACGAATTTGTCAGTTAGAGCAACACCAGCTTTAGCATCGAATACTGAAGTTTGAACTTCACCGATGAAATCTTGTGATACTACTTGGTCTTCAGTGTAACCAAGAACGCCAGCCATTTCGCCTTCAGAAGCTTCTTTCATTGCAGCACAAATTTCTTCGTAAGATGCAGCTTCTTTTAGGTTAACAGTTAGGTCAACTACAGATACGTTAGCAGTTGGTACACGGAAAGCCATACCAGTTAGAAGGCCGTTTAGTTCTGGAAGAACAACGCCTACAGCTTTAGCAGCACCAGTTGAAGATGGGATGATGTTTTGAGAAGCACCACGGCCACCGCGCCAGTCTTTAGCAGAAGGGCCATCTACAGTTTTTTGAGTTGCTGTAGTAGCGTGAACTGTAGTCATAAGACCAGACTCAATGCCCCACTTATCGTTAAGTACTTTAGCGATAGGTGCAAGACAGTTAGTAGTACAAGAAGCGTTAGAAACGATGTCTTGACCAGCGTAAGATGCTTGGTTAACGCCCATTACGAACATTGGAGTTGCATCTTTAGAAGGACCAGTAAGAACTACTTTCTTAGCGCCAGCAGTGATGTGCTTACGTGCAGTCTCGTCAGTTAGGAAAAGACCAGTTGCTTCAGCAACTACGTCTACTTCGATAGCATCCCACTTAAGATCTTCTGGGTTACGCTCAGCTGTAACACGTACAGTTTTACCGTTAACGATTAGGTTACCGCCTTCAACTTCAACAGTACCGTTGAAACGGCCGTGAGTTGAGTCGTACTTTAGCATGTATGCCATGTATTCAACGTCGATAAGGTCGTTGATACCAACAACTTCGATGTCATTGCGCTCTTGCGCTGCACGGAATACGAAACGACCGATACGGCCAAAACCATTAATACCTACTTTGATAGTCATTGTAGTTGCTCCACAACTTAATTTCTGATTAAAGATAACTGGTAGTAAAATTACAGAATCCAGTATACATCTGCAATAGATAATCCGACTTAACTTGTTTAATGTCAAAAAAAAGCGACGCTTTTCTTAACAATTGGGTGTAAGTGGTTGAAATTTGACCATTGCGACTGGCTCTGAACCCTTCCAGTTGGGTAAAATACCCCTAAATGATGATTCACTTATGAGTGTATATGTACAATGTTTCCTGGTGAGAAAGTATGTGCTACAAAACGACTCATATGCAAGCCTTTATAGAAAAAAGTAAATATAATAAAAGAGAATGTGGACGGATATTAACGTGATTCACGAGGGAGAAAATATGACAAAGCCTGATGAATACTGGCGTGAACGCCTAACTGATGATGAATATGAGGTGTGTCGACTACGTGGTACAGAGGCCCCTTATAGCGGTAAGTTGTTACATAACCATGATACGGGTATCTATAGCTGTACCTGCTGTGAAACCCCTTTGTTTATATCGGATAATAAATATGATTCAGGGTGCGGTTGGCCTAGCTTTGACGCCCCTGTGAATGATGAAGCAGTGCGCTATATAGAAGATCTAAGTCACGGAATGAAGCGTGTAGAGATCCGTTGTGCAGCCTGTGATAGCCATTTAGGTCACGTTTTCCCTGATGGACCGAAGACAACAGGTGAGCGGTTTTGTGTTAACTCAGTGTCGTTAATTTTCAACAAAAATGACAAAACTACGAAATAACTTGTAACTATTGTCTAATCCTTACAAGTTGCTTTCAGGCACTTAAAGGGATGAATAGCCAAGTGGGTGGAGTTAACTCTAGTACAAATAAAAACAGCTACCATGACGGTAGCTGTTTTTTTGCGCATTAATAAATCAAAACTAATAGTTCGGCACTATGGACGCGGTGTAAACGCCGTCTTCAATGGCTTCGACAATCTTTTCGGCATCATCATTGAATTGCTTGTATTGAGGTTTGTCGAAACGGTATAACACATTAAGTTCTGCTTCTGAAGCGATGGGTACATCAAAATCTTTGGCGACCATGGCCCACAAATACGCTTTTTCTAAATGACCTAGGCTGTGGTTAATACTGGCCATGGATTTGAAAATCTCGGTATTGACGGCAGAACCGTTGGAAAGCGTTAAAGCATTATTGAGCAGCGTTAAGGTTTTTTCATGATCACGAGTCGTGTAGAAGGTGGCTAACGCATATTGCATTTCTGCCGTGTTTAACGCTTCTTTTCCTTCTAACTGCAAGAAACTGCGTCTGGCATTGGTGTCACCGGTTTGTGACCACAAGAAGTAGAGTGTTTCTGGTGTATCCGACTGAGACAGCTCTTTAACGATTCGTTCCGACTCTTCAATACTATGCATTAAAGCCGTAAAGCGACGTTCTTGAAGTTTAGATTGATCAATGGTTTCAATTTGCGCAGCCAGCTCTAGACACTTCTTATAAGAGGCGACCAACTTAAATTCTTTGATCTTATTGATTTCGGTTGGTTGTTTTAGAACTTCGAAGCGATGCCAGATGAGATCAGTACGTGCAACGCGGCATTGTCCGTCGTTCATATTGAGCTGTTCACATTGTAACGCCGAATTGCTTTGGCATAGCTGATCCGTGTTCTTGTTCCCTTCAAGGCAACCAGCAAGCGCAAGAGGCAATATGCCAATAGCCAACCATTTCATAATCTTCATATTCCTTCACTTGTGATCAATTACACTTATTTTCGGTGAGGTTCTTGACTCAATTCTGTTACAGGTTATTTTCTGGTGAAAATTGTTAAAACTAGGGCTCTACCATGGATGCAGAACAACTTCTTAGCGCAATGACTCCTGAGGTCTACGAGCGTTTAACTTATGCAGTTGAAACAGGCAAATGGCCAGAAGGTGCGGCGCTTTCCAAAGAACAACGTGATTCGTGTATGCAAGCTGTCATGTTATACCAATCTAAACATAATGACGAAGCTCAGCATATGACAATTGCGGCTGGTGGTGATATTAGCTTTAAATCAAAGGCTGAACTCAAGAAACAGTTTAAATCAGACCAAGAAGATATTGTTAGGGTTAACCCGAATCATTAGGTTTAAATTACAACAAAGGGGAGGCTCTGTGCCACCCCTTTTTAATGTTAAGCTGTTTATTTTTAAGCAGTAAATCTATATTAACCTGCTTTTAAATACCCGCTTACTTATAAGCTCATCTCACCACGTAACACTTGTTGCATCTTATTTTTTACTTCTTCGTAACCTAGGTTTTGGCTGAGCAAGTAATGCAGTTTCGCAAGCGCTGCTTCTGGCGTCATATCGTAACCGCTCACCACGCCAGCTTCCGCTAACGCACAACCCGTAGCGTAACCACCCATGTTGACTTTACCCGCCAAACATTGAGTTAGGTTAACCACAATCACACCACGCTCAGAAGCGTCTTTTAGGTGCTGAAGCAGTTCTGGGTTCTGTGGTGCATTACCAACACCAAACGTAAGCAAAATCATCGCATTCACAGGCTGTAGTAGCGTGTTGCGAATCACTTCGTGTGATATGCCAGGGTACATAGTGATCACACCGATTGGTTGCGGTGTAATGTTATGGACTTTAAAAGCGCCTTCTGGCTGTTCGTTGACCGAAATATTGCTGCTCACCTGAATGTTGATACCCGCTTCTAGCAGTGGAGTCAGGTTTGGTGAGGTAAAGGCGTTGAAACCATCCGCGTGTGATTTAGTACTGCGGTTGCCACGCATCAACTTGTTGTTAAAAAACAGCGTTACTTCATTGATTGGGTAGTTAGCCGCAATATGAAGTGCATTGAGCAGGTTCGCTTGTCCATCTGAACGCAGTTCAGCGAGTGGGATCTGAGATCCTGTCACAATCACAGGTTTGCCAAGGTTTTCCAACATGAAAGACAGAGCTGAAGCGGTATACGCCATGGTGTCTGTGCCATGCAAGATAACGAAACCATCATACTTATCGTAGTTCGCGCGAATATCATCAGCGATAGTCTGCCAATCAAGTGGCGTCATATCAGAAGAATCCATAAGTGGTTCGTATTCGTGAATGGTGTATTCAGGCATCTCTGGGCGATGGAACTCAGGCATGCCAGCTAGCTGCTTATCCATAAAACCAGCGACAGGAACGTAGCCGTGATCAATAGATTTTTGCATGCCAATTGTGCCGCCGGTGTACGCGATGTAGATGTGTTTTCTTTCCATGGCGATAAATACTTAGTGTGATGTAGGGAACAGGGGGGCGATTATAGCGAATTATCGTGCAATAAAAAGAGGCGCCTCACACAGAGGCGCCTCTTGATAACAAAGCGTTAGATTTAACTTATTGAACTTGGCAATTTAGACAAAATGCATAACGTCCTTGTGGGTCGTTAAAGTTGCCTAATAGTTGGCTATCTTGAGCTAACTGCTGAGTAACAGGCTGTAAACTGCTTGGTATCATCGACTGAATATCAAGACCTATCGACATCTGAACTTGGTTCATGAATTGCTGAATAAACTGTTCAGTCGCTGTAAGTGGCTCTTCTACCCAATATATATTGTAGCTTTCTAGTTCAGCGAGTGAAGCGGCGGCTTCAATTGCGTCATCAAAGTCACCAATCTCATCAACCAAACCTTTCTGCATAGCATCTTGCCCCGTCCATACTCGACCTTGAGCAATCTTGTCGACAGCAGCGACCTCCATACCACGGTTTTCTCCAACTAAGCTAATGAATCGGCGGTAGCCATTTTCAATGCCCATTTGGAACGCGTCTTTCGCACCATCGCTGAGCCCTGTTGTAATACCAAGGCCAGAGAAAGGTGAAGTGCCGACACCATCCGTGTAAACACCAAGGTCGTTCAAGCCTTTTTCAAAGGTCGTGATCACACTAAAGATACCAATAGAACCGGTTAGCGTGGTTGGTTGAGCCAGGATTTTGTCTGCACCCATTGAGATCCAGTAACCACCAGAAGCGGCAAGGCTAGACATTGAAACCACCACAGGTTTGCCAGCTTCTTTAAGCGCCTCGACTTCGTTGCGAATCACTTCTGATGCAAAGGCGCTGCCACCTGGGCTGTCGACACGCAGTACAACTGCTTTTACTTTGTCGTCGTTACGTGCTTGGCGAAGTAGGGCTGCAGTGGTATCACCACCAACAGTACCTCGTGGTTGTTTACCATCCATAATTGCGCCGCTAGCAACAATAACTGCTACGTCGTGTGCTTCGCTTGTCATGTCTGGAATCATGGTTGAACGGTATTCGTAGTAACCAAATGCGTTGTAGCTGTCTTGACCATCACTGCCAAACACATCAGCCAATTCAAGTCTCACTTGTTGGCGTGTTGCCAGTTGGTCAACTAAACCTAGCTTCTCAGCGAGTTTAGCGATATCGCCATCAACCGATTCAAGCTCTTTCAAGAAGGTATCCATGCTTGGATTCAGTGTTTTCGCATCGATTTGACGGTTGTGAGAGACATCATCTACGTATGCACCCCACAGTTGGCCTAACCAACGAGAAGCAGACTCTTTCGCTGCGTCTGACATGTCGTCGCGAATGAAAGGTTCGATTGCAGACTTATACGTACCGACGCGGAATACATGTGTATTTACGTCAAGCTTCTCTAATAGAGTTTTGTAGAACAGCGAGTAAGCACTGTAGCCTTTAAGCAGCACGCCGCCGTCTGGCGATAAGAAGACTTTGTTAGCGTAGCTGGCTAGGTAGTACTGGCTTTGGTTGTAAAAGTCACCCACCGCATAAATCGGCTTACCTGTCGCTTTGAACTCATTAAGAGCTTTAGCAATGTAACGAAGCTTGGTCAGGTTGGTTTCTGGCAGCTCTTTGAGTGCTAAAACAAGACCAGTGACGTTTTCGTCGTCCTTGGCATAACGAATCGTTTCAACGATATCAAACAGAACATTCTCTTTCGGGAGGTCTTTGCCAAGCAGTGAACCTGTCACGGAGTCCATCGGATTAATGTAGCGACTTTGCTCGACAATCGGTCCAGAAAGGTTAAGTACCAATGCCGATTGTTGCGGAACGGTTGGTTGAGTCGTATCTGAGTGAAAGTACACAAAGTAAATAATGGCGATACTGAGCAAAAAGAACAGGTTAACAAGCGCAAGACGCACAAACGTAATGAGCTTCCAAATTCCTTTAAAGATCATACCGATAAATTTGAATATTTTTTTCATTCTGTCTCCACAGTGAGATTACGTCGCTTTAACAAGTCGTAGTACCATTAATCTCAATAATATTAACTGCTTAGTATCCTACGATAATTCCCTAACTCAAACTACACCCAGAATTGTTAATCGATATATATTCTCATTAAGTGTAGTCATATTAAGGACTTTTGAACGATTAATACGTCCTGCATTATGATCGGTGTTACAAAAATGTAAACGGTTGTTTGAACTTTTGGTGATTGAGCTATACTGTGGTCAGACCACAAGGATAAAATAATAGAAGTGATGTCTGCCATGTACCCACATTTACTCGAACCACTCGATCTTGGATTTACTCAGTTACGTAACCGTGTATTGATGGGATCAATGCACACGGGTTTAGAAGAAAATAAAGAAGGCCTACACAAACTCGCCGCATTTTACGAAGAGCGAGCTAGAGGAGGCGTTGGCCTTATTGTAACCGGTGGTTTTTCTCCAAATCTACGTGGCAGATTAACTCCGTTTAGTGCTGAGTTCAGCAAGGTTAAACACGCGAAAGCTCACCAAGTTGTCACAGAGGCCGTGCACAAGCATGGCGGTAAAATTGCCCTTCAATTGTTACATGCTGGTCGCTACGCGATGCACCCTTTTGCTCAAAGTGCTTCAGGCATAAAAGCGCCTATCGCCAAATTCGCACCGAGCGAAATGAGCCCGCGTCAGATTAAGAAGACCATTGATGCCTTTGCAAATAGTGCAGAGCTTGCTCAAGTTGCCGGTTATGACGGTGTCGAGATCATGGGATCTGAGGGCTACCTTATTAACCAATTCATCTGTAAGCGTACTAACATGCGTTACGATGAATGGGGTGGCTCTTACGAGAAGCGTATGCGTTTCCCGTTAGAGATCGTTAAGTCGATTCGTGAAGCCGTTGGCGACGATTTTATTATCATTTTTAGACTGTCGATGCTTGATTTAGTAGAGCAAGGCAGCACGTTTGAAGATGTTGTATTACTTGCTCAAAAGCTTGAAGAAGCGGGCGTGACCATTATCAACACTGGTATCGGTTGGCACGAAGCTCGTATTCCTACGATTGCGACTCAAGTACCACGTGGTGCTTTCTCTTGGGTGACGGAAAAGGTTAAGCCTTATGTGTCTATTCCGGTCGTGACATGTAACCGAATCAATACGCCAGAAGAAGCAGAACGCATTCTCAGCTCTGGTCAGGCGGATATGGTCTCTATGGCTCGTCCTTTCTTGGCGGACCCTGATTTTGTCAATAAAGCCGCGCAAGACCAAGCTCAATTTATTAATACTTGTATTGGTTGTAACCAAGCCTGTCTTGATAATGTATTCAAGGGCAAAAGAGCAAGCTGCCTAGTTAACCCACGAGCGTGTTACGAAACAGAAATTGTTGTGCAACCAGCTCAAGCAACCAAAACCATTGCTGTAGTCGGAGCTGGGCCCGCAGGTTTAGCTTGTGCGACCACATTAGCGCAGCGTGGACACAAGGTTGATTTAATTGAGAAAAATGACCGAATTGGTGGCCAATTTAGACTGGCAATGCAGATTCCGGGCAAAGAAGAATTCAGAGAAACCATTCGTTACTTTGCGAACCAGATTGATGCAGCCGGTGTAAATCTTAAACTCGATACCGAAGCGACATTTGAGATGCTGCTTAAGTACGATGAAGTCGTGATGGCAGCGGGTGTTGAACCTAGAAAGCTTAATCTTGAAGGGATTGATCAAGAAAAGGTGGTCGATTACCAAACCTTAATTCGTGAAAAGACACCTGTAGGCGAAAAGGTCGCGATTGTTGGTGCTGGTGGTATCGGTATCGATGTGGCAACCATGCTCACAGAGCCAACTTCTCATGGCTTAGATGACTGGCTTCACGAATGGGGCATTGATAAAAACATGGAACACCCAGGTGGGCTTTACCCTTACCCAGATTCATTCAGTGATAAAACGGTTTGGGTGATGCAGCGTAAAGCAGGTCGTGTTGGTAAAGGCCCAGGTAAAACCACGGGTTGGATTCATAAGCGTACGCTAGAGAAGCGTGGCGTTAACCTACTGGGTGGTGTCAGCTACAACAAAATTGATGATGAAGGTCTGCACATTACCATGAATAAGAAAGAGCAGGTGCTGGATGCCGATTCCGTTATCGTGTGTGCAGGTCAAGTTTCAGTTCGTCCGTTTGAAGATATGTGGCAAGAGTTTGGTGGCAAACTTCATGTTATCGGCGGCGCTGATTATGCGGGTGAACTTGATGCGGTACGTGCTATTCGACAAGGTGTTGAGTTAGCCATTAAGCTCTAACAATAAACAGAATGCTCTTGTTCGATAAGCTTGAACTAGACAGATAAATAAGGCTCCTAAGTCATAGATTTAGGAGCCTTTATTGTTTCAAATCAGTGTTAAATACACACCTGTTGAGATTTATTATCGTTTGTATTCTGTGCTACAGTTCAACTATACAAATAATAAAGAAACAGTAAGGACTTCAAATGGATGCTTTGGATCTATTGCTCAACAGACGCTCTATCGCAAAACTCTCTGATCCAGCACCTGAAGGTGTCGCGTTAGAAAATATTATCAAAGCGGGTTTACGTGCTCCAGACCATGGCGCACTGACACCGTGGCGCTTTGTTATCGCACAAGGTTCAGGGCTACAAAAGCTCTCTGATATCTTGGTTCGTGCTGCTGAGGCGGACAAAAGTGAAGAAGCGGTGATTGAGAAAGTAAAGAAAGCGCCGTTCCGAGCTCCAATGGTCATCACTGTGATTGCAAAAGTGACTGAGCACGAGAAAGTGCCCGCTATCGAACAACACCTGTCTGCTGGTTGTGCTGCGCAAGCAATGCAAATGGCAGCAGTCGCACAAGGCTTCCAAGGTTTTTGGCGTTCAGGTAAATGGATGTTCCATCCAGAGGTACACCAAGCATTCGGCCTAGAAGGTGACGACGAAATTGTTGGTTTCCTATACCTAGGTACTCCGGGCTGTACGCCAATGAAAGTACCAGAGCGAGACTTCTCGAAGTTCGTCGAGTTCTTATAGAGCTCTTCAGGAAAACAGCGGCACAACGAATTGTTGAATGCTCACTGTATAAACAACCAGTTTTCCTTGATTTCTAGGGGCCACGTTAGATAATGTGGCCCTAATTGTTTGTAGCATCTGGAAAAACATGTCTCGCCTTATTATTGCTGAAAAACCAAGCCTAGGCCGCGCGATCGCCGCCGCACTACCGAATCCACAGAAGAAAGACCAAGGGTTTATCAAATGTGGTAATGGGGATGTGGTGACTTGGTGTATTGGACACTTATTGGAGCAGGTTGAGCCAGACGCTTACGACGACCGCTACAAGAAATGGAACCTAGCAGACCTTCCTATTGTGCCAGAGCAATGGCAGCTGAGACCACGTAAGACGTCAAGCAAACAGCTCACGGTGATCCGAAAGCTATTGAAGGACGCGACTCAAATCGTTCATGCAGGTGACCCGGATAGAGAAGGGCAGCTGCTGGTTGATGAAGTGATTGATTACTGCAAGGTGTCCAAGGCTAAGAAAGAGTCGATGGACAGATTGCTTATCAGTGACTTGAACTTGCCAGCGGTAAAGCGTGCGCTCTCTCAGATGCGCAGCAACCGCGATTTTATTCCACTTTCTATCTCTGCATTGGCGCGCTCTAGAGCCGATTGGCTGTATGGCATGAACATGACTCGCGCCTATACCTTGTTAGGGCAAAAGGCGGGTTACCAAGGCGTCTTGTCGGTAGGGCGAGTGCAAACTCCCGTACTTGGTTTAGTGGTGAGACGTGATGAAGAAATCGAAAACTTCATTCCGAAAGATTACTTCACTTTATATGCGCTGATCCCTTATCAAAACAACGGCCAGAGCTTTGATATTCGAGCGCGTTGGAAACCAAGCGAAGCATGTAAACCTTGGCAAGATGAAGAAGGCCGTGTGCTCAATCGAAAGCTAGTTGAGAATGTCGCTAACCGAATTGCTAATCAGCCTGCAACGGTGACGGAATCAGAGCAGAAGCAAAGCAAACAAGCGGCGCCACTTCCTTATTCGCTGTCAGCTCTACAGATTGATGCGTCTAAGCGTTTTGGAATGAGTGCTCAACAGGTACTCGACACTTGTCAGTCATTGTATGAGAAACACAAACTCATCACTTATCCACGTTCTGATAGCCGATACCTGCCTAAAGATCACTACTCGCAACGAGAATCAGTCGTCGACGCTATCGCTAATAATGCGAAAGAACTGCAAAGTGGTGCTCAAGGTGCGGATCTTTCTCTTAAATCAAAAGCATGGAACGACAGCAAGGTCGACGCTCACCACGCGATAATCCCAACACCGAAGAAATCATCGGTGAATGGCCTGTCTGCCAATGAGATGAAGATCTATCAGCAAATTGCTCGTCAGTATCTGATGCAGTTTTATCCGCCGGCCATTTTTGCCGATGCCAAGCTTGTGTTTGATATCGCTGGTGGCGTGTTCATCGCAAAAGGGCGCCAACTTATTAACCCAGGTTGGAAAGTGTTGATGGGTAAAACGGATACCGAAGAGAAAGGCGATGGCACAGACACGGTTCCTCCATTGGATAAAGGAACGGTACTGACGTGTCGTGAAGGCGTTATTGGCGATAAGAAAACTGAGCCACCAAAACACTTTACCGAAGCGACGTTGTTACAAGCGATGACCGGTATTGCACGCTTTGTGGCAAATAAAGACCTCAAAGCTATCTTGAAAGAGACCGATGGCCTCGGAACAGAGGCAACTCGTGCGGGCATTTTAGATACTTTGTTTAAGAGGCAACTGCTAACTCGACAAGGTAAAAGTATTCACAGTAGCCCGGCGGGAAGAGGTTTGATTAATGCCTTACCTGAGGACTCGACCTTCCCCGACATGACCGCTCACTGGGAGCATCAGTTGCAAGGCATGGCTGAACGAAATCAAGCGTATCAACCTTTCATGCAAGAACTAGAAAGCAAGATCGACGGCTTGATGGGCAAGGTAAAAACGGGTGAAGTCCCTGAGTCTCTGCGTCATCTTCCTAAAGTCGAAAGACCGGCCTTTAAACGCCGCAAAGGCGGTGGTGCGAAAAAGAAAACGTATGCTAAGAAAGGAACGAAAAGCTAAAAGTTAATTGTTAGGAACTGACAGCAAAAAGCTATCTATTGTAGGTGTCGGGATTAACGACCGACTTTGCGTCCGCAGCGCTTAAACAGCTGTTGCCAGTAATCAACATGGCGGCGAGTGGAGGCACGAAAGGCTTGATGTGCATCTTGGATCGGAAAGTAATAACTGTGCAGGTCAGGTTGCGCATCAAACATACCAAGTTGCGGGGCTAACTGTTGATAGTAGCCATCCAATTGCGCCATGTAAGGCTGAACCTTGCTAATGTATTGTTGCTCGAACACATTGTTGAGGTAACGAAACTTAGTGGTGTTTCGCTGTTTGCCACAGATGATGCTGGCATCAAAAGTTGTCAGCTGTTGGGTAATGATATCGAGCTCGACAGAGGCACGAGATAGTGAGTAGTACAAATCCCCAAGCGTCGAACTCTTCTCTAATCCTTCTTGAACCTCAATAATCTTGCCGGAAACTAGCGGTGTGTTTAACGCTAAATTGATATGCTCTAGGGCGTCACTTGTCTGTCGAACTTGTTCGCCGATATCAGCACGTAACCACTGACTACCACGCATTTGCGATTGCATCGCTTCACTGGCATAGATTAGATTCCATTGGTGCAGTGGAAATTGTGCGAGTTTCTGTTGCTCGATTTCTCTGAGTAATTCTACGATCTCTGGATCTAATTCGTTATTAGATAAACACTTACCAACACCTTCCAGTAGAGCGACTTGATAATCGTAATTCCGGAACTCGTCGGCGACTTTTCCAAGTACGGAATTTCTCTCTGCAATCAGATTGAATAATCCACATTGTCGAAGTTGATAACTGTCGATAAGCCCGATAGAGAGCGAAGGGACTTCAATAAACAGTTCTCGCTTTCTCGGTAAGCTTTCGAGTTCCCAGTCTTCCTGTATCTCGTCAGCATCTTGCACGTTGGCGATTTTGGTCTGATAGTCGTCGAAATAGTTCTGTGGGCTGTCATCGACACATCCAGTTAACACCATTGTTAGACACAACGGTGTTAGACGTACGAGTAAGCTTGAGATAACCCGACGACCCATGTGACGGCTACCAGTCTATTTCGCTACCATCGAAATTAAAGAAGTGACCACTCACTTCAGTATTCGATGACTCTATTAGAGTCACAAGGCCTTTAGCCGAAGTCTCTGTATCAATAAGAGCGTTAGGTCCGCCCATTTCCGTCTGTACCCACCCAGGGTGTAACGCTAATACTGTAAAGCCATTATCTGTTAAGTCGTTGCTTAAACTCTTCACAACCGAGTTTAGAGCCGCTTTAGATGAACGATAGATGTAGCCTCCGCCTGATGTGTTTTCAGACATGCTGCCCACTCTTGATGAAAGGCACGCGATCTTTTTTATTGGGCTCTTTGCTAGCAAAGGCAGTAAGGATTCAACGAGCTTGAGAGGAGCGATGGTGTTGATTTCGAAAACACGACGCCACTCTTCTACATCGGTATTACCCAGCCCGTAACCTTTAGGACCATAGTAGCCAGCGTTGTTGATGAGAACATCGATAGGTTCAAGCTTTAAAGGAAGTTCATTGACGGATCGATAGTCCGTGATGTCGAGTTGTAGGCACGAAAGGTTGCTGTTTTCGTTTGCGAGAGCAAGTAACTCTTGTGCTGTGGAAGCATCGCGATAGGTGGCATACACGGTGTGGCGATCATTTACGTAGTGTTGGGCTAGGCTTAGACCAATACCTCGGTTCGCACCAGTGATAAAAATAACGCTCATAATGATTCCTTGTTAGTTCAATCAGTTAAGTGTGATGGGTTAACGCGATAAAATCAACGCTCCACCAACTGACCATCAGTATGCTCACGAAAATCATTACTGCTGCGACAGAGCCGCAGATCACACCACAGATGAGTATTACGTTTTTCATTGTTGTCTCTGGAATTAATTAAAGTTAATGATAATTATTATCATCAATTAGGGTTGTCGCCAAGTATGAGACTGTTATGATTTTGAGACTGAAACGTAATACGCCTGACTATGATTCCTTTAATTTACCATCCAATTTATTCTCAATTGCCTTTACCAGAAGGGCATCGTTATCCTATCCATAAATACCAACTGTTGCACAGTGCGGTGAAGCACCACATGGATAGCGATCCCAAATGGAGTAATGCATTCGAAGTGTTCCAGCCAATGCCTGTTTCGGTAGAACAAGTAAAGCAGGTGCACGATGGTGAATATGTCGATTTGCTGGTTTCTGGAAATTTGCCTGCGGCAAAAATGAGACGTATCGGCTTTCCGTGGAGCGAACAGCTTATAGAAAGAACACTCTATTCAAGTGGTGGAACCTGCTTGGCTGCAGAAATGGCTATCGAGAGTGGTTTAGCGATTCATCTCAGCGGTGGCTATCACCATGCGCACCGAGATTTTGGCAGTGGCTTCTGTTTGTTGAATGATCTGGTTTTGGCGGCTAAGCATGCGCTAACGTTTGAACATATAGATAAAGTGTTGATTGTCGACAGTGATGTTCACCATGGCGATGGTACAGCGACACTTTGCCAACAGAATGACGACATTATTACTTTGTCGTTCCACTGTGATAAGAACTTTCCTGCTCGTAAACCTGTATCTGACTTGGATGTGCCGTTAAGCCGTGAAACGGAAGACGAGGAGTTTCTGCGTTGCTTTGAACAGGTCACCAACATGGCTATTGCTCATCATCAACCGGATCTGATTATCTATGATGCGGGTGTCGATATTCATCAAGATGACGAATTGGGGTATTTGAATATTTCTACACAAGGGATATTTAAACGCGATTGTTTGATGCTCAACTTAGCAAAGAGTAAAGCGATTCCAATGGCGTGTGTTGTGGGTGGTGGTTATCGGTCGGAACATAAAGATCTGGTGCCGATCCACATGCAGTTACTAAACGCTGCATTGGCTGTGAATAGCTGAACCGTTGAGCTGCGTGATCTTCAGATACAAAAAAGCCGCTGATTTCTCAGCGGCTTTCTTTAATGTGGTGGAGGGATAGGGATTTGAACCCTAGAACCGCTATTAACGGTTGCCGGTTTTCAAGACCGGTGCTTTCGACCACTCAGCCATCCCTCCGATGCCGCGTATAATATAAGGGTGGCTTTCGCTTGTAAATACCCTTATTAACTGACTGCTTTTTTTATGAACAAGTTTGTGTGTTTATATATTGCTAGAGTGAAAATTCATCTAATACAAGAGATGAAATAGACGAAGTTAAGAGTGCAGGCAAAGGTATAGATTTAGCTTCTTGCTGTATCTCCCTCTAGGGTTAATCTTGCCTTTAATGATTATAAGATTCATAATGAATACATCTTATAAAGTGAAATATCCCACTATGCATATCACACGTTACACTGATTACTCCCTGCGAGTTCTGATTTATCTAGCGATCAACAACCAATCTCTTAGTACCATCGGCGACATTGCTAACAGCTATGGTATTTCTAAAAACCATTTAATGAAGATTGTCCAACAGCTCAACCTTAAAGGGCATTTGATCGCTACCCGTGGCAAAAATGGTGGCTTGAAACTGAGTTGCCCGCCAAGTCAGATCAATATTGGTACGTTAGTTCGAGAATTAGAAGATAAGCGTAACTTAGTTGAATGCTTTGGTGAGGATAATCGCTGTGTCATTACACCAAATTGTCAATTGAAAACTATCTTTGCTGAAGCTCAAGAGTGTTTTTACAAAAGCTTAGACGCTTATAGCTTACAAGATCTCCTAGGCGCAGAGCACAGCGACAAGCTAGGACAACTCTTGGCGGTTGAAGTTATTTAATTTTGGTTAACTCACTAGGTTTATGATGATGAAAGATTTAAATGCAAACCCCAATAATAGCGCCTCAATGACAGCATTTTTTGAACTCGCGTTTCGACCGTTTTTCTTGTTTGCGTCACTTTTTAGTATTGCAGCGTTAGTCGGGTGGGCTGCGTTTTGGAATGGTAGCGCAACCCTGAATGTTTATGGCGGAGCAATGTGGTGGCACATTCATGAAATGTTATTTGGCTTTGCAGCCACCGTCGTGGTGGGCTTTTTACTTACAGCAGTACAAAACTGGACGGGTGTCCGCAGCATCAACGGACGCGGGTTAATGTTGCTTCTGGCTATCTGGCTGTGCGCGAGAGTAGCTATGTTCTTGCCAGGAATACTAAGCCCTTGGTTGGTGGCTGGAATCGATTTGTTGTTTTTACCTATCGCTATGATTTCTCTTGCTTATAATATTATCAGTGTGAAACTTTGGCGAAATCTATTGTTCATTCCTATTCTGCTGCTAATGACTTTTGCCAATGCCGCGATGCATTATGGTGTTCTATTTCAGCAGCCCGTCTTAATTTCGCAAGCGAGTACTGGCATGGTGCTGTTGGTGACCTTAGTAATGTGCATTATGGGTGGACGAGTCTTTCCTATGTTTACCGCTAATGGCACACAGACACCACGAACTCCTGCATTACCATGGCTTGAAAAGCTGAGCATAGTCAGCACGATTTTTGCCGTTGTGCTGAGCTTTCAGATACTTCCCGTTGCACAAGGCATTGTTGCTACCGTGTTTATTGTCAGTGGTTTGGCAAACGCGCTTAGGGCGGTAAGGTGGAAAATATGGGTAGCATTCAAGACACCCCTCGTGTGGACTTTACATTTAAGCTATTGGGCAATTTCGTTAGGGCTTATTTTATTTGGCGTTTCGATCATTTCACCATTGGTTACGCAATCACAAGCGATTCATGCGCTAACCGTGGGTGGAATGGGAGTGATGATCTTATCAATGATTTCACGTGTGTCGCTAGGACATACCGGTCGAACTATCGCGATTGGCAAATTAATGACTGCGGCGTTAATCGCCATTGTCTTTGCTTTTATTGTGCGAGTGTTTGGCGGGTACTTTACCCACAATATTGTCTATATCATCACCTTATCCAGTGCTCTGTGGATTGCCGCATACAGTTGTTTCACTGTGCTGTACCTACCAATTCTAATAAAACCAAAAGCTTAAATACTCCAAGATAACAAGTAGGTAATTCGACTAATATTAAAGTTGCATTTTAAATGCATCTTTAATATTATGACCTTACTGAGTTACTTAAATACAACCAAAGAGAACATGATTATGAGCTGTTGTGGCGGATGTGGTGGTTCAAACCACGAAGAAAAAGCAAATGAAGCTGAACAAAAGAAACAAGCAGAGCAGCAAGAGACTAAGCAAGAAAACGCTTAATTCAAGCAGCGCTCAAGCCAAATTTAAAAATCCAGAGATTTCGATGAAGCCTCTGGATTTTTTTATTGTTATGGATTAATAGTGAGAGTCCGAGAAAACCCTAAACTTGATTCGACTCTTCAGTTAATGACTTTACCCAAATGGCATGTACTGCTCGCTAATCACATTCAATGAACGTGCGTGTAGGTAAGTGTGGTTTAACATTTGTATCGGTGACTGAAACGCGGGGGGGAGTATACATTGAACTAGGGCTGGCGATAGTCAAACAGAAATAGAGTAGTAACAGCGCTTTGAAGTATTCAGATGTGTCGTGAGGAGCAGATTTGTTGTAAGAACAGATACCAATCAAGTAACCAAAGAAGGTCCCTGGGGATTGTGAAAGATCAGATCTTAGGGGCGATTGGTTGTACGTCAGATGCAAAAAAGCCGCTGATTTCTCAGCGGCTTTCTTTAATGTGGTGGAGGGATAGGGATTTGAACCCTAGAACCGCTATTAACGGTTGCCGGTTTTCAAGACCGGTGCTTTCGACCACTCAGCCATCCCTCCAGTGGCGTGCATAATATAAGGGGGAGAGTGCCTTGTAAACCCTTAATTATCATAATCTTGTTTGGTTGCTTATTTTCTAGTCATTAGCGGCAATAAAAAAGGGAAGCAGCATGCTTCCCTTCTTTGTATGGTGACTAGTTAGTCATTTTTTGTGTAGAAACGCTGCAGCTCTGTTAAGCCTTGCATTAATACTGGTAAGCGAGGGCTTACATCTTTTAGGCGTTTGTAGTTTTGGTCATACAGTTTGTAGTTGCCAAACTTATCTAACACCGTTGTTTGCTGAGCAGTAACAAGAGCCAGTTCACGAGAGTCACCCGCTAGGATCCACTTTCTCTTACGTTCATCAAACAGGCTGCGACCGCTACTGAAATCTGTTGGATTTGAAGAGACACCAAGCAGCTCTTGCATCAGTGTTACGGACACATCTAAATGACTCGAGCGATGCGTGTATTCAGAAGCAGACTTACCAGGCCAGCTGATGAACAAAGGCACCTGCAGTTGGTAGCGGCTGTAGTTGGAGTTAGCTCCCCAGCTATTGGTCTTGGTTTCGTTAAATTCAGTACCATGGTTCGACGTGATGATAACCACAGTGTTGTCTTTTAGGTCGAGACGTTCTAATTCCGCATAAATAGTCGCGAGTTGAGCATCGGCCGCTTGAGCTGACTTTTGGTAGTCTGCAGCAAAGCGTTCTGCCGTGGTCAAAGTAGAGTCTGACTCTGAACTTGAATCGTAGCTAGAGAAGTTATCCAGCGTGGTCAGTTCAATGAAGTTAAACCAAGGACGTTTAGCTTGTGGTGATTGAATCCAGTTAGACCAAGCTTGTATCGCGCTTTTGTCATCATAAGTTGCTTGCTCTGGCATAACATCACGGCCTCGGAAGATGATTTCCGAGTAAAGTGCATCGTCAAAATTGTCGCCACTGAAAGCCGCAAACTTATAATTGTGATTATCTAAAACGTCCAACAGTACTGCACTTGAACCTTGAGCTTCGATGCTGCTTGCATAGCTGCTCGGAAGGCCATAGAACAAACCGAAGATACCAAACATATCGTTGCTTGAACTGTAGTGATTGGTGAAGTTGATCGATTGCTGTGAGTATGCGTAGCTGTTTGGCATCGCTGTGGCGTTAAGCGCATCAGAGCGAAGGTTATTTACACTCACCATCAGGATATTAAGATCATCACTGCGGCGGTTGTATTGAATTTTTTCTAGCGGGTAGCTAACTAAGTTTACGTTCTCTTTGTTTGCTTCTAAACGCTGTAGATACTCTTCACGGTCTAACAGACCATGTTTTTCCATAAAGCTTTTCGCTGTCATTGGGTAAGACAGTGGGAAGTTCGCTTTTTGGCTGGTAATTGGGTTATAGAAGTACGCATCAGCCCACATGTAGGTCAAGTGGCTGCTGATGAAACACAAGAAGAAGACGGCTGTGATCGGACGGCCAACGTGTTTATGAGACAGTTTACGCTGCTTACGCCAAACCCACTCAGATAGTCCGAGCTGTAATAAGAAGATAAGCGGCATAACAATGAAGAGGTGCTGCAAATCAGAAGTAAATGCAGATTCCTCTCCACTGAATAAAACCTCCCACACAACAGGCGTCAGGTGGAGGTTTATATTTTGATACGTTTGAGTATCAATCAGAAGGACAGTTAAACCTACGGTTGCGAAACAAACGGCAACCAAGCGCAATAACTTCCTCGACGGAAGAATAAAAGTGAGTGGAAACAGCACTAATAGGTAGAGAGCGAATACTAGAAAGCCGAAATGACCGACCCAAGATGCAGCCAAATAAAATTGACCCAGCAAGGTGTCTGGCCAAGCAGATTGAGTAATATAACGAGTACCTATCAACATCGCCGCAATGATGTTGAAAAATGCAAACCAGTGTCCCCAACCAACCAGTCGAGATACACGATCGCTATAAGAGTTTGCGCTGTCTACCATTTATAATTCTTTTATCCGTCAATCAAATTTAGTGAGACTGTTTGTCTTCAATAGAAGAAACCAAAGCCTCGGCAAATTTTTCAGCAATTCCTTTGCGTTGTGAAGCAGCAACGTTCTGATTTAAGACATTGGTTGCGATATTTCCAGCGATCATCAGTGAAAGTTCTGGTGAAGCTTTGTGCTTTGTTAGTACAGCACCTACTTCAGCTAGGATTTTTTCAACTTGTTCATCTGTGTATTTAGATATAATCGGCATAAGGACTCTAATAATGATAGTAAAAGCGGCTTATGATAACCTACTATGCACGACAACTGAAACCTGAACGGTAATATTTTCACTATGAGCCTTCACCTTTCCAACGTAATTTTACACCAGTTAAGCAAGAACGATCAGGAAGAACTGATTGTTAACTACCGTGCTGAATCTCTAGAAAACGATGCTTCGTCTGAAAGCCTCGTCGCTGAGCTTCACCGAGTGTTCAACTCAAAAGCAGGTAAAGGGTTTGGTTCTTTCAAATCCGACAGCGAATTCCAGCAGTCGTTGCATGAATTTCGAGCGGGAGAGCAAAGTTTTTATGATTTCTCTCAAAAAAGTGCGCTACGTCTAAAAGATGAGCTTTCAAAGTATCCTTTTGCTGATGAAGGTACTTTGGTACTCGCTGAATACCAATCACTGGCGACAGACTACCTTTTCATTGGTTTACTGCCTTCGAACCAAAGTTTGAAAGTGACTGAAGGGCTAGACATCAGTGCGACTGATTACCTTGATATCTCTAAGATGGATATTGTTGCGCGCCTTGATCTTTCAACATACGACACAGACAAAGAGTCAAACCGTTACCTTACTTACATTAAAGGACGTGTTGGCCGTAAAGTTGCAGACTTCTTCTTAGACTTCCTTCAAGCAGAAGTAGGCTTAGATGCTAAGCAGCAAAACCAAGTTCTGATGCAAGCGGTAGAAGATTTCGTTTCTGACTCTAAGTTGGAGAAAGAAGAAGCGATCAGCTATAAAAAGCAAGTTGCAGATTACTGTAACGAGCAGTTAAAAGCGGGCGATGAAGTCCAAGTTCGTGAGCTATCTGGTGAATTGCCAGCAAGCACCGATGGCACGAGCTTCTTTGACTATACTAGTGAACAAGGCTATGAGTTAGAAGATAGCTTCCCAGCAGATCGCGCAACTATGCGTAAACTAACAAAATTTGTTGGTGCGGGTGGTGGTTTGAATGTTAGTTTTGATAGTCTGCTTCTTGGTGAGCGTATTTTTTACGATCCAGAGACAGATACACTAACGATTAAAGGAACGCCGCCGAACTTGCGTGACCAGTTGACTCGTAACAAGTCATAGCGCCAAGTTCATGGATAATAGCGGCAGCGGGATGTTGTCGCTTATTTTCTGCTTTACACTCTCATGAACTGCAATGGTGTGAGGCTGACACGCACAAGGAATATAGATGGAACAATCAGTGGTAAAGCCTCACCGCTTTAAAAAGCCTGCAACTTTCTTGGTTGTACTTCTGGCTCTGTGGTTACTTCCTTCATTGGCTATTCTTCAGCTAAGTCGTTCTTACACCAATTCCCTTGCTCAAATTGAAGAACTTGGCATTCGTGTTACCGAGTTAAGGCAGTCACTTTACTTCTCTGAACCGCTTCGAGTGTCCCGTATCAATGACTTAGCCCTTGATGCACAGTTGGTGTATTCGATTCGATTACAGATTGAATCTGATTTTCAGCATGCGTTTTTTCGCCCTGACGTTAATCAATTGCTATATGTCGCTGATCAGTTTTTAGAAAAGTTTGATGAGTTCATCCCAATAGAAAGCCAAGTGCAAGCGATTGTCGATAACATCAAGGCATTGCGCGCTGACAGTAAGACTTCATCTAAGTTAAAGCCCCTGTTAAACGAATTTGGTGTTGTGGTATTTGAAGCTATGTACTCCGATAACCAAAGTTCGTCGGCGACGTATCGTTCTTTCGACTCGATTCTTAAGCGATCTTATTCGTTGAAAACCAAAGAGCAAGAAGCCATGCAACAGTTACTTGCTGATGCTTCTGCGTTATTGGGTGATTACGCTCAGCTTAATTATTTGGTTGATAAGATTAAGAAAAACTCAGTCAATGAGCAGATCATCAAGCTAGAAGCTCAGTTCCATAAGAGTCAGTTCAACTTATTAATTGCAGCCTTGGGTTTAAGTTTGCTCACGATGATTGCATTGATTTTATGGGGAGTTGGCTTTAAAAAGAGCGCATCACAAGCTGAAAGTGATTCGAACCATGAACTTGAGGCCAATTTAGGAAAACGAGCGAACAGTTCGAACGCTAAGGCGAACCAAGTAGAAACGGCCGGTTCAAAGGACACGTTCTCTGATGTAAAACAGGCTAACCATGTTGCCGCCACATCGGAAAGGGCGCAGTCGATTCAGCACTCAGTGAATGAACCTCAAGCGGTATCAACAAGTCATCAAGAGGCAGAGGCTTATTTAGCCGAGAAACACGTCGTAAGTGTGACGGACTCAAAGCCTGCTATTGATATCGAAGAGATGTTAGAGACTCTGGACGGTGACGCTGAATCTGTGGGCTTGTTGTTGGGCGTGTTTGTGCAAGACCATGCCGATGATTATACAAAATTCAAATCCTTGCTGACAAAAGATGAGACGTCTGCAGCTCGAATCGTACATAGCTTAAAAGGCGTTGCCGGAAGTATCAAAGCATCGAGGTTGGCGATTATTGCGGCGACTATTGAGATGACAATGAAGCAATCTCGTGCGATCAGTGAGTACGATCTTGAAGAGTTAGAGCAGGCAATTCAGGCTTCAGTCGACTCTGCCATGGCGTATTTAGATCAATCGCACTAATTTTGCGAGAGTTTTGACAATACTCTGACGAAGTGCTCATACAATCCGCGCCATTAGTCTTTGTCTGAGGTGTATATGTTGCGTGTTTCTAGTAAGTGTTTGATGGTGTGGGTACTTAGCATTGTTCTAAGTGGTTGTTCTCTCTTGGAAGTTAAGTTAGATAGCCAAACAACACCACTGACTCAACAAGAGCTCAATGCTCGGATTATGACGCGTGAATACGCTAAGATTTTCTTTACTCGCGTAGAAGATTCGGCTGATTTCATCGCTCAATCTTATCCTGCCGACGATACCCTACATCAATCTTATGTGCTGCTTTGGAAGATCCACGCAGAGCAGGGACTTCAGCAAGCGGCTTACCAAACTTCTCCAATGTCAGCGTTAATTGATTCGTGGGTGTTTACCGCTCAAATGGACCAGTTTTATACACAAGGCGACGGTGCTGACCTATTCGTAACTGATCATGCAATAGAAACCGCTCACGACCTTACTCGAGAAGCAGAGAAACTGGCAAAAGGCGTATTGAGTTCTAGTGATTTTAAGAAGAGCCAAGTGTTCGTCGAGCAGTTTGCCGCTAGCCACCCATTTAAAGATCTCACATTTAGAAGTACGCCAGCTTACCGCGATTGGTTAACTTACTTAGGTAAAGACGAATCTCAAATCGTGCAAAACTTAGGAACCATGCCTGAGGCGATGAGCGATGCATCAGATCGCTTAAGCGTAATGGCTGATCAAACGCCAAAACTGATGACGTGGAAGGCAGAGTTGGTTGCTTTGAATAGCTCATTAACGGGGGAAGACTTGTCGATGACGTTGGAAAGCCTTCGTCAAACATCAGCAAGCATGCAGGACTTCATCGAAAACAATCCTGAGTACATGCAAACGCTGGCTTCTATTATGTCGACAGAAATGCAGCCATTGCTAAATGACCTCAGCGATAAGACAGACCAAAAATTAGCGATGCTAAGCGATGAACGTGTGGCGTTGGAAAAGATGGTGACGCGTGAGAGAGAAGCGCTAGTACAGATGATTGTGAAAGAGCGCATCGAGATTGCAGGTATTGTGACTTCAGAAAGAGAACTGTTCACGCAAGACCTTGATCGCGTCTCTCAAGAGGTGGTGGTACTTGCGATTGATAAGCTGATGGAGTTAATCAAAGGTGTGATTATTTACTTCATCTTGTTTATCTTGGTGGTGTTCTTTGCACCGTTAGGCATCGGTTACTGGTTGGGTAAACGAACCGCCAACAAATAAGTAATTCAGTAACTAAGTAGATCAAAAAAGAGCGCTCTAGGGCGCTCTTTTTGCATTTAAATCAATTAACGTTTGAATGACTTACGCTTGTTGCTTGCTTAACTCTGTCGCTTCTTCAGCTTCAAACGCAGGTGCTGTTGGTTCACACTTATCAACGAACCAACCCATGTAAGACGTCACGATAGTCACGATGATACAGATGAAGCTTAACCACATGAACGGTGCGTAAGACAGTGTAGCAACACCCAGAATACTCGCCATGTAGATACCGTTATCACTCCAAGGAACCATACCTGACGTCAACGTGCCACCGAACTCAGCGTTACGAGAAAGGTTTTTACGTTTGTAGCCTAAGCGGTCGTAGTTCTTCGCACAGATTTTTGGCGTAAGGATGAGCGATACATACATTGCTGAACCGAACACGTTACCCATGAAAGCCGTACCAATTGTGCTGGTTGCTAGTGAGCCTGCGCTGTTTACTCGGCGCTCAAACACTTTAGCAATCGTCTCTAGTACGCCAACTTTATCCAGCAAGCCACCGAAACCTAAACCAAACACGATAACTGCAACCGAACCAAGCATTGAAGACATGCCGCCACGGTTAAGAATCGAATCAATGAACTCCACGCCAGATGAAATAGAGAACGGTGCCCATGCTGTGTTAAATGCAGTAAGGAAGTCGATCTCTTGGATCATCACTGCCCAGATAATACCTAGCAGAGAACCAAAGCTGATCACTGGGAATGAAGGCATACGGAAAGCCAGTAGGCCAAGTACGATCAACACAGGAACAAATGAGTAAGGCGTGATGTAGAACTGAACTTCCATTGCTTTGATTACAGAATCTACTTGGCTCATGTCGACATTACCCGCGTAATGGAAGCCAAATGCGGTAAACATAATACCAGTAATCACGTAGCTGATTAACGCGACAGGCAGCATGCCCTTGATGTGCTCAACAACTTCGACACCAGACATAGATGAAGCAAGGATAACTGAATCAGATAGAGGTGACATCTTGTCGCCAAAGTAACAGCCCGAAAGTACGGCACCGGCGGTAATTGGTGCTGGAACACCGAGGCCTTGGCCAATACCCATCATCGCAATACCGGCGGTACCAGCAGCTCCCCAAGAGGTGCCAGTTGCCAGAGCAGTTAGAGAACAGATGATCATGGTAGCTAAAAGGAAGATAGAAGGGTGGATAGCTTTCAGACCATAGTAAATGATGGTGGGTACAATACCGCCAGAGATCCATGTACCAACAAGAGCGCCAACCGCTAAAAGTATTAAAACTGCCCCTAAACCATTAGATATTCCGTTGAGTGCTGCTTTTTCTAAGTCTTTGTATTCGTGGCCAAGGCGAATACCTAGCACTATGATAATGAACCAGCCGATGTACAAGGCAAGTTGGATTGGAAGATCGAGCTTTGCTGTAAAAGAAAAAGCAAGGGATAGAAATAGTCCTAACGCGATGACTACCTGTAACAGGTTCGGTAGACGAGTTTTACTCTGCTTCATAAAAGCCTCTTGTTATTTCGAGCATTTATAGTGCTTCGTTATAGTTTGGGGTACGACGTGGACACTACAGTAATTAGTTTATTATATCGAAAAAATACACCCAAGTTGTGATATTTGACTATCAAGTCAGCATATCGTGGTTGCATTGTCTGAATTTTTGTTAAATTCATGACTGTTACATGTTGATTTTTGTCGCACGTTGTTTTCGTTGTGTAAAATATTATTCTGATTAACTATTGTTAAATAGTGGTAATTGCTGTTAAGGCTTGGTTCTATCAGGATGGGAATTAGAGCGTTTTTATTGGCCAAACCTTTGATGCTAACCATATTGCGTGCTTTATCAGTGGCAAAGGCGATGAATGCTATTTCAGAGATAACTGCACTATTCATCGCGTTCACTTAAAAGAAACGAAAAAGTTACACTTTTTGCTAAAAAGCACTTGAGTTCTGTTTCTGAAAAACTTATAGATGGGGGAGAGCAATTTTTAATTTATACATGGAGAGTGAGAGATGAGAGTAGGTCTAGTTGGTTGGCGCGGTATGGTTGGTTCTGTACTGATGCAACGTATGGTTGAAGAAAAAGACTTCGACCTGATTGAGCCTGTTTATTACAGCACATCTCAAATTGGTATCCCAGCCCCTGTTTTAGGTGGTAAAGAGGCGGGTCTGCTTCAAGATGCCTTTGATATTGATAGCCTAAAACAACTTGATGCTGTCATTACCTGTCAAGGTGGCGATTACACTTCAAAAGTTTATCCAGCACTGCGTCAAGCAGGTTGGAAAGGTTACTGGATTGATGCAGCTTCTACTCTGCGTATGGATGCTGATTCCATCATCACATTAGATCCGGTTAACTTGGCCCAGATTCAGCAAGGCATCCACGGTGGCACCAATACCTTCGTTGGTGGTAACTGTACGGTGAGCTTAATGCTGATGGCATTAGGTGGCCTATATGAAAAAGGCATGATTGAGTGGATGAGTGCCATGACTTACCAAGCAGCCTCTGGTGCGGGTGCTAAGAACATGCGTGAACTGATCTCTCAAATGGGTGTTATCAACGACAGCGTTAGCTCTGAACTAGCGAACCCAGCAAGTTCAATTCTTGATATTGATAAGAAAGTCGCTGACACGATCCGTTCTTCTTCATTCCCAACTGATCAATTTGGTGCTCCTCTTGCGGGTTCATTGATACCTTGGATCGATGTGAAGCGTGAAAACGGTCAAAGTAAAGAAGAGTGGAAAGCGGGCGTTGAAGCGAACAAGATTCTTGGCCTAGATGGTCAGCCAATCCCTATTGATGGTACTTGTGTTCGAATCGGTGCAATGCGTTGTCACGCTCAAGCACTAACTATTAAGCTTAAGCAAGACGTTCCAATGGACGAAATCGAAGAGATCATCGCGACTCACAATGATTGGGTTAAAGTGGTGCCTAATGACCGTGACATTACTGCTCAAGAGCTGACACCAGCGAAAGTAACAGGCACGATGTCTGTACCAGTAGGTCGTCTACGTAAGATGTCTATGGGTAACGACTTCCTAAATGCGTTCACTGTGGGTGACCAGCTGCTTTGGGGTGCTGCAGAACCACTACGTCGTACTCTACGCATCATCTTAGCTGAGAAAGCGTAACTGCCTCATTTTTGAGAATAATTAATTAAGAAGCGCCTCAGGGCGCTTTTTTTGTATCTGATGACAGAAGTCTGACTTTAAAACCTTACATTTCGTGCGTCTTAAAGTTTGGAGTCAAAAATGAAAGCAACTCACAAAGGTTTTACTCTTATCGAGTTAGTTGTTGTTATCGTCATTCTTGGTGTTTTAGCGGTTGTCGCAGCGCCAAAGTTTTTAAACATACAACATGATGCTAGAGCTTCGGTTATAGAAGGGCTAGGAGCATCAGTTCACACGGCGTCTGATCTAGCATTCGAAAAAGCCGCAGTGGCAGGCATGGAAGATCACGCTTCTTATTCCATTCCAGATTACGGTACTGTGCAGTTCGGTTATCCTGCAGTTCAAAGAGGAGGTATGGAAAACTTCCTTGCAATAGAGTCGGGTTATCACGATTTAACCACCGAGTGGACTTGGGCGGCTCACAATAACGGTTCGATGCAAGACCCTGATATTTGGGTTATCACTCGATCTGAGTATCTTAATGATATGGTGGGTGAGGACTTCAATATCGCTATCGAGAATACTCAATGTTATGTGAAGTATACGGCTGCAATGGAAGCGAATGATGATTATAAAGTCGAAGTTTTTACTGACGGTTGTTAGTGAGTCATTCGGATAGTTAACAAAATAAAAAGAGCTCATAACGGAGCTCTTTTTTATGGGTATCTATTCTTTCTCTTCAGTCACGACACGTTTGTCGGGATCGGCTAATTCACTTGCACAGTGCTTGCAATACATTGCATCCGAATCATGGCCTGCACGGTTGCAGTTCGGGCACTTAACCAACTCTTTGTGAGAGTTCATCTCATTGCTCAACTCTGCGGTAATAATACCTGTCGGCACCGCTAGGATGGAATAACCTAGTAGCATGGTAAGCGAAGCAATCGCTTTACCTAACGCGGTTTGAGGGATCATGTCACCGTAACCTACTGTTGTAATAGTCACGATTGCCCAATAAATACTGTGGGGAATACTCGTGAAGCCGTTTTCTGGCCCTTCAATAACAAAGATCAGAGCGCCGAAGATAACGACCAAGATGCCGACTGTGCTGAAGAAGATGAGGATCTTTCGTCTTGCCATTAATAGTGAACGCAGCAAAATATTGGAATCTTGCAGGTAACGAACCAATTTTAGGATACGGAAGATACGCATGACACGAAGCAATCTCACCACACCCATAAACGAAGCGCCAGGGAAGATGATCGCTAGGTAGGTCGGAAGAATCGCTAATAGATCAACAACACCGTAAAAGCTGGTGGCGTAGGATTTTGGTTTCGGAGAGCAATAGAGCCTTAACAAATACTCGAGTGTGAAGAGGGCAGTAAAACTGTATTCGATATAGCGCAGCTGTTGTGACCATTCGGTCATGACGTTTGGGATGGACTCTAGAATCAGTACCAAAAGCGAAGCCAAGATTGCAACGATCAGTGATATATCAAATGCACGTCCAGCTGGAGTATGGGTACCAAAGATAATGACGTACAAGTGATGCTTGAGTGGCTTACCTGACATAAGGAGAGATTCATCTTCTGTTAAATGTATTAACAGTCATTATACAAGCTTCACAATAACGAGGCGAGTGAAAGCCTAATTGCTTTACTTGCCTCGTCGATAATGTCGTACAGGCTGGCTTTGAATCGCCAGAAGCCGGTTTAGCGCTATGCTAATCCTGGGAATAGGTTACGTAAGCCGTTGGCGATGAACTCGATGCCCAATGCGCCAAGAATCAAACCCATGATACGCGTGATAACGTTGATCCCAGTTTGACCTAGAAAGCGAACGATAACCGGCGCCGAGCGGAATAAAAGCCAAGAGCACGTTGCAAAAGCAATAATGCTGATGCCAATGCCAACCGTGTCGATTGCGGCTGGATAACGAGAGCCGTAGACAATGGTTGAACTAATGGCACCTGGACCGGCCATTAATGGCATAGCCAAAGGAACAACACCGATTTGTTCTTTACTGACGTATTCAGACTTCTCTTGCTTGTTCTGCTTATCTTCACCGAGTTTACCGCTCATCATCGAAAACGCGATGCTCAATAATAGCAACCCACCTGCAACACGAAATGAATCTAGCGAAATGCTAAACATGTCGAGAAGCAATTGTCCTGCAACTAAAGAAACAATCAATATAACGGCAACAGCAATGTTGGCTTGTAATGCGGTCCTGTTCCTCTCTTCTGGGGCCATATGGGCCGTAAGAGAAACAAAAACAGGCATGATGCCGATAGGGTTTACGGCAGCAACAAGCCCAAGGAAGAATTGCATAAAAATTGCGAGTTCTAAACCTTGCATGTGGGTGATCTCCAAATTGCGTACTTAAGGAAGAGGTGTTGATCTGTCAATAGCCAGAGCGCGTAATGTAAGTGACAAATCTAAATTGCACGAATGAAAAAAACTAACCTGAAATAGGGTCTTTTTTATAGAAAAACTAATTGAATCCAAATGCTGACTTTAGTCATGTTACAAGCCGATTATTAGTGTTTCATGTTGTAATGGTTCTTTGGGCAAATGTTAACCGACGCACGCTTTTAATAAAAATTATGTCAGAATCTAGCCCGCTGCAACGGTATGGATATACTCTCAGTAGCACGAATATAGATGTATACATGTAATTTAACGGACTAAAAATGAAACTTTTTTACAGTTTATGACGCTATGTATAAATAATCCGTCTGTTTGCTTGTTTTTTGTTCGAACGGAAAGTGTGATTTAAATCTATTTAAATCATTGTCTTAAGTTCATTTTTGCGATTGTCTTACTACTTTCTGGTTAATTCTTTTTGGGTAACTGATCTGGGTCAATTTTTTTCACACTGTGAAATAATATACTCAGCCCTGAAAGCAATTTACTAAGAACGCTGATGTTTAAGGTTAAAGGCAAGCAGCGAATTTAATAAAAAGTTTTTAATATTTATTATTTTAGGAGATCCACCATGCCTGTAACTAACTTAGCTGAACTAGATGCTCTGGTAGCACGCGTTAAAGCAGCACAAGAAGAGTTCTCAACATTCTCTCAAGAGAAAGTTGACGCAATCTTCCGTGCAGCATCTCTTGCGGCTAACCATGCTCGTATCCCACTAGCACAACAAGCAGTTGCTGAATCTGGAATGGGTATTGTTGAAGATAAGGTTATCAAAAACCACTTTGCATCTGAATTTATCTACAACAAATACAAAGACGAAAAAACATGCGGCATCTTAGAAGAAGATGACAACCTAGGCACGATGACTATCGCTGAGCCTGTAGGTATCATCTGTGGTATCGTTCCAACAACGAACCCAACTTCTACAGCAATCTTCAAATCTCTAATCTCTCTTAAGACACGTAACGGCATCATCTTCTCGCCACACCCACGTGCAAAGAACTCAACTAACGACGCTGCTAAACTTGTTTTAGACGCGGCTGTTAAAGCGGGCGCACCAAAAGACATCATCGGTTGGATCGACCAACCATCTGTAGAGCTTTCTAACGCGCTTATGAAGCACGACGGTATCGCGCTTATCCTAGCGACTGGTGGTCCAGGCATGGTTAAAGCAGCATACTCTTCAGGTAAGCCTGCTATCGGTGTTGGTGCTGGTAACGTTCCTGTAGTTATCGATGACACAGCAGACGTTAAACGTGCTGTAGCATCTATCCTTATGTCTAAAACATTCGATAACGGCGTAGTATGTGCTTCTGAGCAAGCTGTAATCGTAATGGACGAAGTATACGACGAAGTGAAAGAGCGTTTCGCATCTCACAAAGGTCACGTACTAAGCAAAGCTGACGCTGATAAAGTTCGTAAAGTTCTACTTATCGACGGCAACCTAAACGCAAAAATCGTTGGTCAACCTGCAACTGCAATCGCTGAAATGGCGGGTGTTAAAGTTCCAGCTGATACTAAGATTCTTGTTGGTGAAGGCCTTGGCGAAGTGTCTTACGACGACGAATTCGCTCACGAGAAACTGTCTCCAACTCTAGGTATGTTCCGTGCGTCTTCTTTCGAGAACGCAGTTGCTCAAGCAGTAACAATGGTTGAAATTGGTGGTATCGGTCACACGTCTGGTCTTTACACTAACCAAGATATCAACGCAGACCGCATCCGTTACTTCGGTGACAAGATGAAAACGGCTCGTATCCTAATCAACATCCCTACTACTCACGGTGGTATCGGTGACCTGTACAACTTCAACGTTGCACCGTCTCTAACTCTTGGTTGTGGCTCTTGGGGTGGTAACTCTATCTCTGAGAACGTAGGTCCTAAGCACCTTATCAACAAGAAAACTGTAGCGAAGCGAGCTGAAAATATGTTGTGGCACAAACTACCTAAGTCTATCTACTTCCGTCGTGGTAGCCTTCCAATCGCTCTTGGCGACCTAGAAGGTAAGAAACGCGCATTCCTAGTAACTGACCGTTTCCTATTCAACAACGGTTACGCTGATGACGTAGTTAGCTTGCTTAAAGCACAAGGTATTGAAGTTCAAACATTCTTCGATGTAGAAGCGGATCCAACACTATCTGTTGTTGAGAAAGGCGCTGAAGCAATGAAGAGCTTCCAACCTGACGTAATCCTTGCTCTTGGTGGCGGTTCTCCAATGGATGCTGCTAAGATCATGTGGGTTATGTACGAGCACCCAGATACTCACTTCGAAGAACTAGCAATGCGCTTTATGGATATCCGTAAACGTATCTACAAGTTCCCTAAAATGGGTCAAAAAGCTGAGCTTGTATGTATTACTACAACTTCAGGTACAGGTTCAGAGGTTACTCCATTCGCTGTTGTTACAGACGACAAGACTGGTGCTAAGTACCCACTAGCTGACTACGAAATCACGCCAAACATGGCTATCGTTGATGCGAACCTAGTAATGAACATGCCTAAGTCTCTAACAGCGTTCGGTGGTTACGATGCAGTAACTCACGCTCTTGAAGCTTACGTATCTGTTCTAGCGAACGAATACTCAGATGGCCAAGCTCTACAAGCTCTTAAGATGCTTAAAGAGTACCTACCATCAAGCTATAAAAACGGTGCAGCAGACCCAATCGCTCGTGAGAAAGTACACAACGCAGCAACTATCGCTGGTGTAGCATTTGCGAACGCATTCCTAGGTGTGTGTCACTCAATGGCTCACAAAATTGGTGCTGAGTTCCACCTACCACACGGCCTTGCTAACGCGCTGCTTATCTCAAACGTTGTACGTTACAACGCGAACGATAACCCAACTAAGCAAACTGCATTCTCTCAGTACGACCGTCCACAAGCACGTCGTCGTTACGCTGAAGTTGCTGACCACCTAGGCCTAAGCCAAGCTGGTGACCGTACTGCTCAGAAGATTGAACGTCTACTGACTTGGTTAGAAGAGCTTAAAGTTGACCTAGACATCCCACTATCTATCCAAGCTGCGGGTGTTAACGAGTCTGACTTCATCGCTAAACTAGACGAGCTAGCGGTTGAAGCATTCGATGACCAGTGTACAGGTGCTAACCCACGTTACCCTCTAATCACTGAGCTTAAAGAAGTTCTAACAACTTCTTACTTCGGCCAACCATACGTTGAAGGTGAAACTTTCGAAGGTACTACTGTTATCCTAAAGAAAGCAGACCAAAAGCCAGCTGAAGTGAAAGCAGAAGCAGCGCCAAAAGCTAAAAAAGAAAAAGCTAACGCATAATAAGTAAGCATTAGTTTTGAGATAAGTTTTCGCTAGCACGAACCTTATCTAATCGGGAAAAGTACAAAGCCCCAGTCGAGAGACTGGGGCTTTTTTTATGTTTGCTGTTAGACAGATATCGTAAGTTGTCGAAGGTAAGTGTTTATGTTCAACGTTTTCTTGATGAGCTGGAACCAGAGTGCCAAAACTCGCCATGGTCAGCTGTCGTTAAAGGGATTCTCTAAACTTCTGCGGCAACCACACGCCCACTAAAGTAATCATTAGAGACGATGTATTCGGTTGTTCTGGTCAGTTCGTCTTGCAGTTGTGCCCAATGACATCGGTTAAGTTTGCCCTCGGAGTTATGAACCGCAGGGACAACACCACCAACTCGAATACCAAATGGAGTCAGTTCCTTAGCCCAACTGTGGGTAAAGCCGGTTATCATTGAGTTTGCGCTCTCTAAGCCGGACACATCATGAAAATCGTCATGGGATATCACATTCACGATGACACCTTCTTTATCTTCTTCTCGTAACCTTTCAGCACTGATTTGCCCAAATGCAAAAAGGGTAGAGGCCATCGATGATAAATCGTTGATAAAGCTGCTAACAGGTTGATCACCAATTAAACTCGGCATTGGTGAACTGATCCAGTTATTGACCAGTACATCGGGTGTGGTATTGAAGGTAGTTTGAATGAAATCAAACACGTTCAAGATATCTTGATTGTCGTTACCTTTGAGTGTGTAGCTGTATACAGATTCGGAAAAACGAGCACATTGTTCATAAGTTGCCTGAAGGGCTTCTGGGTCGTTGTCACAAAGAATAACGGTTGCTCCAAGGTTAACAAAGTGGTTCGCAATCGTCCCTCCCAGTCGCGAGCCGGCAGATGTCACCAATATGATTGAGCTTTTTATTTCCATCCCAGTACCTAAACAAATCGTCCATGTCGGATAAGGATGGGTCAAATTTCATACAATGGGTGTGAATTGGTTCAAACTAAGGTATGCCGATTAATAAGTTTTTATGAACTTAGTGGCACGTCACATTTTGTAGTAACTTCAAGAGTTAATCGACAAACTGGAAATTATAGATGCCTAAGGCTAGTGATTCATATCACTTGTATCAATGAATTCGTAGGTGCACACAAGATGGGAAAAGAGGAGCCTTAAGAAAGTCAGAAAGGGGAGCCAGTAACTACACCTGAGCTTGAATCTGATATTGACGCTGAGCGGTCGACAATTCGTTGTAGAGCGTGGCATGAGGCAAATCAGGCAAGTGTTTATTCGCCAATTTACGTCGATCATGACCAGAAAGGTTTTGATAAACCTCTTCGGGAAAGTCATGCGTATCTTCAGGCATGAAAGCAAGCGCTTCAGGTTTCAAGTAATGGCTTAGCTTTGCACTGGCAAGGCTTGCTTGATGAAACTGAGCCGACTGTTGAGCCGAAATTTCATAAGACGATTGGTCCGAGCGCAAAGGTTGTGGATCTGCTACGCCGAAGTGTTTACGTAGACGATCTTCATTTGTCTCGCTAACTTCAATGGTGTCGATGGGCGTGCAATCACGAACATCATTAGAGAACATAGATAACAACAACGCGAAATCTGCACGGCGACCTTGCTCAACCGCTTGGCTGATCCCGATGCCGAACTTCAGCTCGTTGATGATTCCTGCTTTGTCTAAAGTATGTATTTGCATGTTGCCTCTCATTCGATACACCTTTAACGGCATGGAGTCGGCAAACTTTAGAGTTTAATTACAGGCAAATAACGAATTTCTGCTGGGCTGATATGAAAGGTAGGGATAGGCGGAAACTACGGTCTGTTGATTGATGCGATTTTTATCTGGGAGACGACAGATACAAAAAAGCTCACGCCGAGGCATGAGCTTTCAATAGATAACTCGCTATAAATAGCGCAGCATAAGTAATAATTACTTAGCTAGGTTCTCTTCTACGAAAGACCAGTTTACTAGGTTCCAGAATGCAGCCATGTAGTCAGGGCGAACATTGCGGAAATCGATGTAGTAAGCGTGTTCCCATAGGTCAACAGTTAGAAGTGGAGTAACACCTTCTTCTGTTAGAGGAGTTGCAGCGTTAGAAGTGTTAACGATGTCTAGAGAACCGTCAGCTTTCTTAACTAACCAAGTCCAAGAAGAACCGAAGTTGTTGATTGCTGAATCAGTGAATTTCGCTTTGAATTCTTCGAAAGAACCGAATGCAGCGTTGATAGCTTCTGCAACAGCGCCAGTTGGTTCGCCGCCTGCTTTAGGAGCAAGACAGTGCCAGTAGAACGTGTGGTTCCAGATTTGAGCAGCGTTATTGAAAACACCACCAGTAGAAGTCTTAACGATCTCTTCTAGTGTTTTGCCTTCAAACTCAGTACCTGGGATAAGACCGTTTAGCTTAACAACGTAAGTGTTGTGGTGCTTACCGTGGTGGAAATCTAGCGTTTCTGCTGAGATGTGTGGTTCTAGCGCGTCTTTCGCGTAAGGAAGAGCCGGTAGTTCAAATGCCATTGCTCAATTCTCCATTGATATGAAAGAGTTAACTCTTTCGATTGCTTCCAGTGATATTATTATTCATGGTTCGCTATGGTGCCAACCACGGTCAATTTGCTGACTTGCGATATAGTTTAGCAAGTTTTTACTTTATTAAAAGCTTATTTCATTACTTTTGTGTGAATTGTTAGCTTAGCTTATAAACCGCTTTTTTTATGTGGTTTTTATTCTTTTGGTTTGGGGTAGAATAAAGGCAATAAAAGCCGTAATCCATTAACGAGGAAGCAATGGAAACTATCGATAAAATCAAACAGCAAATTGAAGAAAACACCATTCTACTTTACATGAAAGGTTCTCCTAAGCTGCCAAGCTGTGGTTTTTCTTCTCAAGCATCTCAAGCGCTAATGGCGTGTGGCGAAAAATTTGCTTACGTAGATATCCTACAAAACCCTGACATCCGTGCAGAGCTTCCAGCTTACGCACAATGGCCAACGTTCCCACAACTATGGGTTGACGGTGAGCTAATCGGTGGTTGTGACATCATTCTTGAGATGTTCCAAAAAGGTGAGCTTCAGCCAATCGTTAAAGAAGCAGCTGCTAAAGTAGCTGGCGACGACGCTGAGTAATCTTTAAGCTTTTGCGCTTAAATATTGAATGGAAGGGGCCTTAATGAGGCTCCTTTTTTGTTTGACTGGTTCGAAAGACTCGATAAGGAATGAACAATGGACGTAAAACTTCATTATGTGCATGACCCAATGTGCAGTTGGTGCTGGGGTTATAAGCCAACATTAGAACTTTTAAAACAGCAGCTGCCCGCGAGTATTGAATTTAATTATGTCGTTGGCGGTTTGGCTCCTGATTCTGATGAGCCAATGTCAGAAGAGATGAAAGGCAAGCTGCAAGCTATCTGGAAGCAGATCGAAGCTAAGTTAGGTACTGAATTCAACCATGAATTTTGGACAGAGTGTCAACCTGTTCGCAGTACTTACCCGGCATGCCGCGCCGTGATCGCTGCTGGTTTTCAAGACCACTACGAAGCGATGCTTGAGGCAATTCAACATGCTTACTATCTTCGTGCGATGTTGCCACACAGCCAAGAAACGCATCTGCAACTCGCTCAAGAGTTAGGTATGAATGTACAACAGTTTGAAAATGACCTTTCTAGCAAGTTATTGGAAAGTGAATTAGATGACCAGCTAGGCTTTAAAGAAGCGATCGGTGTGCATTCTTACCCAACGTTAATGCTTGAAGTTAATGGTATTTTTACGCAGGTAGAATTAGATTACCATTCGACGGAAGCGACGCTTAAGTCTATTCGCGAAGTATTGGTGAATAACGCTCCCGCTGCATAATTCAGCGAGAGCTGTTTGTGTTAACGCAAATTATGTCCAAGGCTTACTCATAAGAGTAAGCCTTTTCTTTTGTTTGCCGTAGCTGGTTCATTTCGTCAATGAACAAGTCAAATATCGAATTCACTTCTTCGATTGAAGCTTCAATTTTTGATTCTATTTGTTCTAAGCTAATGGCTCCTGTCACGAGGTCATTGGTGAGAGCCTCGATGTTTGCCAGCGGTGAGGCGACCTGCTCACAAGCCACCATTTTCGCTGCACCTTTGAGTCGGTGCGATGTGGTTTTGACTTGCTGATATTCCTTGTTAGTCCACAGCATTTTTATTTGTTCATTATCTTCAACGAAACTTGCGGCAAACTCATCGAGTAAGGTCATCACAACATCGTGATCTTCAAATAGATCATAGAGTGCTGAATAATCGATGACTTGATTATCCACGCTATTGAACGAATCTTGGGAGATAGTAGGAGCAACATCGTCGTTCGGCGCTAAGTTGTCACTTTCCCCAAAGCAGTGCTCAATGTCTTGGAACAGCATCGAAAACTCATTGGCTTCTTCTCCCGTAGACGTAAAGTCTGATGAAGAGTCCATGTCCCGACTTTGTGTATCTAGTTGCTCTGTATTGGGAGCCTCTGTTTCAATCGTTGGTTCAGAATCCTTTATCGTAGGTAACCACTTCTCAATGGTTAGCTTCATCTGTTTAATCGAGACGGGCTTAACCAGGAAGTCATCCATGCCATGTGCGTAACAGTTAGCATCCTCACCTTGAACGGCATTCGCTGTCAGCGCGACGATAGGTAATCTTTGAGTCTCTCGCTCAAGCTCTTCACGGCGTTGTTCTATCTGACGAATGCTTGAAGCGAGAGTATACCCATCCATTTCAGGCATATGGCAATCGGTGAGAAGCAGCCCGTAACGCTTATCTTTTAAAGCATTAAGTGCGAGTACTCCATTATCGACAATATCGGCGTGGACACCGATACTTTCAAGTTGCTTAGCAATCACTTGTTGGTTTATTGGGTGATCTTCAGCGACCAGGATCAGCCTACCATTGCTCTCAGCTTGTTCGCGAGTCTCTGTGGCGATCGGCGCTTTAGTTTCGCTATCCAATGGTGAGATTAGATTGTCGTGACTGACGGGTTTCGTTAGAACGTGAATAAGGTTGTCGGGTAACAACGGGTTGACCGACAAGCACCAAGAGTTGCCTAAAGGTTCTGGCGATAGCATCGGATTTTGGTTGATCACCGTGAAGCGTGTTGAGTGAGTATGCTGCTGAATCCATGCGTCGGTAATCGCCAGTTGTTGCCATACAGACATCGCCACAAAGATGTGTTTTGGCTGATGTTTAACGACCATCTCTTTGAGCAAGTGCTTTTGATTAATGTGCAGAACCTTGGGTTCAAGGTCGAAGTGTTTCAAATATCGACACAGCTCTTCTTGTTGAAGAACGTAACCAACCACATATACCTCGTTTGAGTGATTCTCCACATCTAGTTTAATAGGATCCTCTGTTTGTGAAGTGCAAATCAGCGTTTGTGATAGAGCCAAAGCGTTACTAACTGCATGTTCAGGAGTACAAGTTGGGAGGGTAACGGTAACAGTAAAGTGACTGCCTTTTCCTTCTTCACTTGATAATTCTATGGCCCCATCCATTTGTTCAATTAACTTCAAAGCGATAGACAGTCCAAGCCCTGTGCCACCGAAACGGCGGCTGGTGGTTTTGTCAGCTTGTTCAAAAGGCTGAAATAAGCTTTGTTGTCTGTCTTTCGGGATACCAATACCCGTGTCTGAGACGGTGAGGCTAATTTTCTGTTGATGCTCGTTTTTCTCAATCACATCGACATGCAATGAAATCGTCCCATGTTCGGTGAACTTAATTGCATTATTGAGGAAGTTATTCAGAATCTGATGGAGTCGTATATCATCTGCGAACAGCCATTGAGCAAGATTTGGATCTTGCCAATAGTGGAAGGCCAGACCTTTTTGCTGTGCGTGAATGGATTGCGGTTGCACGATGCGCGCTAATACTTTGCCAAGCTCGATTTCGGTCGGGTTAAGCTCTAGTTTGCCGGCTTCAATTTTGGAGTAATCGAGTACGTCATTAACGATGTGCAGGAGGTTACGAGCCGACTGATTCAATCCACCATGCAAGTTTAATAACTCTTCGCTTAACTGATGTTCTTGCATTAACTCCAGTAAACCCAAGATTCCACTGATTGGGGTACGAACCTCGTGGCTAATGGTGGCTAAGAATTGTGACTTAGCCGCGGTCGCACTTTCTGCTTTTTGGCGTGCGTTGTCTAAAGCCTGCTGCTGCTTTTTTAGCAAGCTGATGTCTGTGATCACCGTGTTCCACTCAATGGTTTGGCCGCTCGATACTTGGCTATTAAATTTCACCCATTTAGCTTCACCTGATTCTAACTGAACTTGTTGTTCACTTTCCCAATGTCCGGTTTCAATGGCATCGAGCATACTGACTTCAAACAGTGGCAAGTTATCCTTCGAGATAAGCTCAAATAGACGTTGAGGGTGTTGTTCTACACTATCAACAGATAAGCCGAACATATCGGCTACACCGGCACTGACGAAGCTAAACTTGATATCTAAAGGCTGTTGCGGATGTGTTTGAATATGTTTAAGTACGACTCCATCAATGTTGTCTGCCAGCGTTTGTAAATGAGCTTCTGCGGCTTTTGCTCTCTGTTCAGCGACTTTTCGTTGCTCGATTTCAGCCGCCATTTTTCGATTCCAAAATACGATCACGAAAATGACCATAAAGATCCCAAACCCAATGATCGCTGACCATTTAGCAACTTCACGTGGTGACAGACCTTCTTGATATTCGTAGGTTAGCCACTTGTTTTCCAAGCGCTCTAATTCATTGGCAGGTAGCGCACTAATGGCCTTATTGAGAATGCTCAGCAGCATGGGATGGCGGAAGTTAACTGCGAGTGACAGCGGTGCGCTGTTTTGTTCGTTGATGGTGCCGGTGATTTTAAATTGCCCGACATAGTCTTGGTGCAGTAGAGGTGCTGCTCGATGAAGTGAGGCGAGCGCAAAACTGATGTCGTCTTTTTGTAATGCTTGAAAGGCGCTGACATGATTAATGTAAGGAACGGCTTGGCAAGTCAGGCAGAGAGAAGGGAGAACCGTTGCGCCTCCAGAGTTTTCGATCACAGCGATGGCTTCGGATCCACTTGGCGCAAAGTTGCCTAATCGATCTGAGCGACTTAATAGCACCCAAGGCTCAAAGCTGTAAGCTTGAGTGAAGTCCATGTATCGAGCTTTATCTGTGGTTGGTGTGATGTTGGTCAGCACCATTGTCTCACCGCGATTAAAGGCGACCTCGGCTGCCTCTGGCGTTAGGTAAGTGGTACTTTCGAATGACACGCCGAGCACATTGCTTATTAGCTTTAAGACGTCAGCAGATAAGCCTGAGTGTTGCTGTTGCTCATTGGTAAAGTCGTAAGGGTACCAATTGGCGTGTGTGCCAACAGGGATGCTGGGGTGGCTATCAAGCCAGTTCTTTTCGTCTTGGGTTAAGTTCAATGTTCCGTAATCGAGCAACATAGAGTGTTGAGAGGGAGCAAGCCATTGGTTGTAAATCGACTGCAGTGAGCCTTCCTTGATGTCCTCTAAAGCAAAATTGATTCGGCTGAGTAATTTATGTTTTCCTTTTTTGACTGCAAAGTGCAAGTGATCGGCTGGCAAGTCAGGAAGAACCGATAGTGTGAGTGAGTCTCGAGGCTGCTCACGTAGCAACGCAGAAAGTGCAAGCGCATCGCCAACGTAAGCATCGACACGATTCTCCTGTATTGCAGTGAAGGCCGCTTGGGTGCTGTCTAATGTTGTAATTCGACTTTCAGGAAGCAGGCTAGGGAGAAGATCATTGAGCGCAAACCCTTTCTCCAATGCTAGATTGGCGGCTGCCAGCTCACCTAAATCGTTTATTTTTCTATTTTGGGTAATCACCGCTCGTCTTATGGAGAACATCGGCTCACTAAAGGTCATGTACTCTTGGCGCTCTTTGGTTGAAGATACACCGACTAGCAGATCTAATTCACCTCTTTCAAATGCACTGAGTACGCCACTAAATGTTGGGTACAGCTCAATTTGATATTTGAAGCCCGCGTTTGTCGACACCTCATCCAACATACTGATCAACAAGCCTTCTGAAACGGTGTTCCCTGAGGACGTTTGGTGTTGGTAGCTGTAGGGAATCATGTCGTAAGAAGGCAGACCGACCCGCAATACAACTTGGTTACTCGATGAGTTCTCACTCTTAACTGATGGTGTGTTTTCAGCAAAGGTGTGCAGTGGCCACAGCAACACTGAAAGGTAGCTTAAGAAAAAGGTAATCCACCACGTTTTTGTTTTTGAAGCATCATTTTGCATAAAGACATCCTGTCGTTTACTTACTTATTGGAGAGTGACGGCATGCTTAACTAACGGCGGCCAGTGGTGCTTTTGTTAGTGTGGGTAATGCAAAATTATCAGCTTGCTGCAATGCCATACGTTGCAACAGGGCAAGGCTAGTGTGATCTGCTTTTAAATGGGCTTCAATTTGGCGTTTTATTTGATCGAACTTGTCTTGTAACCCTAAGGCTTGATAGCACAGTGCCAACAAGAAGAACGCTTCCACATCACCGACTGAAAATTCGTTTATCGACATGCTCTCAATACGCTCTTTTGCAACCTCGTTTTGCTCGAGCTGAATCAGTTGTAAAGTACGACAAAGCTTTAGCAGTGGCTTGCTTAGTGCGTATGACTTTTGTGAGTGAGAGAGCCTCTGCCAAGCCGATTCAGGCTTCCAAAGCGCCAGCTCTTTCTGGGTGAGCGTTAAACTGTCTGCCCATAAGATGAGCGCTCGTTTGCCTGTTGAATCCCAAATTGAGTGGGGGATTAATTGGGCAAGAGACTTGAGGTGGAGAGTCGCTTGCTCGACGTTTTTATCTAACAGTTGTAGCCAAACCATGGTGTTGGTCAGTTCAATATTACTGCTGTTCACCGTGAGAACTTGGTCTATTAGGGTGTTGGCCAATTCGAAGTCACTGGTGTTGAGGCAGATCTTGACCTTAAGTTGTTGCAGTTTGATATTACGAGGGCTGTTTTCTATTAAGCCATCTATTTGGATTAACGCATCGTGATAATGTTGTTTAGCAATATGTATTTCAATGAGTTTAATCTTGGCGGGCAGGTAGTCATGGAGCTGTAACAGTCCATTCAACATGGCTTGTGCTTCATCGAATTTTTGGTTTTTGATCAGAACGTTCGCCATATAGATAATGGCATCTTTCAAAGTCGAAGGGTCAGGAGCTTTACCAAATAGTGGCTTTACCGCGTTGAGGCCATGCTTGAGATAAGCCTGTTCTAATGTTGAGAAATATTGCTGCCGAGACAATGCAGATGTGACGCGCTTGATGATGTCATCGGCTCGTATTGGCTTAATCAAATAGCCGTCAGGTTCGAAATGAGCATAACCAAAGAAGATATCTTGGCTATCGTTGCCTGTTACTATAAAGACAAGGGTTTGAGGTTTGATTAACTCTTTCTGCTGCAGAAATTCCAGCAACTGTAAGCCATTACTTCCTGATCCTAAATCGTGATCAATCAATAAGATATCGAATCGATGTGCGCGACAAGCCTCAATCGCATTCTGTGCATTGGATGCGCTAATCACATTGTTGTTCGGAACACCTAGTTTGATAAGCAGTGCACGGGTTGCACTTTGAATAACGCTGCTGTCATCAATGATGAGATAGCGCGATCGGGCGAGTATATCCATATAGTAGCCTTCTGACGTATTGAGCCATTGCCGCTTTATCTTCTATGAATTCGCGGCTTATTTATTAAACACTTAAGTGTAGGTGTAAATGTCATTAATAGCCATAAGTTGCATATCAATGCGCACGGAATAATGTTTAGAAAGTGATGTCAATTCAGGAGATTAGCTTTTTTGAAACGAAGGGGATGAAGATTCTAGATAAAAAAAGACCGCGCGAGGCGGTCTTTAGAAGATGTTGCTTATTACGTATTGATTTTTAACTACAGAACCATAGCTGCAACCCAACCGAATACGATCAGTGGGATGTTGTAGTGTAGGAACGTCGGTACTACGGTTTCCCATACGTGCTCGTGTTGACCATCAGCATTAAGACCCGATGTTGGACCTAATGTAGAGTCAGAAGCCGGAGAACCTGCATCACCTAGCGCTGCCGCTGTACCCACTAGTGCGATTGTTGCCATTGGTGAGAAACCAAATGCTGCCGCTAGAGGAACGTAGATAGTCGCAAGGATTGGAATCGTAGAGAACGAAGAGCCGATACCCATTGTTACCAATAGACCAACGATGAGCATAAGCAGTGCTGCTAGAGGCTTGTTGTCGCCGATGCTTGTTGAAAGCGCTTCAACTAGAGACTCAACGCCACCTGTTTGCTTCATTACCGCAGCAAAACCTGCCGCTGCAATCATGATGAAACCGATCATTGCCATCATGTGAACGCCCTTAGTGAAGACATCGTGTGTCTCTTTCCAAGCGATTACACCACCGAAGGTGAATACCATGAAACCAGCCAAAGCACCGATGATCATAGAACCTGTCGATAGTTGAACCGTTAGCGCAGCAACAATACCAGCAGCAGCTACTAGGATGTGCTTCTTGTTGATCTCTTTCACTTCGGTTGAAACAACAGTATGAGACGTTTCTTTGTATTGGCGAGGCTTACGGTAAGTAAAGAATACTGCCGTAAGAAGGCCAAAGATCATGCCTGCAGCCGGTAACAACATCGCCATTGGTACTTGGCTTGCTACTACGTTTTCAAGACCGTTGTCGTGAAGGTTTTTAAGCAGGATGTTGTTTAGGAAGATGCCACCAAAACCGATAGGTAAAACCATATACGGAGTAATCAGACCAAAAGTAAGTACACACGCAACCAGACGACGGTCTAGGTTCATTTTTGCGAATACGCCTAATAGAGGTGGGATTAAAATTGGGATGAAGGCGATATGTACAGGAATCACGTTTTGCGAAGACATGGTCACTAAGATCAAAGACGCAAGGATGCCGTATTTCAGACCATTAGATGCCGCACTGTTCTCTTTGCCGTGAATACGCTTAATCACGCTTTGAGCAAGTAGGTCTGTGATACCAGAACGAGAGATAGCAACAGCAAAGGTACCAAGCATTGCGTAGCTAAGTGCGATAGTTGCACCGCCACCTAATCCACTTTCGAAAGCCGCGACTGCGTCGTTCAAACTCATACCAGAGGCTACGCCACCGATAATTGCGCTGAACGTAAGAGCAACGACAACGTTTACGCGCATCAAAGCTAAAACAAGCATGATGCAAACTGAAATTACAACAGGATTCATATTTTTCTCGGGATGTTGTGTTTTTTATGAAGGCAATACGAACGAACGTTTACCGACTCTATTTTTATTCTTCGTCAACAAGAGGCCAACCACCAAGGGCTTTCCATTTGTTTACTATGCCGCAAAATAACTCTGTGGTTTTTTGCGTATCATACAAAGCAGAGTGTGCTTCTTTGTTGTCAAATTCCATCCCTGCAGTGCGGCAAGCTTTAGCCAAAACGGTTTGACCGTAGGCAAGACCACTAAGAGCTGCAGTGTCAAAAGTAGCAAATGGATGGAAAGGGACGCGTTTAAGCTTACAGCGCTCACTTGCTGCATTAACGAAGTTCAAATCGAATGTAGCGTTGTGAGCAACCATGATTGCGCGACTGCAATCTGAAGCTTTTTGTTCTTTTCTCACTAGCTTGTAGATTTCTTTAAGGGCTTCTTGTTCAGACACAGCACCACGTAATGGGCTAAATGGGTCTTTAATTCCGTTAAAGTCTAATGCTGCCTGCTCTATATTTGCGCCTTCAAAAGGCTCAATGTGAAAATGAAGCGTTGATGCAGGGTGCAGATCTCCGTTCTCATCCATTTTTAATGTAATGGCACAGATTTCTAATAATGCATCGGTTTCAGCGTTAAACCCTGCGGTTTCCACGTCGATGACCACTGGAAAATAGCCACGAAAGCGTTTTTTTAGGGTCAGAGCTTCGTTTTCTACAGTCATGTTAGCCCAAATAAGTGTGATTAAGGCTGCATTATTGCAGATAATAGCAGTGATAAAAACTAGGGAAGGGCAATAAATCATAAATTACATAACCCATTGCGGCTTGATAATTGCATATTTAAACATGAGAGAGAAATGCGGCAATTGGCTGCATTGTTAAACGAATTGCTTAAGAGATACTCCACTTTATGAAGAAACAACTCATAACAGGTTCAATGCTATTTTCGCTACTTATGTCGTCATCGGTAATGGCACAAGAAAAGCGTTATGGAGCATCTCCTCAACAGTCGAAGTGGGAGATGGTGGCGAACACACCACTAGAATGTCGCTTAGTTCACCCAATTCCAAACTTTGGTGACGCTGAGTTCTCATCTCGCGCGAGTAAAAAAATCATTCTGGATTTTGAGCTTAAAATGCGCCGCCCAATGGGTGCGACTCGCAATGTCAGTTTGATTTCTATGCCACCACCTTGGCGCCCCGGCGAAAGTGCCGATCGCATGACAACCATTAAGTTCTTCCAACAATTTGATGGTTACGTTGGCGGTCAAACCGCTTGGGGCATCCTAAGTGAGTTGGAGAAAGGGCGTTACCCAACATTCAGTTACCAAGAGTGGCAAAGCCGAGATCAGCGTATCGAAGTGTCCTTATCGTCGGTGTTGTTTCAAGAAAAATACAATGTGTTCAGTGACTGTGTTGCTAACTTATTGCCTTACAGCTTTGAAGATATCTCTTTCACTATTTTGCATTACGACCGTAACAGCGATCAGCTGAATAAGTCGTCACGTAAAAGGCTGAGCCAGATTGCTGATTATGTTCGCTACAATCAAGACATCGACCTTGTGCTGGTGGCAACGTACACCGACTCTGTCGACAGCAAAGGCATTAGTCAAAACCTTTCAGAGCGCAGAGCTGAATCGTTAAGAGAGTACTTTAAATCTCTAGGCTTGCCAGAAGACCGTATTCAAGTGCAAGGTTATGGCAAGCGTCGTCCAATTGCCGATAACAACTCACCAATTGGTAAAGATCAAAACCGACGCGTTGTTATCTCATTGGGTAGAACGCAGGTTTAGTTCCAGTAAAATCTAAAGCTCAAATTAAAAAGCCCGTCGTCATGACGGGCTTTTTGTATCTGGATCAACAAACTAAACGTTGTACCTGCGAAAGTAACTTGCTTAGTTCAGGCGGAAACGAGCAATCATTTCACAGTTGGTCGCGGTATCGATCTTTTCCACCATAGAAGCAATTTTAGGGTTTGGGTGGCGTTTCATGAAATCGATAAGCGCTTTTTTACAGCAACCAATAGAGTCTATAAAGCTTGAACACTGCGTATTCGGGCACTGAGGGATCAGCGTCAGCACTTTTTCCGAAGCAAGTTGAAGGTATTTAAGCTCGTACTCAGTATCACCGGCCCAGCGCCAGAATTGCGCGAGGTTGTGACAAGAAATCACCGAAATCAGTAGGCGTTCATCGGCCTGAATATCGGTACGTTCTGTAATTTCTTCGCTTAAGTTCAATGCCTGCTGATAGTGAAGAATACTTCGTACAGGATCATCGAGCTGCAATGCCGTATCGGCGAGTAACGTGTGTTTTTCCCATTCGCTAATCATTGTATTACCTCACTAATCAATAGGTGGTTAATTTAAATGATAATCATTATCATGTAAAGTTTCATCAGTGAGATTGTTAATAATAATTGGTAAGGAATATCGATTATGGGGAGAGCAATAAAAAAAGCGAGCATAGTGCTCGCTTCTTTGCTCATTTCATCAGGCGTTTTAGCCTAATCTCGCAAAGGTATTTAGGAATTAACCTTCTAGACCAGCGCTTGCTTGCTTGTTCTGAATCAGCTCAATCATGTAGCCGTCAGGATCTTTAACGAATGCGATGTGCGTAGAGCCACCTTTTACTGGGCCTGCTTCACGAGTCACGTTACCGCCTGCTGCTTTAATTGCGTCACACGTTGTGTAGATGTCATCAACACCGATAGCAACGTGGCCAAAAGCAGAACCAAGGTCATATTCAGTCGTACCCCAGTTGTAAGTCAGTTCAATCACAGCGCCTTGAGATTCGTCGCCAAAGCCAACGAAAGCCAGTGTGTACTCGTACTCTTTGTTTTCGTTCTTACGTAACAGCTGCATGCCCATTACATTGGTGTAGAACTCGATAGATTTGTCTAGATCACCAACGCGTAGCATGGTGTGTAAAATACGACCGTTTGACATGATTTGCTCCTAGCTTTAACTATGTATACGTTTTTGTAATTCTGTTTTATGCCGCTAGAAAACGCGGCGCTTTTTAGCTTCATCCGCTTAGATCTTATGAACTTAGACGTCAGTTTTTTCCTTGAACTCACATAGGTCTTCAATGATACAACTGCCACAGCGTGGTTTACGCGCGACACAGGTGTAACGTCCATGAAGAATGAGCCAGTGGTGGACGTCCAGTTTGAATTCTTTTGGAATGACTTTGAGCAGCTTGGCTTCAACATCGTCGACCGTTTTACCCATTGCTAACTTCGTGCGGTTTGAAACACGATAGATATGAGTATCAACGGCAATGGTTGGCCAACCGAAAGCGGTGTTCAATACTACGTTGGCAGTCTTACGACCAACGCCAGGAAGGGCTTCTAATGCCGCACGATCTTCCGGTACTTCACCATTGTGTAGGTCAAGCAGCATACGACACGTCTTGATGGTGTTTTCTGCTTTTGAATTAAATAGGCCGATTGTCTTGATGTACTCTTTTAGGCCATCGACACCTAGGTCGAAAATAGCCTGTGGAGTATTAGCAACGGGGTAAAGCTTATCAGTGGCTTTGTTAACACTGACATCGGTTGCCTGCGCAGATAAGAGCACGGCGATCAGCAACTCGAAAGGGCTGTTCCAGTTAAGCTCGGTTTCTGGCTTTGGATTGTTTTCTCTTAACCGCTCAAGTATTTCTACTCGTTTTACATTGTTCATAGCGACATTACTTTCAAATAGTTAGGGCTTGAGTTCCGGCGAAGTTCTTTCAAACTTACTCGTTTTAAAATAACAAGTTCCGCAATGGTTCAGGCTTTATCATCGGTTACGCGCTCTTATGAGCGTCATTATTATGTGTACTTGGTGAATCTATTTACCTGCTGAGCGGTTGAACTACTCAGCAGGGTTTAAGCTACTGTAATTTATCAGACATTAGTAACGCGAGCGCGTTCAATGGCTGGTTTTTCTTGTTTTGGTTGTCTAGATTTAGCTTGGTTGTCGATGATGTTTTTCAGAGCAATCAAGAAACCCACACCAATAAAGGCACCTGGTGGAAGCAGGGCTAACAAGAAGCTGTTATCAAATTGGAATATCTGGATTCGTAATATTGAAGCCCAATCACCAAGGAGCAGGTCGGCGCCATCAAATAGGGTTCCGTTGCCAATAACCTCACGCATCGCACCCAATACAACCAGTACTGATGTCATGCCAAGGCCCATCCAGAAACCATCTTGAGCTGCAGGCAAAACTTCGTTTTTAGACGCGAAGGCTTCAGCTCGGCCAATGATGATGCAGTTGGTTACGATCAATGGGATGAAGATACCTAAAGAGAGGTAAAGACCATACGCGTAAGCGTTCATCAGAAGTTGAACACAGGTTACCAGTGAAGCAATGATCATCACGAATACTGGAATACGGACTTCTTTAGGGACATGGTTTCGAACCAAAGAGACAGACACGTTCGAACCGACTAAGACAAGCAGAGTAGCAATACCGAGCCCGAGTGCGTTAGTGACTGTTGACGATACTGCCAGCAGCGGACATAACCCAAGAAGTTGCACTAGGGCAGGGTTGTTGGCCCACATGCCATTTTTAATTAGTGTTTTATGGTCACTCATTATTCACCACCACAATTTAGAGGTTGAGCAAGCAATGCTTGGTTGTTCTGATTAACGTACTGCACCGCTTGCTTCACTGACTTCACGACAGCTCTTGGCGTAATGGTTGCGCCAGTGAACTGGTCAAAGTCACCACCATCTTTACGAACCTTCCAACGGTCAAGATTAGAATCTGTCACTTGCTTACCAGCAAATGAGAGAATCCAATCACTCACACGCAGATCAATCTTATCACCCAAGCCCGGAGTTTCTTGGTGGGAAAGAACGCGAGTACCTAAAATGGTACCGTCGATTTTCATTCCAACAATGACCTTAATCGCGCCGTTGTAGCCATCTGGTGCAATCGCTTCGATCGCAATCGCGCTTGGTTCACCATTGAGTTTTGCAATGTAAGCTGGCATCGCTTGTCCAGTACCAAGCTCTTCTGCTTGAACCAGAGTACAGGCTGAAAAGAGTTCATTATCGTGCAAATCGTGCGGGATAACTTGGTTAAGAACAGACAGTAACTGAGCTTGTTCTTGCTGCTTGATCTGATCTTTGGTCAGGTAGTGAGTTACTGCCACCAAACCTGTTGAAGCACACGCAAAAATCGCGAGTACAAGGCCGTTTTTCTTAATAGCATTTAGCATGGTATCCGCTCCTTAGTGGCCGTATGTACGAGGTTTGGTGTAGTAGTCAATCAGTGGAACACACATGTTGGCTAACAATACAGCAAACGCCACGCCATCAGGGAAACCTCCCCAACTGCGGATAATAAAGACTAACCCGCCAATCAGGGCACCAAATACTAAGCGACCTTTCACTGTCGTCGAAGCTGATACTGGATCGGTTGCAATGAAGAATGCACCAAGCATGGTTGCTCCAGATAATAGGTGAATGGTTGGAGAAGCAGTTTCACCGGGAGTTAAAACTAAGAACACTAGGCTAAACAGCGCAAGGCTGCCGATGAAAGCCACAGGAATATGCCATTGAATCACGCGTTGCTTGATAAGCACTAAGCCACCGACTAGATAAGCAAGATTCACCCATTCCCAACCTACGCCAGCTAGCCAGCTGAATTGCGGTTGAGACAGAGCTTCAGAAGCGGTGTTGCCTGCCGTCAATGCCGTTTTGAATGCATCGAGTGGTGTTGCCATCGTGGTGCCATCAATACCAAGACGCGCTTGTTGAAGAGATAAGCCTTCATTATTGAAACCGGTAAAGATCATCAAAAATGAGTCAACAAAGCTTGTTGCTTCAGCGGTTAAGCTGGTCGGCGCATTCCAACTGGTCATTTGAACTGGGAATGAGATCAGCAAAACAACGTAAGCCACCATCGCAGGATTAAATGGGTTTTGCCCAAGGCCGCCATAAAGGTGTTTTGCGATGATGATAGCGAAGAACATACCTATGACTAGAATCCACCACGGAGAGTGTGGGGGGATCGCGACACTGAGTAGCCAACCGGTCACAACAGCGCTGTAATCACGCAATGCCATCACTGGCGGACGTTTTCTTAGCAGCATTACAGCGGCTTCAAAGGTAACAGCAAGTGCAATAGCAAATACTAACTGGATGAGCGTACCCCATCCAAAGAAGTAGGTTTGAGCTAGTAGACCTGGCAATGCACAAATAGCGACCCATTTCATGAGATCAGGGGTGCTTCTACGACTGTGTACGTGCGGTGAGCTGGCGATAAAGAAGGCCACTACTCTTTCTCCTCATTGTTCTTTTTGTCTTGCTCTTGCTGCGCCTTTCTTGCTTTAGCACGAGCAATTGCGGCAGCAACGGCTGCTTTCTTAGGATCGACGGGTTCTGATCGAGTCTCGGCTTCCACTTCAAGCACAGGCTCCGGCGCTTCAACTGCTTCGTCTTGTTTTGCTTGCTGGGCTTTTTTCGCTTTAGCGCGAGCGATGGCCGCAGCAACAGCAGCTTTTTTAGGATCGACAGCTTCTGGTTGAGTTTCAGCTCCCACTTCGAGCACTGGCTCAGGAGTTTCTGTTGTCTCTGCCTGTTTCGCTTGCTGGGCTTTTTTCGCTTTAGCGCGAGCGATGGCCGCAGCAACAGCAGCTTTCTTAGGATCGACAGCTTCTGGTTGAATTTCAGCTACCACTTCGAGCACTGGCTCAGGAGTTTCTGTTGTCTCTGCCTGTTTCGCTTGCTGAGCTTTCTTCGCTTTAGCACGGGCAATAGCTGCAGCGACAGCATCTTTCTTGGCATCGCCAGTACTTTCAGCTGGAGCTTCAGCAGCAGATTCTGCTTGTTGCGCTTTCTTCGCTTTAGCACGTGCGATAGCTGCAGCGACAGCATCTTTCTTGGCATCGCCAGTACTTTCAGCTGGAGCTTCAGTAGCAGATTCAGCTTGTTGTGCTTTCTTCGCTTTAGCGCGAGCAATAGCTGCAGCGACAGCATCTTTCTTGGCATCGCCAGTACTTTCAGCTGGAGCATCAGAGGTTGATTCCGCTTGTTGCGCTTTCTTCGCTTTAGCACGTGCGATAGCTGTAGCAACGGCGTCTTTCTTAGCATCGCCAGAGCTTTCAGCTGGAGTATCAGCTGCTGCTTGTTGTGCTTTGCGTTTTCGAGCTTGACGCTTACGTTCTTCACGTAGCTTCGACATTTCAGAGTTGTCTGGCTCAGCACCGTCTGCTTTCTGAGCCGCAGCTTGTTTCGCTTTCGCTCTAGCAATCGCAGCTGCAACCGCAGGTTTCACTGTTGGCTCTTCATTTGGAGCCTGATCAGCTGCGGTTTTTTGTGCTTTAACACGTGCGATAGCAGCAGCAATTGCGTCGTCACCGTCGGCTGATTTCATGTCTTTACGACGATTATCAGCGGCTTTTTTGAAGCGGTTTTCACGCTCGGCTTTATCACGCTCCATACGAGCGTTTTTCTCTTCAAAGCGAATTTTGGCGCGCTCTGCAGCTGCAGCTTCATCTTTTCGAGTTTTAATTTCAGCTTTTGCTTGGCGGTAGTACTGAACAAGAGGGATTTCACTTGGGCAGACAAATGCACAAGCACCGCATTCAATACAGTCTTTAATATTTAGCTCTTCGCACTTATCTAACTCGTTGGCTTTTGCATGCCATTGCAGCTGTTGAGGAAGTAGTGATGCTGGACAAGCTTCGGCACAAGCACTGCATCGAATACATTCCATCTCGTAAGTGCTTGGTGAAATCTCACGGCGCGTTGGCGCTAAAATACAGTTCGATGTTTTGGTAATTGGCACATTGGCATGTGGCAAGGTGAAGCCCATCATAGGGCCGCCCAAAATCAAACGCGGCAGTTTTTTATCGGCTTTGTAGCCAAACTCTTCAAGCAATTCATGTACAGGTGTGCCGAGTAGCGCCCAAACGTTACGAGGTTGCTTAAAGGTCTTACCGGTTAAAGTCACCACGCGGTTAACGACAGGCTCACCGTCGATTACCGCTCGCTTAATAGAATAAAGAGAGCCGACGTTCTGAACCAAAACACCAATGTCCGCAGGAATACCGCCAGCAGGAACCTCTTTATTGGTGAGGATCTTGATCAGTTGCTTCTCACCACCAGAAGGGTATTTAGTTGGGATAACGCGAATGACGATGTCTTTGTCTTTCGCCGCAATCTCAAGTGCTTTTATCGCAGCTGGCTTGTTGTCTTCAATACCGATAACAGTCAGCTTTGGTTGAAGGATGTGTTCAACCACTTCGATGCCTTTTAGTACTTCTTCGGCATGCTCTTGAAGCAACTTGTCATCGGAGGTGATGTAAGGTTCACACTCAGCAGCGTTGACGATCAAAATATCAGTGCGGCCTAAGCCTGATTGAAGCTTTTTGGCGGTAGGGAAGCCTGCACCACCCATGCCTGAGATACCAGCTTGGCGAATTACATCAAGCAGTTCATCGGATGTCTTTGTAGAAAAATCTTCAACCGGATGTTTTGCAACCCAAGCGTCTAGGCCATCAGGTTTAATAACCACGCACACGTCGCTCAAGCCTGAAGGGTGAGCGGTGGTTCGTGGTTCGATAGCGGTAATGACACCCGATGTTGGTGCATGTACCGGCAAAGTAAAACCAGTCTCTAAGGCCGTCAGTTGTTGACCTTTTAGTACGGTATCACCGACAGCAACCAACAAGTTACCAGGCTTACCGATGTGCTGTTTGACCGGAAGAACGATTTCTTCTGGGAGCCTTGCATGAACGATATCAGTAATATTTGACTGTTTCTTGTTTTCAGCAGGGTGCACGCCGCCCGGAAAATTCCAAATAGAGCCCGTGCGAATTTGTTCGATTAAAGAGATCATACTAACCCTATGCCTTAGGCTCTGACGCGGTTGCATCAGTTGCTTGGTTAGTGATGTCAGTAACAGGAATGATGTTCATCTGCCATTTCCAATTTTCAGTCGTTGTTGCCACTGGAATCATTTCGATACAGTCAGTAGGGCACGGTGCGACACATAGATCACAACCTGTACATTCATCTTTGATTACTGTGTGCAGTGCCTTGGTACCACCGACAATGGCATCAACAGGGCAGGCTTGAATACACTTGGTACAGCCGATACACATATCTTCATGAATGAAAGCAACGGTTTTTACTTTGTTATCTAAGTCATGAGCGGAGTCTTCAACCTCTACGCCCATTAAGTCTGCTAGTTTCTCAATGGTTGCTTGGCCGCCAGGAGGACATTTGTTGATCTTGTCTCCGTTAGCGATCGCCTCTGCGTATGGGCGACAACCTGGGTAGCCACACTGGCCACATTGAGTTTGCGGTAAAATGGTATCGATTTGATCGACGATAGGATCGGCTTCTACTTTAAAGCGTATAGAAGCGAAGCCCAAAATAGCGCCAAAAACAGCGGCTAAAACAGCTAGCGCAATGATCGCAATTAAAATGGTACTCATGCTTATTTCACCAAACCAGTAAAGCCCATAAATGCCAGAGACATTAGGCCTGCTGTGATCATCGCAATCGATGCGCCTTTGAATGGCATTGGAACATCAGCAACCGCAATACGCTCACGCATCGCAGCAAATAGGATCAAAACAAGAGAGAAACCAACCGCTGCGCCGAAACCATAGATGATCGACTGAATGAAGTTGTGGTTTTCATTGATGTTCAAAAGTGCCACACCTAACACCGCGCAGTTGGTGGTGATAAGAGGTAGGAAAATACCCAATAGGCGATAAAGAGTTGGGCTGGTTTTGTGAACGACCATTTCCGTAAATTGAACGACTACCGCGATAACCAAGATGAAACTCATGGTACGCAGGTATTCAATACCCAGAGGGGTAAGGATGTAGGTTTCTACTAGGTATGCAGATACCGACGCTAACGTTAGAACGAAAGTCGTCGCGAGGCCCATGCCAATCGCAGTCTCCAGTTTCTTGGAGACCCCCATGAAAGGACATAGCCCTAAAAACTTCACTAGCACAAAGTTATTGACCAGCACAGTGCCAACCAACAACAAAAGGTATTCGGTCATAATGGATTAATTCTTGAGATTCCGATCCCGATATTATCCTGCTTTGCTCACCTAATAACAACCAAGGATCACTAGGGATTTAGACACTTGGTGAAAAAAACATCAGGTAATCGATTGATTATCAAAGCTGCAGTAAGTATAGACGTACAAATTTAATCGGTGAGACAGATTAATATGAGAGTTTGGAGTAGATCCTTAGCAAGATCATTCTAAATTGGATTGACGCTTGCCGTTAACGGTTCAGAGACTGTTGCTGATTTCCGGCGAGCGAAATGATTGAAATGAGGGGTAAATCAGACCTTAAACAGCCCAAAACGCAAAAAGCCGCATCGAGTGATGCGGCTTCTTTTAATTTGGCTCCCCTTGCAAGACTTGAACTTGCGACATACGGATTAACAGTCCGCCGTTCTACCAACTGAACTAAAGGGGAATTGCTTGTTAGCGACGCGAATTCTAATAATAGTCCTATTTTCTGTCAATAAAAAATAGCAGAAAAAAACAAGATAAAAAACTTTACTTTCTTGGACGCCTTATCGGATTTAGCTTTGCTTTAGTTATCCACCAAAATTGTGGATAAGTGTGTGTGTGAAACTTTAACAACAATAATTGAGGTAAATCTGAAAATGCAAAAATTATAGCTAACGTGATGTATTTAAAAGAATAGTACCAAAATATCACGGTTGTATAACTTTTGTAGATTATAAAGCGAACAGTAAAACAAGCGGTATTTTTAGATTTTTTGGGGAAAAGTAGTGGATTAAAATTCGAGTAATTTAGCTGAGGAAACTTTGCAGGGGCACGGATAATACCAAGTTCTAAAAATAAAAGCTATCACTGATATTCAATCTTAAGGCGCATTTCTCTAGATAATAGTTGCAACGAGATGGCTCATAGAGTGACAATGACCTGATTAAAAACACAGTATGGAAATGGCAACCTATGAGCAAACTCTTTGATTTGGTATCGGACTACAGCCCGTCCGGTGACCAGCCGACAGCGATAACCAGATTACTAGATGGATTAGATTCTGGTTTGGCACATCAAACTCTATTAGGGGTAACGGGCTCAGGTAAAACCTTTACTCTCGCTAATGTCATTTCCCAATCGCAAAGACCTGCCATTCTGTTAGCGCCGAACAAGACGTTGGCTGCTCAGCTTTATGGCGAGATGAAATCTTTCTTTCCAAATAATGCCGTCGAGTACTTCGTTTCTTACTACGATTACTACCAACCAGAAGCTTACGTTCCGACCACAGACACATTCATCGAGAAAGATGCGTCTGTGAATGCCCACATCGAACAAATGAGGCTATCAGCGACCAAAGCCTTATTAGAGAGAAAAGACGCTATCATCGTAGCGTCTGTATCGGCTATCTATGGTCTTGGTGATCCTAAGTCTTATTTGAAAATGATGCTTCACTTGAGTCGTGGTGAGGTGATGGATCAGCGTGATATTTTACGCCGCTTGGCTGAGCTTCAATATTCGCGAAATGACGTTGCGTTTGAACGCGGTCAGTTTCGTGTTCGTGGTGAGGTGATTGATATTTTCCCTGCGGAATCCGATCAAGATGCAGTCCGAATCGAAATGTTCGATGATGAAGTCGATTGCATTAGCATTTTTGACCCACTAACCGGTGCCATTAAACAAAGAGACTTACCACGTTTTACGGTTTACCCAAAAACGCACTATGTCACTCCAAGAGAGAAAATCCTTGAAGCGATTGAGAAGATTAAGGATGAGTTGCGCGATAGGGCGCAATATTTAAAAGATAACAACAAGCTTCTCGAAGAACAGCGTATCTCTCAAAGAACTCAGTTTGATATCGAGATGATGACGGAGCTGGGTTTCTGCTCAGGTATTGAAAACTACTCTCGCTATCTGAGTGGGCGTAATGAAGGAGAAGCACCGCCAACCTTATTTGATTACCTGCCAAATGACGGCCTTTTGATTATCGATGAGTCACACGTGACGGTTCCTCAGATAGGGGCGATGTATAAAGGTGACCGTTCTCGTAAGGAAACCTTGGTTGAGTTTGGCTTTAGACTGCCTTCGGCGTTAGATAACCGTCCGATGAAGTTTGAAGAGTTTGAATCGATCGCTCCGCAGACGATATTCGTTTCAGCAACGCCTGGTAACTATGAGATTGAAAAATCAGACGGCGAAATTGCTGATCAAGTGGTTCGTCCGACTGGCTTGCTTGATCCTATTATTGAAGTACGTCCGGTTGCGACTCAGGTTGATGACTTACTGTCTGAAATCAGAATACGTTCAGTCAAAGAAGAGCGCGTGCTTGTTACGACGCTAACTAAACGAATGGCAGAAGACTTAACTGAATACCTTAGTGAGCATGGTGTTAAGGTTCGCTACTTGCACTCAGATATCGATACGGTCGAGCGTGTAGAGATCATTCGAGATCTTCGACTGGGTGAGTTTGACGTGTTGGTGGGCATTAACTTACTTCGAGAAGGTTTGGATATGCCTGAAGTATCGCTGGTGGCTATTCTTGATGCAGACAAAGAAGGCTTCTTACGTTCTGAGCGTTCTCTGATACAGACCATTGGTCGTGCGGCACGTAACCTTGAAGGTCGGGCTATCTTGTATGGTGACTCGATTACCAAATCAATGAGAAAAGCGATTGATGAGACTGATCGTCGTAGAGAAAAACAACAAGCTTACAACGAAGAGCAAGGTATCACGCCACAAGCGCTTAAACGTAATATCAAAGATATTATGGAGCTGGGTGACCTGACTAAATCCAAACAACAGCGACAATCTAAGCAAGTTCCACTATCTAAGGTTGCTGAACCTTCTGAAAGTTATGCAGTGCTTACACCACAGCAGCTTGATAAAGAGATCAGTAAGCTTGAAGCGGCGATGTATCAACATGCTCAGAACTTGGAATTTGAATTGGCGGCACAGAAGCGTGATGAAATTGAACAATTAAGAAAGCAGTTTATTACTAATAGCTAGTCTCACTTCAGCTAATCGTATTTCTTACTCAAAAAGTACATATCTGAAAAGACAAGAGTGCGAGTATTTCAGACAAAAAAACAGCCAGTAGGAAATGTTCTACTGGCTTACGTTTGTGAACACAAAGTCCACTAACAACGTCAGTTGGCTAGGTGACCCGAAGGTCATATAGATAACTGCATCGTTCGTGCCACATAGATAACACATTGATTGTTTAAAACAGAGAAAGAAATGTTCCACAAATACTGTGGTTAATTTGCATAATGCAAAGCGGAATGCGATTATAATAAGAAATGCAAATTATAATGGCTAGGATATGCAATCAAAAACGCTAGATAACAAATCGAAGTATTTGTTGATGGTAGAGGATACCGCTTCGGTAGCGGCTCTATATCGCTCGTATCTTACACCGCTCGAGATTGATATCAACATTGTCGGCACAGGCCGCGATGCAATTGAGAGTTTGAATCACCGAATCCCAGACCTTATTTTATTAGATCTACGTCTACCTGATATGACGGGTATGGACGTGCTATTTGCTGTAAAACAAAAATACCCAGAAGTTCCAGTTATTTTTATGACGGCTCACGGTTCTATCGATACGGCCGTTGAAGCGATGCGTCATGGTTCTCAAGATTTCCTTATCAAACCGTGTGAAGCCGACCGACTTCGTATTACGGTGAACAACGCGATCCGTAAAGCGACAAAACTCAAAAACAGCGCTGAACATCCCGGTAATCAAAACTATCAAGGCTTCATTGGTAGCAGCCAAACCATGCAGCAGGTCTACCGAACTATCGATTCTGCCGCATCGAGTAAGGCGAGTATCTTCATCACGGGTGAAAGTGGTACCGGTAAAGAGGTGTGTGCAGAAGCGATTCACGCTGCGAGTAAGCGTGGTGATAAGCCTTTCATCGCGATTAACTGTGCCGCTATTCCTAAAGATTTGATTGAAAGTGAACTGTTTGGTCACGTTAAGGGTGCCTTTACTGGTGCCGCAACGGATCGTCAAGGAGCTGCTGAACTCGCAGATGGTGGAACCCTGTTCCTCGATGAGTTGTGCGAAATGGATCTTGAACTGCAAACCAAGCTTCTGCGTTTCATTCAAACCGGTACTTTCCAGAAAGTGGGTTCTTCAAAAATGAAGAGCGTTGATGTGCGCTTTGTTTGTGCAACCAACCGTGACCCTTGGAAAGAAGTACAAGAAGGTCGCTTTAGAGAAGATTTATACTATCGTTTATACGTGATTCCTCTGCACTTGCCGCCACTACGTGAGCGAGGGGAAGACGTTATTGAAATTGCGTACTCGCTGCTGGGCTATATGTCTGTTGAGGAAGGTAAAGCCTTTGTGCGTTTTGCTCAGGAAGTGTTGGATCGCTTTAATCAATATGAGTGGCCGGGTAACGTTCGTCAGCTACAAAACGTATTACGAAATGTGGTGGTATTGAATAATGGTAAAGAGATTACTCTGAACATGCTTCCGCCGCCATTGAATCAACCTATTGAAAACAGTCTGCGACTGAAAGAGAAGCAGAATGAAGACATCACGGTAAAAGATATTTTCCCATTGTGGATCACTGAGAAAACGGCAATTGAACAGGCCATAAAAGCGTGTGATGGCAACATCCCTCGCGCGGCAGGTTTCTTGGATGTCAGTCCATCAACGATATACCGTAAATTGCAAACGTGGAATGCGAAGCAGTAAGCAACAAACAATAAGAAAGAACGATGATGAAAGTATTAAATCAGCAAAAAGTTGATGAGCTTGCCGGTGAAATCGGGCAAGAGAATGTTCCAGTGTTACTAGAAATATTTTTAGGTGAATTGAAAGGATATTATGAGCACCTAGATCTCAATAAGGACACGGATACATCGAAGTATCTGGCCGACATTAGCCATGCCTTAAAGAGCAGCGCCGCGAGCTTTGGCGCCGATTCTTTGTGTAGTTTTGCGATTAGTGTGGATGCCAAAGTGAAACAAGCGTTACCCGTGACAGACGTTGATTTTCAAGATATGCAAGAACTTCTGTTATCAACGTACACGGAATATCAGCAGTTGATGACTGATCTCTAAAACGGATGATGGTGGCATAAGTAGATATTAAAAAGGAGCATGATGCTCCTTTTTTGTTTTTACTGGTTTTTGTGGTTTAGCCTAAGCATTAAGCTAGTTGAGCTCGAATCGCTTGTTGAAGTTTTAAACGATCATGTCGCCAATCTCGGTTAGGAGAGGCAAGGTCGGTGGTCACGCAGTTCCAAAGTTCTTCAAGTTCAGGGTGCGGCGTATTGCCCAGCACAACATCAATTTTTCTCGCTTTGCAGGTACGTTCACACCATTCAAGCTGTTCTTGAAGCGTCATTTTTCCTGCAGGACCATGTTCTGGCGAAAGGTTTTCGATGAAGATAACTTTGGCCTTGGTGTTCTCTGCGATGGCTTTCCCAATCTCTGGAAGAAGAAGAGGGGGCATAACACTGGTTAGGAAGCTGCCGGGGCCAAGAACGATACAGTCGGCTTGTTCTACGGCTGCAACGGCTTCTTTGGTTGCGGGCACTTCCGGAGACAAGTCCATCATGCGCAGTTTTTCTGTCATGTCGTCAACGTTGGTTTCACCCGTAACCCAGCGACCATCCATTGATAGTGCTGTGAGATCGGAAGGATGCTCTGTCATCGGGACGATATTCACATCGACCTTCAACATGTTTCTGATCAGGTTGATGGCTTCCAACGGACGAACGGATAAGTTGTCCAAAGCAGTAAGCATCAGATTGCCAAGGTTGTGGCCGTCCAGTTCTCCTTGACCGCGAAAACGGTACTCAAACATCATCGAACTGATGGAAGGTTCTGTGATCAATTGGTTGATACAGTTACGAGTATCTCCCCAAGCAATACCACCTTGGCAGTCTCGAATTCGTCCGGTTGAACCACCGTTATCTGTCGTTGCAACAATGCCAGTTGCGTTGCTACCAAAGTCTTTTAATGCAGCAAGCATACGGCCTAAGCCATGGCCTCCGCCGATTGCTACGACTTTCTTTGAAGAGTAAATATTCATTTTTTGTTCTTGTTAGATTATTACCAACTATAATTTAGGTTAAATGCTTCTCGTCAGATACTCAACAAGAGTTATTTTGAGGGTTTGATACGTTTTTTTTGCCGATGTGACCCGTTTTTTGTCATCAAAGCTAGATTCACGTACAAATATTAAGTATTTTATTACTCAGCTACTGCGCGTATGAATATAACGCTCAGTTGCCATAACTCCGAGCTCTCGCATGCTAAGTCGCACAGTGGTATTTGCTGTACCGATACGCATCAAGAGCCAGTGACATGTTGTCACAAGGGCTTAATTGGAAATGATTATGCCTCCCGTGTTTGGAAAGGTGTTCCGTGGCGCAACAATTCGAAGATAGATTCCATCGCAAATTTTATTATTTGCGCTTGTCGGTTACAGACGTCTGTAACTTTAAATGTACTTACTGCTTGCCAGATGGTTATAAACCGTCAGGGCAAAAAAACTCGTCTTTTTTAAGTGTTCCCGAGATCAAACGTGTTGTAAAAGCGTTTGCAGATTGCGGTACCTCAAAGATCCGCATTACAGGCGGAGAGCCGAGTCTGCGTAAAGACTTTCCTGAAATCATACATACCGTTGCTTCTACTCCAGGCATCGAAAAAGTAGCCACGACAACCAATGGCTACCGCATGGAGAAACAAGTAGGTCAATGGCGTGATGCTGGTTTAACCCATATAAACGTGAGCGTGGATAGCTTAGATTCACGCATGTTCCATCAGATCACTGGTGAGAATAAGTTTACTGAGGTTATGCGAGGTATTGATAAGGCGTTTGAGGTTGGCTATGAACAAGTCAAAGTCAACGTGGTATTGATGAAAGACCTCAACAGTCAGGAATTACCAGCCTTCCTTAATTGGATCAAAGACAAACCCATTCAATTACGTTTTATCGAGCTGATGAAAACCGGCGAGATGGACGAGTTGTTCGATAAACACCATGTATCTGGCGTTGCGATTCGTAATCAGCTTATTGCTAACGGTTGGCTGTTAAAAGTCAAAGCTGTTAACGATGGCCCAGCACAAGTGTTTGTTCACCCAGACTACAAGGGTGAAATTGGTTTGATCATGCCTTACGAGAAAGACTTTTGTGAGAGTTGTAACCGTCTGCGTGTTTCTGCGACCGGTAAACTTCACCTATGTCTGTTTGGCGACCACGGTGTTGAGCTGAGAGATCTGATTCAAGAAGATCAACAAGAGCAAGAGCTCATTGATCGAATTCAGGCTCAGCTTCAAACCAAGTCCGTTAGCCACTTCTTGCATGATGGCAACAGCGGCATGACTCCAAACTTGGCGTCAATCGGCGGTTAACCCGCTATATACTCTAAAGCATTTTATCGATCAGCTTCTTTAAGCTGGTCGAATCAGTCTAATCATTGAAAAATTTATATAGGTGAACAAATGGGTCACGCAGAAAGCAAATTTCAAGCAGCAAACATCGCAGTACTAACCGTTTCAGATACTCGTACAGAAGAAAATGACACGTCAGGTGGTTACCTAGCTGAGCATGCTAAAGAAGCAGGTCACAACGTAGTTGATAAGCAAATCGTTATCGATGACATGTATAAGATTCGTGCGATTGTCTCTAAGTGGATCGCGGATGAAAGCGTTCAAGCTATTATGATCACGGGCGGTACTGGTTTCACATCTCGTGACAGCACACCTGAAGCGCTTAAGCCACTATTTGACAAAGAAGTAGAAGGCTTTGGTGAGCTATTCCGTCAAGTGTCTTACGAAGAGATCGGTACATCGACGATTCAATCTCGTGCGATTGCGGGTTTTGCTAACCACACGGTTATCTTTGCGATGCCTGGTTCTACAGGTGCGTGCCGCACAGGTTGGACTAAGATCATCAAGCAACAGATGGATGCGAGTCACCGTCCTTGTAACTTCATGCCACATCTTTCTGTATAGGTGATTTGAGCATGAGTCAATTTACACACATTAACGCGTCTGGCGAAGCAAATATGGTCGATGTATCGGCTAAAGCAGAGACAGTACGTGAAGCGAGAGCAGAAGCTTTCGTTCAAATGTCTGCTGAAACGCTAGAGCTGATTGTTTCTGGCAGCCACCATAAAGGTGATGTTTTTGCAACGGCACGTATTGCTGGTATTCAAGCGGCGAAGAAGACGTGGGACCTGATTCCACTGTGTCACCCTTTGCTGCTGACTAAGGTCGAGGTTCAGCTTGAGGCTATCGAGTCTGAAAACAAGGTTCGAATCGAATCAGTATGTAAGCTTGCTGGTAAGACAGGCGTAGAAATGGAAGCGCTAACGGCGGCTTCTGTTGCTGCACTAACCATTTACGATATGTGTAAAGCTGTTCAGAAAGACATTGTTATCGAGAATGTACGCTTGTTAGAGAAGACAGGTGGTAAATCAGGTCACTTTAAGGTGGAATCATGATTACTGTACTGTTCTTTGCTCAAACTCGTGAACTTGTCGGTATCGATAGCGTTGAAGTTGATGCGCAGTTCAAGACTATTGAAGCGATTCGCAGCCATCTTGTGCAGCAGGAAGGTAAATGGGACATCGCTTTGGAAGAGGGCAAGCTTCTGGCTGCGCTTAACCAATCAATCGTACCTTTGGCTACTGAAGTGAAAGACGGTGACGAAGTGGCTTTCTTCCCACCTGTAACTGGAGGCTAGTCATGGATTCAAGAGTAGTAGTGACTGCTGAAGACTTCTCTGTTGCTGATGAGTACGTATTTCTCTCTGAAGGGACCTCTGCAGGCGCTGTAGTGACCTTTGTTGGTAAAGTTCGTGACATGAACCTTGGCGACAATGTGACTGGCTTGTCTTTAGAACATTATCCGGGGATGACAGAGAAATCGCTGAGCGAGATTTGTGATCAAGCTGAAGCACGCTGGCCTATCCTGAAGATGCGAGTGATTCACCGCGTTGGTGACCTAGATATCGGTGACCAGATTGTTTACGTTGGTGTATCAAGTGCGCACCGAGGTGCAGCCTTTGAAGCTTGTGAGTTTGTTATGGACTTCCTGAAAACCAAAGCGCCGTTTTGGAAAAAAGAAAGAACGACAGAAGCGACTCGTTGGGTAGACTCTCGCGATTCAGACGCGAAAGCTGCAGAGCGTTGGGAAAAGTAAGCTATCCCTTATCGTGTCTCGTCCTTAACGTGAAAACACATTTCAGGTTGGGACGTAAATAACAAAAAAGCCGACGTTGAACGTCGGCTTTTTTGTACGTGCTACAAAGTGATTTATAAATAAATACTGTATTTAATAAATGGTTAAGCATTCAAGGTGCATATAAATTCTAGGTGGGGTTTTGTCTGGTTTGGTGCAGTGTTGAATCTGTTTTGGTGCGGCGCATTATGCTGTTTTGTAAAAAGTGATAATCCTCACAAATAGTGTAGTCTGTTTAGGTGATATGTGATGTGCAATTAGATTTCATGTGGCATTAATGTTAATTTGCCGGCAGTGTTCTAGCATAAGATGCTAAAAAAAAGTATCAACACAGATACATCAACACTAAAGGCTGTTTTTTAATAATTACTTATGTGTAACTCACTATCTATTAGGTTTTTATTAGAGATTTACACTGATACCTTGAATGCTTCGGAGAATTATCCGATTTTTTGCGACTTGTTTATGGCAAATTACTTCAATGGTTGATAGTGTGTGCCTCAATCTTTGTAAGGTTTTAGATTTTTATGCTTAATTTTTGAGCTAAAGGAATCTAAATCACTGCCGTTCAGTGAACCAGGCAAAGAAGTCATGGATGCAATACGAAAAACTTGGAGTTTATTAAATGTACAAGAATAAAATCACTCAGGCCCTTCTTCTAGGTGCTGGTTTGGCAGTGGCTGCCACTTCTACTCTTTCTATCGCTGCTGAAGTTCCAGCAGGCACAGAACTAGCAAAAGTTCAGGAACTTGTTCGCGGTAACGGTACTGAAGTTGCGACTATCGACCCACACAAATCTCAAGGTGTACCAGAATCTCACGTAATTCGTGATCTTCTAGAAGGTCTAGTGAACCAAGACGGCGAAGGTAATACAATCCCAGGTGTAGCCGAAAGCTGGGAAACGACAGACAACAAAACATTCACTTTCCACCTACGCAAAGACGCAAAATGGTCTAACGGCGATCCTGTAACAGCTGAAGATTTCGTTTACAGCTGGCAACGTGCAGTTGATCCTGCCACTGCTTCTCCATACGCTTGGTACATGGAATATACCAAGATGGTGAACGCGAAAGACATCGTCGCGGGTAAGAAAGACAAGAGTGAGCTAGGCGTTAAAGCTGTAGATGCGAACACACTTGTTATTGAATTAGAAACAGCGGTACCGTACTTCGTAATGATGATGGGCCACACAACAGTTAAGCCAGTACATAAAGCAACTGTTGAGAAATATGGCGACCAATGGACTAAACCAGGTAACTTTGTTGGTAATGGCGCATTTGCTGTTGATAAATGGGTTGTTAACGAACGCCTAGTACTTAAGCGTAACGACCAATACTGGAACAACGATAAGACTGTTCTAAACAAAGTAACGTTCCTGCCAATCGAAAACCAAGTAGCGGAAATGAACCGTTTCCTATCTGGTGAAATCGACTTCACAAACGAACTTCCAGTAGAGCACTTCAAGCGTCTTAAGAAAGAACACGCTGAAGATGTATCGGTAGCGGGTAACCTATGTACTTACTACTACATCTTTAACACTAAGAAAGCACCATTTGATGATGTTCGTGTACGTAAGGCTATCTCTTACGCAATTGACCGTAATATCGTAAGTGACGCAATTCTAGCGCAAGGTCAAAAACCAGCTTACTTCCTAACGCCTGAAATTACAGCGGGCTTTAACCCTGAACTTCCTCAATACGGCAAGATGTCTCAAAAAGAACGTAATGACGAAGCTGCTCGTCTTCTTGAAGAAGCGGGTTACGGTAAAGATAATCCACTTAACTTCAACCTACTTTACAACACTTCTGAAAACCATAAGAAGATTGCTGTAGCGCTGGGTTCTATGTGGAAGAAGACACTGGGTCTTAAAGTAACGCTTGAAAACCAAGAGTGGAAAACTTACCTATCTTCTAAAGATTCAGGTGATTTCGAAGTAGCACGTGCTGGTTGGTGTGGTGACTACAACGAAGCGTCGTCATTCCTAACGCTAATGAAGAGTAACAACACTACCGGTGGTGTTCACTACGATAGCGCTGAGTACGACCAAATCATTGATAAAGCACTTAACTCTACATCAGCAGAAGAGCGTGAAGCACTTTACCTAGAAGCTGAGGCGTTAATGGCTAAAGACATGCCTATCGCACCTATCTACCAATACGTGAAATCACGTCTACTAAATCCGCACGTTGGTGGTTTCCCGACTAACAACGCGGAAGATAAGATCTTCTCGAAAGACTTATACATCAAAGCTCAATAATAAGAGCTTCGATTCTAAAAAGTTAATATAACTATAACGATACAGACACTACATGCGCAGGGCGCGCATGTAGCGTCTTTCTAATTTTAATTGTCACAGACTGAAAGAGTGAGTTTATGCTTAAATTCATTATGAAAAGGATATTTGAAGCGATTCCAACCATGTTGGTGTTGATCACTATATCTTTCTTTCTCATGCGTTTCGCACCGGGTAACCCGTTTTCAAGCGAGCGTCCATTACCGCCAGAAGTTATGGCTAACATCGAAGCTAAATACGGCTTAGATAAACCTGTATTTGAACAGTACACCACGTACTTGACCAACATCCTTCAGGGTGACTTTGGTCCATCTTTTAAATATCAAGATTACACAGTAAATGAGCTGATTGCCGTTGCGCTTCCAGTATCGGCGAAGGTAGGTTTTGTTGCCTTTATCTTCACACTATTGATGGGGGTAACGGTCGGAACCATTGCCGCCTTGAAGCACAACACTTGGATCGACTACACCATAATGTCGACCGCCATGCTCGGGGTGGTGATGCCATCCTTCGTGTTGGCACCAGCGCTTATTTACCTATTCTCTCTACACTGGCATATATTTCCAGCAGGTGGTTGGCACGGTGGTACGTACATGTACATCGTCCTACCCGTTATCGCGATGTCTCTTCTATACGTAGCAACCTTTGCTCGTATCACTCGCGGTAGCATGATTGAAACCCTAAACAGTAACTTTATCCGTACAGCTCGTGCTAAAGGTCTAAGTTACCGTTATATCGTTCTTAAACATGCGCTTAAGCCAGCAATGCTACCTGTTGTTTCATACATGGGGCCTGCGTTCGTAGGTATCATCACAGGTTCAGTTGTTGTTGAAACCATCTTCGGCCTACCGGGTATCGGTAAGCTGTTTGTTAACGCCGCGTTTAACCGTGATTATTCGTTAGTAATGGGTGTAACCATTTTGATTGGTTTCCTATTCATCTTGTTCAACGCAATCGTTGATATTTTACTAGCGCTTATTGACCCGAAAATTCGCTACTAGCAGGGACGCATGGTTATGTTGAAGAAAAAAGAAAACTTAGAAGCGATCGAAAAATTCTCTGAAAGTTTGGAAATTGAAGGTCGTAGTTTGTGGCAGGATGCGCGTATTCGTTTTATGCGCAACAAAGCGGCGATGATCAGTCTGTTCATTCTAATTATCATGGTGCTATCGGTAATCTTCTTACCTATGTTGGCGCAGCATGCTTATGATGATACTGACTGGTACGCAATGCACGTTGGCCCAAATGCTGATCACTGGTTTGGTACTGACAGTTTAGGTCGTGACCTATACGTTCGTACGATGATCGGTGGCCGTATTTCTCTTATGGTTGGTGTGATGGGCGCATTCGTAGCAGTACTGATAGGTACGCTTTACGGTGCAGCTTCAGGTTTCATTGGCGGTCGTACTGACCGAGTGATGATGCGTATCCTGGAGATTCTATACGCCGTACCATTCATGTTCCTAGTGATCGTACTGGTGACGTTCTTTGGTCGTAATATCGTACTTATTTTTGTTGCTATCGGCGCGATTGCTTGGCTCGATATGGCGCGAATCGTACGTGGTCAAACGTTGAGTTTACGTAGTAAAGAATTCATTGAGGCTGCGCACGTATGTGGTGTCAGCAAATGGAAAATCATTACACGTCATATCGTACCGAACGTATTGGGTATTGTTGCGGTTTACTCAACGCTACTTATCCCGAGCATGATCCTTACAGAATCATTCTTATCTTTCCTTGGTCTTGGTGTTCAAGAGCCTATGACAAGTTGGGGCGCGCTATTACAAGAAGGCTCGCAAACAATGGAAGTTGCTATTTGGCAACTGGCATTCCCAGCGGCATTCATGGTAGTTACGCTGTTCTGCTTTAACTACGTAGGTGATGGTCTGCGCGACGCGCTTGATCCAAAAGACAGATAAAGAAATAGCAATTAAAAGCTATAAAAGATTAAGGAAGCAATAATGAGCTTATTAGATGTCAAAGATCTGCGCGTCGAATTTACCACGCAAGATGGTACCGTAACCGCAGTAAACGACCTGAACTTCTCACTCAACCAAGGCGAAACGCTGGGTATTGTTGGTGAGTCGGGTTCGGGTAAATCTCAAACGGTATTTGCACTGATGGGACTGCTGGCTAAGAACGGCATCATCTCAGGCAGTGCAAAGTTTGAAGGTAATGAGATTCTCAATCTACCTGAGAAAGCACTGAACAAAGTTCGCGCTGAACAGATCGCGATGATCTTCCAAGACCCAATGACTTCACTGAATCCTTACATGAAAGTATGTGATCAGCTGATGGAAGTTCTTATGCTGCATAAAGGCATGGGCAAAGCGGAAGCGTTCGAAGAATCAGTACGTATGCTGGAGGCGGTTAAAATCCCTGAGGCACGTAAACGTATTACCATGTATCCACACGAATTTTCTGGCGGTATGCGTCAACGTGTGATGATTGCAATGGCTTTGCTATGTCGTCCAAAACTACTGATTGCTGATGAACCAACAACGGCACTGGATGTAACCATTCAAGCGCAAATCATGGAATTGTTGAACGAGCTTAAAGATGAGTTCAATACAGCAATCATCATGATCACCCATGATTTGGGTGTGGTTGCGGGCTCTTGTGACAAAGTACTTGTGATGTACGCGGGTCGTACCATGGAATATGGCACGGTAGATGAAATCTTCTATGAGCCTAGCCACCCTTATGCGGAAGGCCTGCTTAAAGCAATTCCTCGTTTGGATACCGAAGGTGAGATTCTACCGACGATTCCAGGTAACCCACCCAACTTACTTCGTCTACCAACCGGTTGTCCTTATCAGGAGCGTTGTCACCGTGTAATGGACCGTTGTAAGCAAGAAGCACCAATTTTGCAGCCATTTGCGAAAGATCGCCAGCGTGCTTGTTTTTCTGATTGGGAGACTTGGACAAAATGAGTAAAGAATTACTATTAGATATTAAAAACCTTAAGGTTCACTTTAGCATTGCGGCTAAGTCAGCTTGGCCTTGGGCTAAACCATCAAATCTTAAAGCGGTTGACGGTGTTGATGTTCACCTTTACGAAGGTGAGACTCTGGGTGTGGTAGGGGAGTCTGGCTGCGGTAAGTCAACATTTGCACGCGCAATTATTGGCTTAGTTGAGGCAACTGAAGGCGAGGTTATGTGGTTAGGTCAAGATCTGACTAAGATGCAGGAAGTGAAGCGTCGTGAGACTCGTAAAGAGATTCAGATGATCTTCCAAGATCCGCTAGCATCGCTTAACCCACGTATGTCAGTTGGAGACATTATTGCTGAGCCTCTACAAACTTTCTATCCTGAGCTTTCTAAACAGGAAGTGAAGGACAGAGTTAAAGAGATGATGGCAAAGGTTGGTCTACTACCAAACGTAATCAACCGTTACCCACATGAATTCTCTGGTGGTCAGTGTCAACGTATTGGTATCGCACGTGCACTTATCTTGAAGCCTAAGATGATAATCTGTGATGAGCCGGTTTCTGCTCTGGATGTATCTATCCAAGCTCAAGTAGTTAACCTTCTTATGGAACTACAGAAAGAGTTAGGTTTGTCTTTGGTATTCATCGCGCACGATTTGTCAGTGGTTAAGCACATCTCTGACCGTGTATTGGTGATGTACTTAGGTAATGCTGTTGAACTAGGTGAATCAGATGCCTTGTTCTCTGACCCTAAACACCCATATACCAAAGCACTGATGTCTGCAGTTCCGATTCCAGACCCACGCTTAGAGCGCAGCAAAACGATTCAGATGCTGGAGGGTGATCTCCCATCACCAATTAATCCACCATCAGGTTGTGTGTTCCGTACTCGTTGCCCTGAAGCAACCGAGGCCTGCGCGCAAACCAAGCCAACTATTCAAGGCGATGACGTACACGCAGTATCTTGCTTGCACGTACAAGTCTAGAAGCCATTTAAAACGGTTCAGCCTGTGACAGGCTTAAGCGCAACTTTTTTATGAGTTGCGCTTTTTTTGTGCCCAACATTCCTCTTCAACAACCTTCTTCAAATAATTCGAACAACTAAGCCAACTTCTTCTAGTTTTGAAACAGTTGGCTTTTCTTATACTAAAGAAAAGTGTGGATGACAGAGGTTTGGATATGGGCAAGTTAGTTGAAGGTGTTTGGCACGATGTGTGGTACGACACCAAAGAAAGCGGTGGTAAGTTCGTTCGTGAAGATGCGGGCTTTCGCAGTTGGATCGAGAATAAGACCGGTGCGCAATTTGAGCCAGAAAGTGGCCGTTATCATCTATACGTATCGTTAGCATGCCCTTGGGCACATCGAACCTTAATCTTCCGAGAGCTGAAAGACCTAACTGATCATATTGACGTGACAGTGGTTTGCCCCGATATGATGAATGAAGGTTGGCAAATGGGTTTGCCTGAACCTCTGTTTGGTCATACTCGGATGCACCAAATCTACACTCAAGCCAAATCTGACTACTCAGGCCGAGTAACGGTTCCAGTACTGTGGGACAAGAAAACCAACACCATCGTCAGTAACGAGTCCTCTGAAATTATCCGCATGTTCAACTCAGAATTTAATGAGTTAACAGGCAACACCGATGATTATTATCCGTGGGAGCTAGCCAAGAAGATTGATGAGTGGAATGACTATATCTATCCAAGCATCAATAACGGTGTTTATCGTACTGGCTTTGCAACCACACAAGAAGCTTATGAAGAAGCGTATGACGCGTTATTTGAGGCGTTAGATAAAGTAGATGCGCATCTGAGTGAACATCGTTATCTAGCGGGTAATGACATCACAGAAGCAGACTGGCGCTTGTTTACCACTTTAGTTAGATTCGATGCAGTGTATGTTGGCCACTTTAAGTGTAACAAGCAGCGAATTTCAGACTACGTCCATATTCAGGGCTATTTAAAAGAGCTCTACCAGATAGAAGGCATCAAAGAGACGACCGATTTTTATCACATCAAACGTCACTACTATTACAGCCACACAGGTATCAACCCAACCCAAGTTGTGCCGAAAGGGCCTGCACTAGATTTAGAGTCAGCGCATGGACGAGGCTAGGCTTTAATAATCTGATTTCTTCCCGACGCCTTAGCCTTGTAAAGTGCGATATCTGTTCTTTGTAAGGCTTGGTCTAGTTCATTACCCATATATACTTTAGGCAACTCTAATAAACCACCGCTAATGGTCACAGAGATTACGTTGTGGTCTTTCTTTACTTTCAACTTTTCAATTGAATATCTGATTCGATCAGCCTTGTTCAAAGCACTGTCAAAATCCTTTGCACCAAAAATAATACAGAACTCTTCTCCACCCACTCTATAAACTTTGCTGCTTGGAAGCGTCATTGTTGCTAGTTGAACAACGGCTTTAAGCACTTCATCACCCGCACTATGGCCGTATAGGTCGTTGACTGATTTAAACCAATCCAAGTCAAAGTGTAAAAGGTAGCAAGTCGTACTGTTGCGTAATTCATTCGAGACATATTGTTGGAGTGCTAAGCGGTTACCTGCACCGGTTAAGGTGTCCGTCTTCGCGAGTTGCTCTAAACGTTGTTGCACGCCTAATCGGATCGTTTCGTGGTTATAGGCTATAACCCAGATCATTACGTAAGGAATCAGAAAATTCACTAAAGCAAAAGGATAAACATCCTGAACAAACAAGTTTGGGAAGTAAATGAGTGTGGTTGCCACTAGCATTGAAAAGGTGGCGATTGAGCCAACAAGCCTATCGAAGAGTAATTGATAAAGGGCTGGTAAAACATAAACCCACATCACTATAGCTGAATTGGTTTTAGTGTTGGCGAACCCGTAAAGCAAGCCGATAGTTACCGTTGCGGCAATAGCAAGCGGCTGCCAAGAAAGCTTTTGATTTTTCTTAACCTTGTAATAGACATGGACGAAGGTTGACGAAATTAGTATTTCCATCATTCCCAAGACGTAATCATGGCTAATGAAGAAGTTTGTCATGGCAACAACGAGAACGAACAGCGCGAGTATAATGCTCACATTTTTGAGTACAAGATCTCTAATCGTAATGTTATTGGCAAATTCTATAGACATGGGATTCACTTAATAAAATATCTAATTGGAATGGTATACCTTATTTGAGTCAAAAAAAACCCTAGACGTATATCTAGGGTTTTATTACTTAATTCTCTAAAGACTAAACAGTATTAGAAAATTAGTTAATTACTTTTTCTTCAGCTTGAGCTGCTTGGTCTGCTTGGATAGCCGTTAGAGCTACTGTGTAAACGATATCGTCTACTAGAGCGCCACGAGACAAGTCATTTACTGGCTTGCGCATACCTTGAAGCATTGGACCGATAGACACTAGGTCTGCTGAACGCTGTACAGCTTTGTAAGTCGTGTTACCAGTGTTTAGGTCTGGGAATACGAATACTGTCGCTTTACCTGCAACTGGAGAGTTAGGCGCTTTAGAAGCGGCTACGTTTTCCATGATTGCTGCGTCGTACTGAAGAGGACCGTCGATCACAAGATCAGGACGTTTCGCTTGAGCAAGTTTGGTAGCTTCACGTACTTTATCTACGTCTGCACCTTTACCAGATTCACCAGTAGAGTAAGAGATCATAGCAACGCGTGGGTCGATACCGAATGCCGCTGCAGAGTCAGCAGATTGGATAGCGATTTCAGCAAGTTGCTCAGCTGTTGGATCTGGGTTGATCGCACAGTCACCGTATACAAGCACTTGATCAGGCAGAAGCATAAAGAAGATTGAAGATACGATAGAAGCATCAGGTGCAGTCTTGATGATCTGGAACGGAGGAACGATTGTGTTCGCCGTTGTGTGAACAGCACCAGAAACTAGACCGTCAACTTCACCCGCTTCAAGCATCATAGTGCCTAGGAATACTGAATCATTTAGCTTTTCGCGAGCAACAACTTCAGTCATACCTTTAGCGCCACGAAGTTCTACTAGACGAGCTACGTAGTTTTCGCGAACAGATGCAGAATCGATGATCTCAACGCCAGCGCCTAGTTCAACACCTTGTTGTGCAGCAACGCGACGGATTTCGTCTGGGTTACCAAGAAGCACACAAGTTGCGATACCGCGCTCAGCACAGATAGAAGCTGCTTTAACAGTACGTGGCTCATCACCTTCAGGAAGAACGATACGCTTAGCCGCTTTACGAGCAAATTCAGTTAACTGGTAACGGAATGCTGGTGGGCTTAGACGACGAATGCCTTGAGTACCTTCAGATAGAGAATCAATCCAAGGGCCATCGATGTGGCTAGCAACGTGATCGTTAACGAATTCGATACGCTCTTTATCGTCTGCAGGTACTTCTAGGTTGAAGCTCTGTAGGTTAAGAGACGTCTGCCAAGTGTTACCTTGAGCCTTGAAGATCGGTAGACCTGAAGCGAATGCTGGTGCGCAAAGGTTAGCAATGCTTTCTGGAATGTCGTAACCGCCAGTCAGTAGGATTGCGCCAATTTCAACACCGTTTTTCGCAGCAAGAGCCGCAGCAACGATAACGTCAGGACGGTCTGCAGAAGTTACTAGCAGTGAACCTGGCTTGAAGTGCTCAATCATGTGCGGTAGAGAACGTGCACAGAAAGTGATGCTCTTAATACGACGAGTTGAGATTTCACCTTCGTTAACGATTTCAGCGTTAAGGTGCTTAGCCATATCAACCGCACGAGTAGCGATTAGGTCGATGCTCCATGGCACACAGCCAAGAACACGGATAGGGCTAGAGTTGAAGATTTGCATTACTTCAAGGTTCGCTTGTTGAGCGCTATCTGCATCATCGAAGATTTCAGAAAGGTCAGGGCGAGTACGGCCAGCTTCATCAACAGGTGCATTCAGTTTGTTAATAATAACGCCTGAGATGTTCTTGTTTTTAGTGCCGCCAAAGTTAGAACATGCTACTTCGATGTGCTCTTTAAGCTGGATAGGGTTGTATGTACCCGGAGTCGCAACGAATACGATCTCTGCACCTAGTGTTTTAGCGATTTCCGCGTTCACTTGGTTAGCAAATGGGTGCTTACGAGTAGGTACTAGACCTTCAATTAGCGTTACTTCTGCGTCTTTGTTGATTTTGTTGTATTGCTCAACAACAGACTCTAGAAGCTCGTCCATTTTTTCGCTACCGATCAAAGCTTCAGCTTTAGTCATTGCGATTGGCTCACCAATCTTAATGTCGCTGTTTGCACTGATGATAGTAGACGTTAAATCAGGTTGGTTACCACCGCTGCGAGGTTGAGCGATTGGCTTGTAGAAAGAAACACTTACGCCCTTACGCTCCATAGCGCGAAGAACACCCATGCTAACACTAGTAAGACCAACACCAGCGCTTGTAGGGATAAGCATAATAGTACGGGACATTGACGAACACCTTTGACTATTGGAAATAAAAAAAGCTCAACTGCTATTCCCACCGATATTTAAATTGGGGTAGGAATAGAAGTTGAGCCCCATTTTCGTAGTATGAAAAACTGACTAGCTTCGAGTGAAGCTAGTCAGAAAAATCAATTAAAGACCTGCTAGTTTCGCAGTGTCTTCAGCAATTACTAGCTCTTCGTTAGTAGAGATAACCATTGCAGGGATACGGCTGTTAGCTGTAGTGATAGTACCTTCGCCGCCGAAACGTGCTTTAAGGTTAGCTTCGCCATCAACTTCGATGCCGAAGATGCCTAGGCGGTTAAGAACCATTTCACGGATTGGGCCAGAGTTCTCGCCGATGCCGCCAGTGAAAGTGATTGCGTCTAGACGACCTTCTAGAGTTGCAGTGTAACCAGCAACGTACTTAGCTAGACGGTGACAGAACACGTCCATTGCACGAGTTGCTTCTTCTTTCTCACCGTAGTTGTCTTCAACGAAACGACAGTCAGAAGTCACTTCAGTTAGACCCGCTAGGCCAGACTCTTTAGTTAGCATGTTGTTGATTTCTTCAACAGAGTAACCAAGAGCGTCGTGTAGGTGGAAGATGATCGCAGGATCTAGGTCACCACAACGAGTACCCATTACTAGACCTTCAAGAGGAGTAAGACCCATAGAAGTATCTACAGACTGACCGTTCTTGATTGCACATACAGATGCGCCGTTGCCTAGGTGACAGTTGATGATGTTAACTTCTTCAACTGGCTTGTTTAGTAGACCAGCAACTTCACGAGTAATGAACAGGTGAGAAGTACCGTGCATGCCGTAACGACGGATGCCGTGCTCTTTGTACAGGTTGTACGGTAGAGCGTATAGGTAAGACTCAGAAGGCATTGTTTGGTGGAACGCAGTGTCAAATACAGCAACGTTTTGTAGGCCAGGGAAGTTCTTTTGAGCTGCTTCGATACCGATAAGGTGAGCTGGGTTGTGAAGAGGTGCAAAAGTTGCAGCGTCTTGAATACCCTTAAGTACTTCATCAGTGATAAGTGCAGATGAAGTGAACTGCTCGCCACCGTGTACGATACGGTGACCGATAGCGCCAAGGTTAGCTTTAAGCTCAGGCTTAGAAGCAAGAATAGTTTCTACCATGAAAGATAGTGCTTCTACGTGAGCTGCGCCCGCGCCTAGTTGTGCTTCGTGCTTGCCATCAAGTTTCCACTTCATACGAGCTTCTGGAAGACCAAGACACTCAGCAAGACCAGTTAGGTGCTCAGCACCTGTTTCTGCATCAACAACAGCAAATTTAAGAGAAGAACTACCACAGTTTAAAACTAAAACTAGCTTAGACATTAATGACTACCTGTTTATTTTTCTGATCGAAATCAGTTAAGGATGAAAATTAATCTCAAGAATAGTCGAAGCACATAGGCTTGCGTACTAACCTTGGTCAAAAAAACGTTAATTTCCGTATTAAAGTGAAAGCGCACTTTTTCAGAAAAAGAGGCTTTTGCATTCCTTGCAGAAGTCGTCCCAAAGTTGCTTAAATTGTAAATAAGGGCAACAATGAGATTGAGGTCTGCAAATAATAGCGATATTGTGCAAATATAACAAAAAAATTTGAAAGAATATTATTTTTCGTCAAATTTTTGTGTTTTTAGTTGATGATTTCAACTTTTTTTTAATGGGAGACTCATATGAGTAATAGAGTTGGTTTAGCGAGCAGTTTAAAAGATGGCCAAAAGTACATGGATCTCTGGCCTGTTCGAAAAGAGTTAAACGCTATCTTCCCTGAACAGCGCATCATTAAAGCCACTCGTTTTGGTGTGAAAGTGATGCCAGCGATAGCTGCTATTAGTATTCTTACACAAATGGTCTTCAACAATTATCATGCGATGCCGCAAGCTGTGGTTATGGCGTTGTTTGCGATCAGTTTGCCACTTCAAGGCATGTGGTGGTTAGGTAACCGTTCGAACACTCAATTACCGCCAGCATTGGTTTCTTGGTATCGAGAGTTGCATGAGAAGATCAGTGAAACGGGTTTTGCATTGGAACCCATGAAACCACGCCCTCGTTATAAAGAATTGGCGATTATTTTGAATCGCGCCTTCCGCCAGTTAGATAAATCTTCAATGGAACGTTGGTTCTAAGAATATCTGATCTTTCCCATCGTCTGAGGACAACTGCACATCAATGATGGCTTGTTCTCAGATTCGTTCCGTTTAATCTTGATTATTCGTTTCACTTATCTCTTGTTATTCACTTCGTTTCTTACCCACTAACTCAATCAAACTTACCTTTTCTCACATAATTCGAGCCTTGTTGTGTTTTTGTTAAATATCACTTCAACTTATCAATGGTTACTGGTAATACTATCAATAATGAATTTGGTGTTGTTCTCTTTCGATCGAGCAATAACAACGAGAGCTTGATGAAGGGAGTATTGATGGGTTCTGTAAGAAGAATATTAACGGCGGCTTTGAGCTGTTTTCTGTTGCTATGGACTGGCAACGTGATGGCAAATATCGCCAAAGTCTCGGTTTCACAAGTTGTCGACCATCCTGATCTGAACGCGACACGTTTGGGGCTTCTTGAAGGGTTAAGAGCGAAAGGTTATGAGCCAGGAAAAAATCTAGAGTTCTCCTATGAGATGGCCGATGGTAGTCCAGCGCAAGCGGCAAAAATAGCAAGAGAGTTAGCTAGCGAAAACCCTCACGTATTAGTTGGTATAGCAACACCTACCTCGCAAGCATTGGTCTCCGCGACCCGATCTATTCCAATCGTATTTACCGCTGTAACCGACCCGATCGGTGCAAGACTAGTCAAACAGCTAAATAACCCCGGAAAAAACGTGACCGGTCTTTCTGATCTCTCTCCTGTGTCGCAACACGTATCTTTGATTAAAGAACTACTCCCCAAGGCAAGTTCAATTGGTGTTGTCTACAATCCTGCAGAAGCCAATGCGGTTGCATTGATTAAGCTATTGAAGAAAGCAGCGCGAGCGAATGGACTCAAACTTTATACCGAAACGGCACTGACTATTGATGATGTGGAATCAAAAGCTGAATCTGTCGCTAAGAAGTCAGATGTTATCTACGCGCTGACCGACAACACGGTAGCAAGCGGTATTGAAGATCTAATCCAAGCAGCAAATCAATCGGGTACTCCTGTCGTCGCTGGGGCAACATCTTATGTAGGGAAAGGCGCCATTGCTGGATTAGGGCTAGATTATTATGACGTAGGCGTTCAAACCGCAGATTATGTGGCAGCGATACTTGAGGGACAAAAGCCCGGAAAGTTGAATGTGAGAACAGCGAAGAGCTCTCAGCTTGTCGTCAATTTGGAAGCGGCTCGTGAACTAGGTGTAACCCTTCCTCAGTCTGTGATCGATCGTGCGATTGTTAGCCGATAGAAATAGGCAGAATGGTGACTATACGTGGTATATAAATTACTTTGTTAACAGAATTGAAATTAACGAAGAGGAACGGGGAATTAACTCAATATAATGGCTACATTGCTCTAATTTATTCTTTTATAAGTGATTATTTTATTCATTTATTATTAACTATTTGGCCGTCAGCTATGCCGTTAATATGAATTTACATTATTTTACATCGATAGGTTTGCTGATTAATGTCATAATATTAACGGGATAAATGAAAATAGCTAAGCGCTAAGAGCATATTATATGAAAGTTAACAGGCACTTTAGCCTTACCTTTGTATTTGGTTTTCCCGCGATCATTGCAGCCATGTTGTTTGGTATCATTGCCAAAAATCATGTTGAAGGTGTAAGACAAGAGATATCTGGAGAGTTTCACAGAGTAGAAGATGTCTTTAGCCGCACGACTAAGGTCGTGACTGCGCTTGATTATAGCTTTTCAAATTATTACAAATCCACTCATCCACTTTCGTTAGACCATAACAAGCAAGTGATTGGTGGTTTATGTCAAATCTGGCCTATTGATGGACTGTTGTTGGCAGAAGGAAAAACCACAGACATCCCTTCTGTAGACATCGACTACATGCTCGTTGGTGATGAGATGCTATGCACCGAGTCGAGCGATAGCTACCGAAGCGCATCTGAAAAAATCTCACTAGCGCCAATCCTTTCTTTTTTGTCTCAATTGGATAAGTACCATGCTGGGGTCAACTTCATCGCTTCCCAAGGGTATGTTATCTCTTCACCTGAAGATTTTGCTAAAGGCTTAAGCAAAGAACTACTCTCAACGATTAAGAGCCGTCCATATTGGCAAAAAACAGCAAATAACCCAGAGAAATTAACCTTGTCAGGGCCAGCTTATCGTTTAGATTCGCTAAGGCGAGCCATGAGCATGACGATCCCCGTTTTTCATAAAGGTGAACACCAAGGGATGTTATCCGTGGATATCGATGCGAGTAAACTTTTCGAGAGTGCGAGCGAAAATTTAGCGGGACGGATTGATATCATCGATACAACTCGTACGTTACCTAGCGATAACTCCGTTCTGTACCGAGAGATTGAATTAGAAGGTGTCGCCTCTCACCATGCAATGTATTACGAATTTGATTTAGTTGCGGAGCTAAAGAACTTCTTTATACATGAAAAAGACAGCCTAATCGTCGCTATTATCGTATACCTGTTCTCGGTTACGATTTTCTTTTATGTTAATTCCAATATCGAACGTGGCTATTTCAAAGAACTTGCAGCCAAAGACCCAATGACAGGGTTATTGAATCGACGTGGTTTAGAAGCGTTTTGGCGCAGTGTGGAACATGATCAGTTGTTTGCTTTAACGGTGTTCGATATCGATGATTTCAAGTCGATAAATGACACCTTTGGCCACGATAAAGGTGACGATGTAATCCGCTATATGTCACGCCAGATAAGCAATAGCATTCGAAGTAGTGATGTTGCAGCAAGATTTGGTGGTGAAGAGTTCGTTGTCTACATGAAAGGCGATGATCGAGAAACATTGATCAGAACATTACAACGCGTAAAAAGTGCGGTTTGTTCTAAATCTGCGGATATCACCCCTAATGGCTTCACGGTATCTGGCGGCGTGTGTATTGTTGAAACAGAGCAAAGCAAACTCAATTTTGAAGAGATATTTAAGTACGCCGATGAAAAACTGTACGTGGCTAAGACGACCGGTAAAGACCGAATCGAGTTTTAACCACGTTATTGAAGTCTAGTGCTGTTAAGAAGGAGAAAGGCTGATGGCTCTTCTAGGCTAAGACGTAGTTAAGCTGAGTGGAAATGCTCTTCTTGATAACGTTGTAGGCGCTCCACGATAGGCGGCGCTTTCTTGAAAGTACGAATTTCTTTAAACAGTTCGTTCGCTTCAGGGTAACCTTTACTTAAATAGACAAACCACTGCTTCACTCTATTGGGGTAGTACATGCCTTTATCCCCCTTAATTTGAAACTCTGAATAGCGCAGTAAAAGCGCGATCACTTTATCCCACGGCATTTTCTGGTGGTTGTGCTTAACGACATTACCAAGGTTTGGAATATTAAAAGCGCCGCGGCAGACCATTAATGAGTCGACGCCTGTTGCCTCAATGCAATCTTGACAATCTTGATAGTTCCAAATTTCCCCATTTGCGATCAACGGTAGAGAGGTTTTCTCTCTTATTTGATTGATGTAATCCCATTTGATTTCACTGGCTTTATAGCCGCCAACTTTGGTTCGTGCATGCACGGTGAGTTCGTCAGCTTTTGCTTGCTCGATAGCGTCGACAATTTCAAAGCACTCTTCAGGGTGTTCCCAACCTAATCGAATTTTAGCGGACACGGGAATGTGAGCAGGTACCGCTTCACGGCAAGCTTTCACTACTTGATAGATGAGCTCTGGCTCTTTTAGCAGTGACGCTCCACCATTACTTTTGTTTACCGCTTTCGCAGGGCACCCAAAGTTAATATCGATGCCTTTAGCGCCTAAACTGGCCGCTTGGAAGGCATTTTCAGCCATCCAATTTGGATGCTGTCCAAGAAGCTGCAGGTGAATAGGTACACCTGCCATGGTTTGAGAACCTTGATGTAATTCAGGACAAATACGGTGGAAAACATGCGGGGGAAGAAGTTGATCAACGATACGTACGAACTCTGTGACACAGAGGTCATAGTCATTAATCTCTGTAAGAATTTCGCGCATTAGATGATCAAGAACGCCCTCCATAGGGCCCAGTATTACTCGCATGTTTTGTCCAAAATTGTCATCCTAAAATTAGGAGGCGTGATTGTACGGTGTGTTAGGTAGATTGTCACTAAGGAGCGGTGTTTGCCATTTCACGCGTTACTCTTACCTCTCCGGTAATCGGAGAATAATAAAGAATAGGCAAGCGTTCGGATGCGGTAAAACTTGGCGTGTAGTAGTAATAGCATTCTGGTGTTCCTGTATACCAACTAACAATGGCTTCGTCAGAAGGTAGAATAAAGCCAGTATCATATTGCGAACGCGCGATAAGATCAGAATCAATTAGAGAATTCCAAAGTGCTACACATTGATCGCCTTCCACTGTTGGAGGCGCAGTTGGTACTTGCTCTCGAACCGAGATTGGAAAACCAGTTTCAGACGGATATACATCGCCTTCACCATAATTCACCACTTGGTCGAAATCTGGTTCACCATCGACAAGCCATTGTGAATGGTACATATCAATGCTGTTTCTGAACGCTGAAAACGCACCTTGCGCTAATGCTTCATGAGCATCTCGCTGAACACCAAGAAAACGAGGCGCAGCGGTGACTGCTAAAACACCCAAAATAACGATCACAACAACAAGTTCGAGTAATGTAAAACCTTGGGATTTTGATTTCATGTTGAATACGCCTAAATGTAACTGAATGTTTATGGCAGCGTTTTACACCCAAGATTCTGATTATCAAAGCGAAATAAGTGAAAATGCAATAATATTTGAATAGCAATGGTTTGCGTATGATTGTCGGTTAGAAAACAGAGGGAAGTGGTTGGCGACATCTTAGCGGGGATAACGTTATAATATCGAAAATGCCCCAATATCCAGAGCTTTCATGACATATCAATTATTAAGCCTACCAGAACAAGTCACAGACATTACACCGCAGTTTATTGAAGGTGCGATTCTTGCGTCTAATCTAGCGACTAAACCATTAGATCCAGAAGAATGGCTAGCTATCGTCGCGCCTGAAGCGGGTAAAGAGCTGGTAACAATAGTGACAGAACAAATTAACCGTCAGCACAACCTGATTCAGCGTAGTGAATACTTACTAGCAGATGTGTTTGCGGAAGGTGACTTTAACGAGCAATTCGCTGATTTCGCTGAAGGCTTTATGATGGTTTGGCCAACGATCGAAGAGCAGTGGCAAAGTGTGACAGTGGCGGATGGTACGCTACGTATGCTACAAGCGCTGTTAACTACATTGATGCTGGCGATTGATGAAGAACAAACCCAACAGCAAATGGTCGCTGCTGGCCTTCAAAATCCGCCATCGCTTGCAGACTTGGTTGGTCAGATTGATTTGATGATTTCTGAAGTGGCACTTGCGGCAGATGAAGCCATGCTGGGTAATAAGTCACAAAGCGTGAACCCATTTAAAGACATTGGTCGAAACGATCTATGTCCGTGTGAAAGTGGCAAAAAATTCAAGCAATGCTGTGGTAAAAACAGCTAATAGCGCATGACTGACAAATTAAGTCTGAGTGAACAACAGACTTTTTTTCGGTGATAAAAGCTTAAGTGATAAAAAGTCGACCAATTGGTCGACTTTTACGTTTCTGAACATGATGAGCTAATTGTTAGTCATTCTTTGATTTAACGAATTGAGAAACTACAACAAAGCCGAAAGCAACCAAGTTACCCGCGAAGATAATGACCAGCCATTGAGGCATAGAAAGATCTAAGAACTGCCAAACAACTTTGCTGCAGTCGCCGTAAGCTTCAAACATCCACGGAGCCCATTGGTTTAGAGGTGCCCAGCTAGGGAAGGTGACGAATAAATCACAGGTTGCGAAAGGAGACGGGTTGAACTGGTAATCAACGTGCTCTAAAGCAAGCATCAAACCCTTGTATGCGCCAAATCCCCAACCAGCAAGGCCTAACCAACGTGATATCGGATTATTTGGCGCAATAGCACCAATCATTGCAGCGACACCGATAGCAAGCATGGCAACGCGCTCATAGATACACATCACGCAAGGGCCAAGCATCATTACGTGCTGGAAGAAAAGGGCGCATGCTTCAAAAAATAGTATGAAAGCCAGCAGTAAAAGCCAAGATAAACGTCCCTTAGAGAAGTCTTTGAGCATTGCAAAAAAGTTCACGAATTTAATCCCGTCTATAAAATAAAAAAGCTCTGAATACTCAGAGCTTTTTATCTTGGATAAGTTTCCTAATCAACTAATATTTTTGATTAGTTAGATACACTTATTGTGTTTCGCAACACAAAATCAGATTAGTGACCACCAGAAACCACTGGAGCAACGACTTCACCAGTGCGCTGAATGATCCAACCTGCATCGTAGAACCAAGCTGTCATCGGTTCAACAAAGAACACGATACCAGCAAGGCCCACAAGAGCCAGTACGATAGTGTATGGCAAAGCCATGATAACCATGCGGCCGTAAGACAGTCGAATTAACGGGGCAAGTGCCGATGTTAATAAGAATAGGAATGCAGCTTGGCCGTTTGGCGTAGCAACAGAAGGTAGGTTAGTACCTGTGTTGATAGCAACAGCAAGTAGGTCAAATTGGTCACGAGTGATGATGCCTTCAACCAGTGCAGTTTTCACTTCGTTGATGTAAACCGTACCGACGAACACGTTATCTGAAACCATCGATAAGATACCGTTGGCCACATAGAATAGTGCAAGCTGTGCGCCTTTATCTTCAACGTGAAGTACTGCATCGATCACTGGCTTAAATAGTCCCTGGTCAATGATTACCGCAACGACAGCGAAAAAGACAGCAAGAAGTGCAGTAAATGGTAGCGCTTCTTCAAAGGCTTTACCCATCGAGTGCTCTTCAATTACACCAGTAAACGCCGTGGCTAAGATGATAACTGAAAGGCCAATCAAACCTACTTCAGCGACGTGAAGCGCTAGGCCAACAATAAGCCAAACTGCGATTGCACTTTGAACCCATAGTTTTGCTACGTCTTGTTTTGTACGGTTTGCGCGTTCTTTGTTGTCAAATTCAACTAAGATTTGGCGAACGTTATTTGGCAGTTCTGCACCGTAGCCAAATACTTTGAATTTCTCTACAAGTGCACAAGTGATAATGCCGCAGATGAATACAGGCAATGTTACTGGCAGCATACGGATGATAAATTCACCGAATTCCCAGCCGGCTTGCTTAGCAATCACTAAGTTTTGTGGCTCGCCTACCATGGTCATTACACCACCGAGTGCTGTACCCACACCTGCGTGCATAAGCAGTGAACGTAGGAAAGCACGGTAATTTTCTAAATCATCACGAGTTAACTCAGAGATCTCTTCATCATGGGTATGATCGTGTGCAGACGTAGTGCCTTTTCCTGATGCCACCTTGTGGTAGATAGAATAGAAGCCAACAGCAACGCTGATTACAACGGCGATTACCGTTAATGCATCTAGGAATGCTGATAAGAAAGCAGCTGCGACACAGAAAGCGACAGAGAGTAAGGCTTTGGATTGGATACCAAGTAAGATCTTCGTGAAAATGAACAAAAGCAGTTCTTTCATGAAGTAAATACCAGCAACCATGAATACGAGCAAGAGTAATACAGGAAGGTTTGCTTGGAGCTCGTGATAAACCATTTCAGGTTTAGTCATGCCAATGGCGACTGCTTGAATAGCTAATAAACCACCCGGTTGAAGAGGGTAGCATTTTAGAGCCATAGCTAGAGTGAAAATAAACTCAACCACTAACAGCCAGCCCGCAACAAATGGGTCAACTAGGAAAAAAACAAACGGGTTGATGATTAAAAAGGAAATGATGGCAAGTTTATACCAATCAGGAGCTTTACCAAGAAAGTTCTTGATAAAAGCGTTTCCGAGAGACATCGGCATGTAAATCCTCTTTTATGTTGATTATGAATAGAAAAGAAATACAACATTTTGAGAATCGAGCTATAAAATTGATTAAAAACTATAACTAACAGTGACTTAGAAAAACTACATTCCATGTAATGTTCTGTGGTCTTGCCAAGTCACTCCCTTAGAAACTCAAGCACTGCTTATTTTTGAGCGCAACTCTACTCTTAGATAACATTTAGTCAACAGGAAAAGCCCTGTAGCACTAAAAATACCTCTTTTTTGTTGAGAAACGCGATCAAAGTAGCGCAAGCATACCACTTAAAATGTGATAAAAACCGACTAGAATCAATATTTCGGCGAAATGATTGAAATCAACATAATAAAGACTGTTTATGTGTGATTATTACAACTTAATATTGCATTTTAATTACCCTTTAAATATGACCAATATCGTTGATTTTTAACGTTTTTTGTTGTGTTAATGAGTTGTTGGAATGATGGTTTATAGTCACTTGCTTTCCAAACTCTAGGTGCAAACGTGTACTGAACTTTAGAGCTTTAGCTCTATTGTTATATTTGGGTGAGTAAAGTTTTTGGGGGTATTTCAGCTAGGTAAGACTAGTGGTATGATGAGTAAATTAGAACATAATAATTAAATTGGATTGAAGTGTAGATGGTCATTAAGGCGAAGAGCCCGGCAGGATTTGCAGAAAAGTATATCATTGAAAGTATTTGGAATGGCCGTTTCGCTCCAGGTTCTATCTTGCCCGCAGAGCGTGAGCTTTCTGAACTGATTGGTGTTACACGTACTACGCTTCGTGAAGTACTACAGCGTCTTGCTCGTGATGGTTGGTTGACGATCCAACACGGCAAGCCAACTAAAGTTAACCAGTTTATGGAAACCTCAGGTCTTCATATTCTAGATACGTTAATGACGCTGGACGTTGATAACGCAAGTAAAATGGTCGAAGACTTGCTTGCTGCACGTACCAATATCAGTCCTATCTTTATGCGTTATGCATTTAAAGCAAATAAAGAAGCTTCTGAGCGTACTATTACTAACGTGATTGAATCTTGTGAAGCTTTACTTGCGGCACCGACATGGGATGAATTCCTTGAGTCTTCTCCGTATGCTGACAAGATCAAACAATCAGTGAAAGAAGACGTAGAAAAAGATGAAGCGAAGCGCCAAACGATCTTAGTTGCTAAGACGTTTAATTTTTATGATTACATGCTTTTCCAACGTTTAGCATTCCATTCTGGTAACCAAATTTACGGCCTGATTTTTAACGGCGTTCGTAAACTGTATGACCGTGTTGGCAGCTACTACTTCTCTAACCCGGAAGCTCGTCGTTTAGCCATGGAGTTCTACAAAAACTTGTTTGTTATTTGTGAAAGTGGTGAACGAGAGAATTTACCACTTGTGATTCGTAACTACGGTATCGCAAGCGCACAGATTTGGAACGAGATGAAAACAACGTTGCCAACAAACTTTACTGAAGACGACAGCTAAGTCTTTTCATTAAAGTACGGTTGGTTTACTTATTAAGTAAACGACGTAAAGAAAACAAAAAAGCGGCGAGATAATTTGATTATCTCGCCGCTTTTTATTTATCGCTAGTTGGTAACAGCTTACCAATAGGCAGTAAGTTACCTGTGTGTAATAACTTACTTATGAGTCGTAACTTACCCTGCAAACTCTTCTGAGTCTGGGCGGTTAGTGAACTGAACGCCATTTAAGTAATCACAAAGTAATTGGTCTTCACACACTTTGTAGTTCTTGTTTTCTGGCTTGCGGAAGTAAGCGCCGATCTCGTGTTTACTTAAGCTCACACCAACAATTTCAAGTACATCAAGTACATCTTCAGCTTTCATGTTTAGCGCGATACGTAGCTTCATGAAAATCATGTTGTTCGTTAGTGCAACTTCAGGTTTTGGCTGCTCACCTTCTTTCTTGCCACGCTTCAGGTTGATGAAACCATTTAGAAATACCGCTAACTCTTTGTCTTTCATCGTTGCGCATGACTTGTCGTTATCGTCTTTCAGCCAGTTGATTACTTTATCGTGAGCAACGGTAACGTCAGCTTGTTCAATAGCTTTGATGATTTGTGCATTTTTAAGGTTTAGTGCGTGTTGAATACGACGCAAGATTTCATTGTTAGTCACAGGGTAGTCCTAAAAAGGTATCTGGGAGTGAATATGGCTCCAATCAAATGTATTGGATTTGATAAAGCACACTTTACTCTACATAGCATAGTTGAGGGCGACTCTAACAGAGAACGCTTGTTTTCCATAGATATAAAAAATCCCCATAACATGGCTGTTATGGGGACTTTTAAGCGGCTAAACCGGCATTACATTACACGCATGCCTGGTTGAGCACCTTCGTGTGGTTCAAGGATCCACAAGTCGCTGCCACCAGGGCCAGCAGCTAAGATCATGCCTTCAGACATGCCAAACTTCATCTTACGAGGTTTAAGGTTTGCTACCATTACAGTTAGCTTGCCTTCTAGCTTTTCAGGTTTGTACGCTGACTTGATGCCAGAGAATACTTGGCGAGTCTCACCACCGATGTCCAATTGGAATTTCAGCAGTTTGTTGGCTTTTGGTACTTCTTCACAAGAGATGATACGAGCGATTCGCATATCGACTGCTGCAAAGGCATCGAATTCAATTTCGTCTGCGATTGGCTCTTTGTCTAGTTCAGTTTGGCTTGCTTGCTCTTTTTCCGCTTCTGCTTTTTCTTTTGCTGCTGCTTCAGCGGCTGCATCTTCTTTAGAAGACTCGATCATTGCTTCTACTTTCTTCGGATCAATACGGCTAAATAGCGCCTTGAACTTATTGATTTCGTGATCAGTTAGCGGAGTAGCAATCGCTTCCCACGTTAGCTCTTCGTTTAGGAAAGCTTCTGTGCGAGCGGCTAGTTCTGGCATAACGGGTTTCAGGTAAGCCATGAGTACGCGGAATAGGTTAATACCTACAGAAGAAACTTCTTGAAGCTCTTTCTCTTTACCTTCTTCTTTTGCAAGAACCCAAGGTGCTTTTTCGTCGATGTACTGGTTAGCTTTGTCAGCCAGTGCCGTTACTTCACGAATAGCGCGGCTAAACTCACGAGTTTCGTACAGTTGACCGATACGCTCAGCCGCTGCTACGAATTCGCTGTAAAGCTCTGGTTCTGCAAATTCAGCAGAAAGCTTGCCTTCGAAACGTTTAGTGATGAAGCCTGCGTTACGAGAAGCCAAGTTAACAATCTTATTTACTACGTCAGCGTTTACACGTTGAGTGAAGTCTTCAAGGTTAAGGTCAAGGTCGTCGATACGGCTGTTTAGCTTAGCAGCGTAATAGTAACGTAGACATTCAGGGTCTAGGTGGTTTAGGTACGTGCTTGCTTTGATGAATGTGCCTTTTGACTTAGACATCTTAGCGCCGTTTACGGTTACGTAGCCGTGTACAAATACGTTGTTTGGCTTGCGGAAACCAGAACCTTCTAGCATTGCAGGCCAGAATAGAGAGTGGAAGTACACAATGTCTTTACCGATGAAGTGGTAAAGCTCAGTTGTGCTATCTTTCTTCCAGTATTCGTCGAAGTCTAGATCGTCACGCTTGTCACACAGGTTCTTGAAAGAAGCCATGTAGCCAACTGGCGCATCTAGCCATACGTAGAAGAACTTGTCTTTTTCGCCTGGGATTTCGAAGCCGAAGTAAGGCGCATCACGTGAGATATCCCACTGTTGCAGGCCAGACTCGAACCATTCCTGCATTTTGTTTGCAGTTTCATTCTGTAGAGAACCAGAACGAGTCCACTCTTTAAGCATGCTTTCGAACTGAGGTAGGTCGAAGAAGAAGTGCTCAGAGTCTTTCATTACTGGAGTTGCGCCAGAAACCGCTGATTTAGGATTAATCAGTTCAGTTGGGCTGTATGTCTCACCACAGTTATCACAGTTATCACCGTATTGGTCTTCTGACTTACACTTAGGGCAAGTACCTTTTACAAAACGGTCTGGAAGAAACATCTCTTTCTCAGGGTCGAAAAGCTGAGAAATAGTACGGCTAGAGATGAAACCGTTCTTTTTAAGCTCAAGGTAGATATGAGAAGCCAGTTCACGGTTCTCTTCGCTATGTGTGCTGTGGTAGTTATCAAAGCTGATATCAAAGCCAGCGAAGTCTTTTTGGTGCTCTTCACTAACAGCAGCGATCATCTCTTCTGGTGTGATACCCATCTGTTGAGCTTTAAGCATAATTGGCGTGCCGTGAGCATCGTCAGCACAGATGAAGTTTACAGTGTTGCCACGTAGACGCTGGTATCGAACCCAGATATCAGCTTGGATATGTTCTAGCATATGACCAAGGTGAATAGAGCCGTTAGCGTACGGAAGCGCACAAGTTACCAAAAGTTGTCTTGGATCAGTTGCCATACTTAATAATTCGCTTTTTTGATAGGTATAAATTTGAGAGGTAATACTACTTTATAACGTGTGATACGCCAAGGTATCAGACAAAGGATTCCCCTAGTTTTTTAGGGGTTCAGTCTTCATCTCGTGGGTGATAGCATAAATAAAAAAAGGAGCCCCAATGCGTAACTTTACTTCTAAGCAAGATTTCTGTTCATGGTTGAATGAGTTCGAGTCACCAATCCTCATACCAGAGTGGGCGCTACACCAAAATATTGTCTCTGTTGATCCGCGTGGATCATTTGTTATTACCTTGCCTTTTGCTGCCAATCAGCTCGCGGTTGAACTGGAACAGTGGATCCGCTCTCAAATTGAACAGCAACGGGTGAGTGCTTTCCAATTTGAAGTCAATGTGAAGCCGTCAGCGTTAGAAACAACGGTGGCTACCCCATTGAAAGGCGTGAAGAACATCATCGCCGTGACCTCTGCAAAGGGTGGGGTGGGCAAATCAACGACCTCTGTGAACCTTGCTCTAGCTTTATCTAAGTCTGGATCAAAAGTCGGATTATTAGATGCAGATATCTACGGTCCATCTGTGCCTATGATGCTTGGTCAGCTAGACGCAAAACCTGAAGTACAGAACAACAAATGGATGATGCCAATCGAAGCTCATGGCATTTTTACTCATTCTATCGGTTACCTTGTATCAAAAGATGATGCTGCTATCTGGCGTGGCCCAATGGCAGCTAAGGCGTTAGGTCAGCTCGTGAATGAAACCGTATGGCCAGAGCTGGATTATCTTGTTATCGATATGCCACCGGGTACGGGTGATATTCAGCTAACGCTTTCACAGCAGATCCCAGTTACGGGCGCGGTAGTCGTGACGACACCTCAAGATTTGGCTTTAGCCGATGCACGCAAAGGCGTGGCGATGTTCGATAAAGTGAGCGTGCCAGTTGCAGGCTTAGTGGAAAACATGAGCTACCATATTTGTAGTCACTGCGGTGAGAAAGAGCACATCTTTGGTGCTGGTGGTGCAGAAACAATGTCGGAAGAATTCTTCCTTGATATTTTGGCGCAGATTCCACTGCATATTGATGTGCGAGAAGACATCGATGCGGGCTGCCCAACCGTTATACGTCGTCCGGACAGCGAGCACACTCGTCACTACCTTGAGTTGGCTGAAAATGTTGCTGCAAAAATGTTCTGGACAGGAAAAGCGAGACCGGAAGCGATTAACTTTTCTATGGTTGATTAGAGCAGATAAGTCTTAAAGCCGTATAAATAACGCTGGGGTGAGATAAATAGCTTTGTATTTGGCTAGATAGCCGTTGGGTTTGTGCAAATAGTTGTACGCTAGTTATTCGAAAGCAAACGATTGTATTCATTTAATGTATAGAGAACATCAATTTGACTGCAATTAGCAAGAATGGCGACTAGAATCTATGTTGTTTAGCCCCTATAATCAGGCGGTTTATCTCTTCCCACCACCAAACCATATCGGGTGCAAAATTAATGTCTGATAATAATCAATGTGTCATCGTAGGTATCGCTGGCGCTTCAGCATCAGGAAAAAGTCTGATTGCTAGTACAATTTATAATGAGTTGCGCGAGAAAGTAGGCGACCATCAAATTGGTGTTATCACGGAAGATTGCTACTACAGCGACCAAAGCCACTTGAGTATGGAAGAGCGTGTTAAAACTAACTACGATCACCCAAATGCACTGGATCATGATCTATTATGTGAACACCTACAGCAGCTAATGAGTGGCAATGCGGTAGAAGTTCCTGAATACAGCTACACAGAGCACACACGAACTTCTGAAACGACTACACTTACACCTAAGAAAGTGATCATTTTAGAAGGTATTCTGTTACTAACAGATCCACGTCTACGTAAATTGATGCACGCAAGTGTGTTTATGGACACGCCGTTAGATATCTGTCTGTTACGTCGTGTTAAGCGTGATGTAGAAGAGCGTGGTCGTACAATGGACACTGTACTTAAGCAATATCAGCAAACAGTACGTCCAATGTTTATGCAGTTTATTGAGCCTTCAAAACAACATGCAGACATCATCGTTCCACGTGGTGGTAAAAACCGCATAGCGATTGATGTGCTAAAAGCGCACATTGCGAAGTTGTTGAAGTCTTAATTAAGTAAAATTTTTGTCTAAGTGATTAACTTAGCTTTATTTTTTACCGAATCAGTGGCACTTTTATAGTGCCACTTTCTTTTGGAATCTAAGCAAGGAATATGCGGATGAAGAAACTACTCATTTTCATAGCTGTACCAGTGTTTGTTGTTGTCATAGCAATTCTGGCACTAGTGCTGTTAGTGAACCCCAACCAATTCAAACCATTAATTGTCGAACAAGCTCAGAAACATACAGGCCTAGAGCTTGTGATAGAGGGTGATATCAGTTGGCAATTCTTCCCATCTATTGGCTTTGAACTTGGTCAAACTGAACTACGTAATCCAGCAGGGTTTACTCAACCGAACCTATTTAAGGTTGATACCGTTGGCGTCGATGTTTCGGTTACTCCACTATTTAGCAACCAACTAGAGATTGGCAACATCACTCTAGACGGTGCAGAATTCTATTTAGAAACGCTTAAAGATGGTCGCAAGAACATCGATGCGCTAACACAATCGTCAGCTTCTCAAGAGTCTGAACTGGCTGCTGACGCAAGTTCTGAATCAGTACCTGCACCTCAAGAACAAAGCGCAACTGAAGCATCTGGTTGGACGATTAATCTTGCGGGTGTCACTGTTTCCAACGCACTGTTTGAAATGGATGACAAACAAGCGGGTTCATTCACTAAGTTATACGATGTGTCTTTGAACTTGTCTGAGTTCGCGGTTGATACATGGACGACTGCGACGTTTGCCGCTTCTGGTGAAAACAACCAACAAAAGTTTTCTGCTAACGGCAGCGCTGAATTCAAATTAGCGGAAGGCTTCGCAAGTTACGCACTACGCAATATTGACCTAAATGCTAAATTCAATGATCCAGCAACGTCGATCGAGTCGGCGAAGATTGGCTTGAATACGTTTGAGTTCGATAAGGTTAACCAACTGACTTACGCTGTGATTGGTAAAGCTGCTGGCCTTGACCTTGATCTTAAAGGTGGTGGTGAGCTAACGGTTGATAGCGCGATTTCAAAAGTAACATTGAACAAACTAACGTTAGACTCAACATTCAAAGGCGACACGCTTCCTCAGTCACCAATGAAAGTGGATATGTTGTCTGACCTAAGCTTTGATCTAACTAAGAGCCACTTGAGTTTTGTGTTAGAGAAGCTGCAAGCTAACTCTATTGCGTTAGATGGTAAAGCCGACGTAACGTTATCTGAAATACCAAAAGTTCGTTTTTCTCTTCACAGCCCGAACATCGATTTGGATGAATTCTTAGGTTTAGGCAGCACAACTGAAACTGCAAATACTGCTCCTTCTGGTTCCGCTGGTGGCTCAACTTCAAATGCTGGCAGCTCGGCTCCTACGAAAGAAGTAGAACCTGATCTTTCGGCACTGAAAACGCTCGACGTGAAAGGTGACATCACGATTGATAAGTTCAAGGCGAGCAATGCGAAAATGCAGAACGTGAAAACAGCGTTCTCTGTTAACCGTGGTATTGCGGAGCTAACGTCATTCACATCGAATCTTTACCAAGGTTCTATTTCTGCTACCGCTAAGTTAGACGCTCGTAAAACACCAGCGGCTTACACGGCTAAGAAGAAAATCAAAGGCGTGAAGGTTCAACCGCTACTGGTTGATGTTGCGAATAACGACATGCTTGAAGGTACTGGTAATATTGATGTTAACGTTAAAGGTAAGAGCCTGACGCCAACTGGAATCAAGAAGAACCTAGTTGGAACCATCGCGATTAATTTTGAAGATGGCGCGGTGAACGGCATTAACGTTGCTCAACTGATTCGAGAAAATTACGCGAAGATCAAAGGCGAAAAAGTCGAAAGTAAAAATGAGGCTCAAAAAACTGATTTCAGTGCAATGAAAGCAACACTGAAAGTAGATAAAGGTTGGGTTTCAACTAATGACTTAACAGCACAGTCGCCACTGTTACGTGTGACTGGTCAAGGCAAAGCAAACTTCATCAATGAAACGGTCGACTTCCTAGTAAGAACGTCAATTGTTGGTTCATTAGAAGGTCAGGGTGGTAAGAACATCGATGATCTGAAAGATGTGACGATTCCTATTAAGGTGACTGGCCAGTGGGCTGACCCGAAATTTGCGCTTGTTTTTGATGATGTGTTGAAACAAAAAGCACAGAAAGAGATCGACCGTGGCGTGAATAAGCTAACGGATAAGATCAAAGACGAGAAAACCAAAGAAGCGGTTGATGGTTTGTTGAAAGGTTTCTTTAACTAACCTTTACCTCTAACTCGCATATAAAAGAAGCGCCATTCCTGTTGTAGGAATGGCGCTTTTGTTTGGATGTTTATAATACTTTCGAGAGATTCCCTATGACACTCGTCCTAGGGAATGACGACAGGTACTCATCCTTTGTTCAAGGGTGTGACAGTCTAATGGTCGTCATCCTCGAGAGGGAAGAATGACCGAGTCGGGGATCTCTGGTTGAATGTGATTACCAGTCGACACCTTGCAGTGCTTTCACACCCGATTCGAAAGCGTGCTTCACGTTACGAACTTCAGATACAGTATCCGCCATCTCCGTAAGAGTACGGTGTGCACCACGACCGGTAATGATCACCGATTGCATTTTCGGACGATTGTTGAGAGCCTCTACCACTTCATCTAACTCGATGTAGCCATAACTCACCATATAAGTCAGCTCATCAAACAGAATTACATCAATGGACTCATCAGCCAGCATACGCTGACATTCTTTCCAGATACGTTGTGCGGCTTCAATATCTTTTGTTTTGTCTTGGGTTTCCCATGTAAAACCAGTTCCCATGACTTGGAATTCAACATCCAGTTTTTGGAGAACGTTCTTTTCGCCGTTATCCCAAGTACCTTTAACAAACTGAGCGACGGCACATTTCTTACCGTGACCGACGGCACGAGTGATGGTGCCAAATCCAGATGTTGATTTACCTTTACCGTTACCAGTGATAACTAATAACAGGCCTTTCACTTCTTGCGCGGCTGCGATACGTGCATCGACTTGTTCTTTTACTTTCTGTTGCCTTGCTTTATGGCGTTGTTCTTTGTTGTCTTCAGTCGACATAACAAATCCTTTTAAGTTGTGATTGCACTTATCATAGCCTAACTTAACCATAGCAAAAACCATCGGAAGAACAGGTGATTACGAATGAAGAAGATACTCGTTGTTTGTATGGGTAATATTTGTCGCTCGCCAACAGGTGAAGCGGTATTAAGGAAGAAGGCTAATCAGCTAGAAGTGGATGTTATTGTAGATTCTGCAGGGACGATTGGCTTTCATCAAGGCAACCCACCAGACTCTCGTTCAAAGTCAGCAGGTGAGAAACGTGGTTACAGCTTCAAAGGTATTACGTCACGCAAAGTCGTGATGAATGACTTTGAAGAGTTTGATCTAATACTCGCAGCTGATAAGGCGAATTTAGATGATTTAATGAACCAGTGCCCGGCTCATCTGCAATACAAGATTGCACTGTTTTTGAGTTTTGGAGAGTCGCAGTATCAAGAGATACCTGATCCGTATTATGGCGAAGGGAATGGTTTTGAGTTGGTTTTGGACCTAATTGAAGAGTCTAGCGAAGCGATATTGCGCTCTATTTAATACTGAAGCTATGCTCCGTGTTTCCGCAATAGATATAAACGACAGGTATAAAAAAGGCCGACATTCAATGTCGGCCTTTCTAAATCTAACGATAAGTGATGACTAAAATTACTTAGACATTACTTTGTAGATAGGGTCTTCTGCAACGTTCGCTTCAACTAGGCTACCCGCTTTGTGCAGCATAGCAACACAGTCTTGGCTTAGGTGACGAAGGTGAAGAGTTTTACCCAGAGCAGCGTAACGGTCGGCAATCGTGTCGATTGCTTCAATTGCTGAGTGGTCAGTAACGCGTGAGTTTGCAAAGTCAACGATAACATCTTGTGGATCGTTGTATGAGTCAAACAACTCAAGGAAGTTAGCGGTTGAACCAAAGAAGATTGGACCGTTAACTTTGTACTCTTTTGAGCCTTCTGCGTTTACTGATGTGTCTGCGTAGATGTGCTTAGCATGTTGCCACGCAAACATTAGTGCAGAAGCAACAACACCCACACCAACCGCGACCGCTAGGTCTGTTAGTACAGTTACTACTGTTACAAGGACGATAACGAAGAAGTCTTGTTTAGGAACGCGACGAGCCAGTTTGAACGTTGCCCATTCAAACGTACCGATAACAACCATAAACATAACACCCACTAGCGCTGCTAGAGGAATCATTTCGATAAGCGCAGAGCCGAACAGGATGAACATCAGTAGTGCAACTGCAGCTACGATACCTGAAAGACGACCACGACCACCCGAGTTTACGTTGATCATCGATTGACCGATCATCGCACAACCACCCATCGCGCCAAAAACTGAACACGTTACGTTAGCCATACCTTGACCTACACATTCACGGTTAGATTGACCACGAGTGTTTGTCATTTCGTCTAGTACCGTTAGTGTCAGTAGAGACTCAATCAAGCCGATAGCCGCAAGGATAATTGCGTATGGCAGGATGATTTGTAGCGTCTCGAAAGAAACCGGAACAGCAGGAATAGAGAACGTTGGTAGAGAGCCGGCAAGTGTTGCAGCTTCGTCACCAGACATAGTGCGTAGGAAATCAACAACAGTACGAGTTTCAAGATCAAGGCCAACAACCAAAGCCGTAACCGTAACAATAGCAACCAGTGAAGATGGTACTGCAGTTGTTAGTTTAGGCAGGAAGTGGATGATACCCATTGTTAGAGCAACTAAGCCTAACATCAGTGTCATTTGACCGCTTGGTAGCCAAGTTAATGCACCTGTTACGTCTGGTGCTTTAAATTGCCCAAGCTGTGCTAAGAAGATAACGATCGCTAAACCGTTCACGAAACCAATCATTACCGGGTGCGGAACGATACGGATGAACTTACCTAGCTTGAATACACCTGCTGCAATTTGCAGAAGGCCAGCCAGCATAACTGCCGCAAAGAGGTATTGAACGCCGTGGGTTGCTACTAGGCTCACCATTACTACAGCCATTGCGCCAGTTGCACCAGAAATCATACCTGGACGACCGCCGAAGACAGAAGTGATTAAACCTACGATGAATGCTGCGTAAAGACCAACCATTGGGTCAACGCCTGCAACAAAGGCGAATGCTACGGCTTCAGGTACCAGAGCTAGGGCTACTGTTAGACCTGAAAGCACATCATTTTTTACAGAGTGCTTTGAAAATTGTGGGAATTCGAACATGTTTGCTCAGCTATGCTTAAAATGGGTTTACCGACACGAGTGTATTGCGTAGCCAAACAGTGATGAAAAAGAGCGGCAATAGCTAAGTGTCGAAAATATAAGTGCGCGAATGCTACCCAAAAATGTGATTAAGTTCAAGGTTGAACCCCATTTTGAGTAATATATCTATGATAACCAATCGGAACTGTAGATATAAAAAAAGGGCGACTTATGAATAAGTCGCCCTTAGATAGTTCTTTGCAGATTACTCCGCGAAGCTCATTAGTATTGAGGTTTAGTCATGCCAGCGCCGGCTTTATTTGACGCTGCTTGGCTACCTGCACCTTTCGATACAAAACGCTCAGTACGGAATGGAGCAGCAACAACTTGAATCTCTTTGATCTCTTGAGGACCAGGAGCTTTAGTCATTGGAGAGCCCGCTTGTTTCTTCGCTTCTACTGCTTTCGGTGCTGCTTTAGGAGCTTGTGCTTTTACCACAGGTGCTTCTTCTACTTTTGCACTTTCAGCTTTAGGCGCTTCAACCGCTTTTGCTGGTTCAACAACAGCTTCAGTTTCAACAATTGTTTCTGCTACAGCGTCTTCAGCTTTAACAGTCTCAACAGGAGCGTCAACTACTGGTGTTGTAACTACCGGAGCTTCTTCAACTACTGCAGGAGCTTCAGTTACCTGAGCTTCAACGACAGTTTCAGCTTCTTCACGGCGGATAATGACTTTACCCATCGCAAGTTCAGGGCATGCAAAGCCGCCTGCCATAGCAGTGTTACTTTGCGGTGCCGTCTCTTGAGCTACGTTTTGCTCTTGTACAGCAACTTGAGTTTCAACTGCTACTTCAACTTCAGCCACTTCAGGTTTTGTCTGGTTATGGTGAGGTTTTGGAATGAAGCGAGGCATCACTTTACCCATAGCCATCTCTGGAGATGCTACACCACCTTTACGTAGGCGGAATGGGTTAGGGCGACGATCACGACCGCGACGACGACGTTGACCACTTGCACGTAGGTGACGTGGTGAACGGCGGTTACGACGTTGCTTCGGCTCTTCCTGTTCAGTTTGCTCTGCGTCTACTTGAGTTGCTTCAACTTGCTCGGCAACCTTCTGTTCTTGAGCTACAGCTTGTTCGTGATTTGCTGCTTGTGCCTTTTGCTCTTTTGAAGCGTTATCGGCATTGTTGTCAGCTTCTGCTTGAGCTAGTTGATCTTTAACTCGAACTTGCTTATTCAGTTTACGACGCTGGCGACGCTCTTTAATCTTCACAGCTTTTGCTTCAGGCTTTGCCTTCGGCGCTTCAGGTTTATCAGCTTGCGCTTCCGCTGCTAGCTGTAGACCTTCTTCTGCTAATTTAGATGGAGCTTGTTCTTCACGTAGCTTCTGCTCATCACGTGGTTTATTGCGACGATCTTGCTTAGGCTTACGTGGTTGACGAGTTTGCTGTGGAGCCGCTTCTTTTTGCTCTTCAGGCTTCTCATCACGTACAGGCTTACGACGGCGTTTGTTGTCACGGTTTTCGTTACGATTGTCACTACGCTCGTTACGTTCACCACGCTCACCACGTTGGTTACGACGGCGGTTGTCGTTACGATCACGGCGTTGACGGTTGCCGTTGTTGCGGTTGTTCTTAGGCTTCTCTTCTTCTGTCTTCTCTTCTTCCTTCTTCTCTTCTTGAGTTGAAGAGCCAAATAAGAAGCTACCGATAGCTTTGAAGAAACGACCAATTAGACCTGGTTCTTGCGTTGCTGCAGCTGGTTCAACTTTCTTCTCTTCAACAGCTTTAGGGGCTGGAGCAGGAGTCGGTGCTGATTGAGCAGGAGCCGCGAAACCTTTCAGAGCTGGCTCTTCGATCTTCTTAGGACGAATAGTCTGTTCTGCTGGTTCTTTGCTTTCCGCTTCTTTTAGAGCTTCTAGCTTGTTAGGCAGTAGGTAAGATAGTAGATCGAACTCTTCACCTTCACGTACACGGATAACCTCAAAATGCGGTGTTTCCATGTCAGAGTTAGGAACAACAGTGATCTTAACTTCTTGGTTCTTCTCGATGTGGTTTACTGAGCGACGTTTTTCGTTCAATAGGTAAGAAGCGATAGGAACAGGCACTACAGCAAGAACTTGCGCAGTGTTGTCTTTTAGAGCTTCTTCTTCGATCAGACGTAGAACAGATAGTGCTAGAGATTCGTTATCACGAACAACACCAGTACCTGTACAACGAGGACAAATGTGGTGGCTTGCTTCTGCTAGTGATGGGCTCAAACGTTGACGAGACATCTCTAGAAGACCAAAGCGAGAAATACGACCAATCTGAACACGTGCGCGATCTAAACGAACAGCATCACGTAGACGGCTTTCTACTTCGCGTTGGTGGCGAACCGGAGTCATATCGATAAAGTCGATAACAACAAGACCACCTAGGTCACGTAGACGTAATTGACGTGCAATTTCATCGGCTGCTTCTAGGTTAGTGTTAAGTGCTGTTTCTTCGATATCGCCGCCCTTTGTTGCACGAGCAGAGTTGATATCGATAGAAGTCAGAGCTTCTGTTGGGTCGATTACGATAGAACCACCAGATGGAAGACGAACTTCACGTTGGAAAGCAGATTCGATCTGGCTTTCAATCTGGTAATGGCTGAATAGTGGCACTTCACCATCGTACTTCTTAACGCGATTCATGAAATCTGGGCGTATTAATTGAATGTGCGCTTGTGCACGTTCAAAAATAGTATTGCTGTCGATTAGAATCTCGCCAATATCACGACGTAGATAGTCACGAATCGCGCGAACGATAACGTTACTTTCTTGGTGAATAAGGAAAGGAGCTGCATTTGAATCAGAAGCTTGCTTGATAGCACCCCAGTGATTCAATAGAACGTTCAAGTCCCACTCTAGCTCTTCTGCACTTTTGCCAACACCAGCTGTACGCACGATTAAGCCCATACCTTGAGGAAGCTCAAGAGTGCTTAATGCTGCTTTCAGTTGAGTGCGTTCATCACCTTCGATACGACGAGAAATACCGCCAGCACGAGGGTTATTAGGCATAAGAACTAAGTAACTACCAGCCAAAGAGATGAAAGTTGTCAGTGCAGCGCCTTTGCTACCACGTTCTTCTTTCTCAACTTGTACGATTACTTCTTGTCCTTCTCTTAGCACTTCTTTAATGCTAGGACGGCCTTGGTATGTATAACCTTCAGGGAAGTATTCGCGGGCAATTTCTTTAAGAGGGAGGAAACCGTGACGTTCTGCGCCGTAATCAACAAATGCCGCTTCTAGGCTTGGTTCAATACGGGTTATACGTCCTTTGTAGATATTCGCTTTCTTTGACTCGTGACCTGGACTTTCGATATCTAGATCGAACAGTCGCTGGCCATCAACCAAAGCGACACGCAACTCTTCTTTTTGAGTTGCGTTAATTAACATTCTTTTCATTTAGAAATTCTCATTGTCTTTTCTTATTTTCATCATTGTTCTTATCGCTTTATTTCGTTTCTCATGGTGCCAGATCCCATGGCTTTATCGGTGCAGCCTCCCGGCTGGAGAGGGATGCTCTGGGGCACGTCAGTCATCATAGGGAGTTAGCCTATGATCCGCGATGTGGCGGTGAATACTCAACATGAGCGTACGTGAGTAGAGCGATAAGGAACTCAGTTGACCGTGTCTTACGCCGATTGCAGCACTGTCTAATCTGAGTTATCTACTCATTTACTTGCTTATGAATGGTTAGCTGTTTAAATAATAGTCAAACCACTGATAGCAGCTGTGAACTATAGCAGCGGTCGGTAAACACAGCAATCTGCTTTGTCGGAATGCGGTAAAAAAAACAGTTTTTGTTTGGGTTTTGATAGCTCTAACTCACTGTCTATAAATAATTTATCAATTGATATTTTAATTTGCAGGAATCTTGATGCTTTTTTGTTCGAAGAATCAAAGAAATATAGGACTTCAGTCGCTATTTAGGGATGAATCCGTGAAGATTAAGGATAAATTAGTACGGAATAGTGCTAAGAAAACCTCAATTATCAAAAGTGACAGTGATACAATAGCCGCATGAGCGAAATTAGAACCCAAGTCCAGTTCGTCGACATTGACGAAGATATGGCTGGTCAGCGTATTGATAACTTCTTACGTAACCAATTAAAAAACATCCCGAAAAGCATGATTTATCGAATCGTGCGTAAAGGCGAAGTCCGCGTAAATAAAAAACGCATCAAGGCTGAATACAAACTAAAAGCAGGTGATTTAGTTCGTATCCCGCCAGTCACTATTGAAGAGAAAACAGAAGACAGTGTGCCAAGCACGAAACTCAATAAGGTTTCGGAATTGGAACAGTGCATCATCTACGAAGATGATCACATGCTGATTCTGAATAAACCATCAGGCACTGCGGTGCACGGTGGTAGTGGACTTAAGTTCGGCGCAATTGAAGCGTTACGAGCACTTCGTCCTGATGCGCGTTTTCTTGAACTTGTGCATCGTATTGATAGAGATACTTCCGGTATTTTATTGATCGCGAAGAAACGTTCTGCGCTGAGGCACCTTCAAGCACAGTTCCGAGAGAAAACCGTACAGAAGTACTATTTTGCTTTGGTGATGGGGGAGTGGAAGAACAGCTGTAAGGTTGTTAATGCTCCACTGCTGAAGAACGAAGTGAATAGTATTGTTCGTGTTAATCCAAATGGCAAAGCTTCTGAAACGCGCTTTAGAGTTTTAGAAAAGTTCCAAGACGCAACTTTGGTTCAGGCAAGTCCAATTACGGGTCGTACGCACCAAATTCGTGTGCATGCCCAATACACTGGTCACCCAATTGCTTGGGATGACCGCTACGGCGATCGTCGTTTTGATGCTTATACGGGCAAAGTAGGACTGAATCGTCTGTTCTTGCATGCTGCCAACATTAAGTTTACCCATCCGGGTAGCGAAGAGAAGATGGATATCTCGGCGCCAATGGAAGCAAGATTAGAAAAAGCACTAACTGGCTTACGTAAGCTGTAAGAAGATACTAGATACTAGATACTAGATACTAGATACGAAGATACGAAGATACGAAGATACGAAGATACGAAGATACGAAGATACGAAGATACGAAGATATAGAGTGTTCTCTAAATTTGTTCTTCAGTATCCATAAATGAGAAAGGTTGACGAATTTCGTCAACCTTTTTTGTTTGTGCTTGTTGCAAGAGATCCCCAACTCGCTCGTTCCTCACTCTTGGGGATGACGGTACTTTTTTCTGTTCGAGTAAAATAGCCCGTTGTGTTTATGTGTTACTTCGATCGAACAACTTTTGGGTTACTGTTTCCCGGTTTGTGAATGAGACAGCACTGACCTTTTTAAAAGTTAAGTGGTACCGCTATGGTCGTTGTATCGTGTTCTCTTTACAGTTCAAGAGACAACTTCCGTCATTCCTTAGACTGACGAAGGAAGGAGTAGGGAATCTCTAACAAAGAGATAGTATCTGTTAAAGCACACTCATCCCGTGGGCATCTAACATATCGACGAGATCGATAAGCGGTAAACCGATCAAGGTATTCGGGTCTTTACCTTCCATCTGCTTAAATAATGCAATACCTAACCCTTCGCACATAAAACTGCCGGCGCAGTAATAAGGCTGCTCTTTCTCAACATAAGAAATGATCTGTTGCTCAGTTAAATCACGGAAATGCACGACAAAGGTATCTAAGCGTGTGTCGGCTTTATTGGTTTCGCTGTTCCATACGGTTATCCCTGTATAGAAAGTGATGCTCTTACCGTTTTGGCGAGATAACTGCTCAATCGCTTTTTCACGAGTGTGCGGCTTACCAATGATTTCCCCGTCAATGACGCACACTTGATCAGAACCGATCACCAAGCTTGGTTCTTCAACTGCACAAGACTTGGCTTTTGTCTCGGCAAGACGCATTACCAATTGTTGAGGTGTCTCGTCTGAAAGAGGGGTTTCGTCGCAGTCTGGCTTGGCTGTAATGAAGCTTAACTGTAGTTTTTTGAGGATCTCTTGCCTAAATGGTGATGTAGAGGCTAAAACTAGTTGGTAATTTTTCATTTTAATTTACAATTCACGGAAGCATTTATCTCAGGATAACGTAACTTGTCCTGCTATTCATAATGCTCTGAATAGGAAAGGCAGGAAAGTACATTTTTTTTGCCATTTCCTTTGACTAAACATGATTTGGAAGATAAGATTCGCGCCCTATGCAAAAGGAAAAAATACCGCGTACAGTAGATCCGGCTCGAACGGCTCAAAAACGACTTGATATGGATGGTATCATCCAAGTGAGTCTTTTGAAGCGTTTAACCGAAACAACTGAAGGCGTAAAACGTGACGCGCAAGTCTCAATGTCATTTGGGCTTGATGAACAACGATTAGTCGTTATCTCTGGTAAAGCTAACGTCGAAGTCGATTTAGAGTGTCAACGTTGTAATGAGGTTTTCGCACATGAGTGCGATGTCCAATTTACTTATACTCCTGTTTACAGCGAGAAAAGTGAAGAGGAAGCACCGGAAGAGTACGATTTGGTAGATCTGAACGAGTACGGTGAGTTAGACCTGATTCAATTAGTTGAAGACGAGTTCATCCTTGGATTGCCACAAATAGCAATGCACGACGATGCGAAATGTAGCGTTAACTCAAATAACTTGGTGTTTGGTGAACTTCCTGAAGAAATTGAGGAAGATAAAAAGCCGAATCCATTTGATGTTTTAAAAAACTTAAAGAAGTAACTTATTAACAAGTAATTATCTTTAAGAATTTACATAGGAGTAGGGTCAATGGCCGTACAAAAGAGCAAGAAATCACGTTCAATGCGTGGCATGCGTCGTTCACACGATGCGCTAACTACAGCTGCACTTTCTGTAGACGCAACTTCAGGTGAAACTCACCTACGTCACAACGTGACTGCCGAAGGTTTCTACCGCGGCAAAAAGGTTATCAACAAGTAAGGTTGACCTTTGCAAAATCTAACCGTTGCGCTTGATGCAATGGGCGGGGACTTCGGTCCTCGTGTAACAGTGCCTGCCGCCGTGCAGGCACTGTCGTATTTCCCAGAGCTAAAAGTCATTCTCATAGGTGATCGAAACGCGATCACATCTCAATTATCTTCATTAGGTCGAATGCCTGATTCTCGTTTGAGTATCCAGCATTGTGATCGAGTTATTTCCAATTCTGAAAAACCTTCACTAGCCTTACGTAATAGTCAGGGTAGCTCTATGCGTGCTGCTATTGATCTTGTTGCCGAATCACAGGCTGATGCTTGTGTGAGTGGTGGTAACACGGGTGCACTGATGGCTTTGTCCCGTTTCCGACTCAAACTCCTTCCCGGCATTGATAGGCCTGCATTGGTTTCAGCCTTGCCTACAGCGTCAGGGAATCGTACATGGATGCTTGATTTAGGGGCGAACGTGTCTAGTGATGCAGATTCACTCTTTCAGTTTGCCGTGATGGGCAGTGCGTTAGCGGAACAACATTTAGATCGTGCTCCACGTGTTGCTATCTTGAATATCGGTGCAGAAGAAATTAAAGGCAATGACCTTGTCAAACGATGCGCTGAAATGTTGTCGAATACTCAGTCTGTGAACTTCATAGGCTACATTGAAGGTAACCAGTTACTTCAAGATGCAGCTGATGTCGTCGTATGTGATGGTTTTGTGGGCAATGTCTGCTTAAAAACCTGCGAAGGTACAGCTCAGCTCTTTATTGATAAGCTAAAAACGCGCATGATGGCTTCAACAATAAAGGGTTGGATAGCCAGAACGCTGTTTTCTGAGCTATTTACTGAATTAAAAACCTTGAACCCCGACCAGTATAACGGCGCAAGTTTGTTAGGATTGCGCGGCATTGTCATTAAAAGTCATGGAAGTGCTGATGTGTCTGCAGTCGTCAACGCGATTGGTGAAGCAGTACACGAGGTCAAACGACAAGTCCCCAGCCGCATTAGCGATCGTTTGGAAGCGGTTTTACTCGAGAGGCATTATTAGTCTTCATGTATAGCAAAATTTTAGGTACTGGCAGCTACTTGCCATCTCAGGTGCGTACTAACGCAGACTTAGAGAAAATGGTAGAGACTAGCGATGAGTGGATCGTTGCTAGAACAGGTATTAAAGAGCGTCGTATTTCAGCGGAAAACGAAACCGTTGCGGATATGGCGTTTTATGCTGCTGAGAATGCCATTGAAATGGCGGGTATCGACAAAGAAGATATCGACTTAATCATTGTTGCGACAACCAGCAGTAGCCATACATTCCCATCTTCTGCATGTCAGGTACAAGGTAAGCTTGGTATTAAAGGCTGCCCTGCATTTGACTTAGCTGCTGCATGTTCAGGCTTTGTATATGCATTGTCTGTTGCTGACCAGCATATCAAAACGGGCATGTGTAAGAACGTTTTGGTGATTGGTGCTGATGCATTGTCAAAAACCTGTGATCCGACTGACCGCTCTACTATCATCTTATTTGGTGATGCAGCAGGCGCGGTGGTTGTAGGCGCAAGCGAAGAGCCAGGTATTTTGTCGACTCACATTTACTCTGATGGTAAATACGGTGAACTTCTAAGCTTAGAAGTGCCAGAGCGTGGCGGTGATGCAGACAAATGGCTGCACATGGCGGGCAATGAAGTATTCAAAGTGGCGGTAACTCAGCTTTCTAAGCTAGTTAAAGACACATTAGCGGCGAATAACATGGACAAGTCTGAGCTTGATTGGTTAGTTCCACACCAAGCTAACTACCGTATTATTTCAGCAACAGCTAAAAAGCTGACAATGTCGCTTGATCAAGTGGTGATTACCCTTGATAAGCACGGCAATACGTCGGCAGCTACCGTACCTACAGCACTCGATGAGGCTGTTCGTGACGGGCGAATTAAACGTGGTCAAACGCTTCTTCTTGAAGCCTTTGGCGGCGGCTTCACTTGGGGTTCTGCGTTAGTTAAATTCTAACCTCAAGCGATAATCAACAAACAAGGCACATAACTTATGTGCCTTATTCAATTTTTTGCTTTGCTTAAAGGAAAATTACAATGAGCAAATTTGCTATCGTATTCCCAGGCCAAGGCTCTCAAGCTATCGGTATGCTTGCTGACCTAGGCGAACAGTATGATGTTGTTAAAAAGACATTTGCTGAAGCTTCAGAAGCACTTGGTTACGATCTATGGGCATTGGTTCAAGATGGTCCAGTAGAAAATCTAAATGAAACTTTCCGTACTCAACCAGCTCTACTAACTGCGTCTGTTGCAATCTGGCGTGTATGGCAAGAGCTTGGTCTAGAGCAACCTACAAACCTAGCCGGTCACAGCCTAGGCGAATATTCTGCACTAGTGTGTGCGGGTGTTATCGATTTTAAAGAAGCGATCAAGCTAGTTGAGCTACGTGGTCAACTGATGCAAGAAGCGGTTCCTGCGGGCGTTGGTGCAATGTACGCAATCATCGGTCTAGACGATGCAGCGATTGCTAAAGCGTGTGAAGAAGCGGCACAAGACGAAGTTGTGTCTCCAGTTAACTTCAATTCACCTGGCCAAGTTGTAATCGCAGGTAACAAAGCGGCAGTAGAGCGTGCTGGTGCACTATGTAAAGAAGCAGGCGCTAAACGTGCTCTTCCTTTACCTGTATCTGTGCCGTCTCACTGTGCCCTTATGAAGCCTGCAGCAGACAAGCTAGCGCTTGCTCTAGAAGCTCTAGAGTTCAACACACCAGCACTGCCTGTTATCAATAACGTCGATGTTATTGCTGAAACAGACCCTGCAAAAATCAAAAGCGCACTTGTTCGTCAGCTATACAGCCCAGTTCGTTGGACTGAAGGCGTACAAGCGATGAATGAGCAAGGCGTTGAAAAACTACTAGAATTAGGCCCAGGTAAGGTTCTTACTGGTCTAACAAAACGTATTGTTAAAACTATGACAGCTGCTGCAGTTAATGACACTGCATCACTAGACGCTGCTAAGTAAATAACCAATTAATAGAGAAGTTATGATGAATTTAGAAGGCAAAGTTGCACTAGTTACAGGCGCAAGCCGTGGTATTGGTCGTGCAATCGCTGAACTTTTAGTTGAGCGTGGTGCTAAAGTTATCGGTACTGCTACGTCTGAAGGCGGCGCTGCTGCAATCAGCGAGTACCTTGGCGAGAACGGTAAAGGTCTTGCTCTTAACGTAACTGACGTTGACTCAATTACTGCTACACTGAAGACCATCAACGATGAATTTGGTGCGATCGACATTCTAGTTAACAACGCAGGTATCACTCGTGATAACCTACTTATGCGTATGAAAGACGACGAATGGAATGACATCATCGATACTAACTTAACGCCTATCTTCCGCATGTCTAAAGCTGTATTGCGTGGCATGATGAAGAAGCGTCAAGGTCGTATTGTAAACGTTGGTTCTGTAGTTGGTACTATGGGTAACGCTGGTCAAGCTAACTACGCAGCTGCAAAAGCTGGTGTGATTGGTTTTACTAAATCAATGGCTCGTGAAGTTGCATCTCGTGGCGTTACAGTGAACACTGTTGCTCCAGGTTTCATCGAAACTGATATGACTAAAGCGTTAAATGATGACCAACGTGCAGCAACTTTGGCGAATGTACCAGCAGGTCGACTAGGTGACCCTCGCGAAATCGCTGAAGCTGTGGTATTTTTGGCGTCACCTGCGGCAGCTTATATCACAGGTGAAACACTTCACGTCAATGGCGGTATGTACATGGTGTAAATTATGTGCAACATTTGTGCATGATTTAAGTCAAGATCATACGTAATTTCGGTTAAAATCGTGAAAATTGTGGTTTGACCAGAAAAGTTGACCTTGCAACTTTCAATAGATTGAATAAACTACGGAAAACATCGCATAAAGCGAACTCTGTAAAGGAAAAGAAAAAATGAGCAACCTCGAAGAACGCGTAAAGAAAATCATTGTTGAACAGCTAGGTGTAGACGAAGCTGAAGTTAAAAACGAAGCTTCTTTCGTTGATGACCTAGGTGCAGATTCTCTAGACACAGTTGAGCTAGTAATGGCTCTAGAAGAAGAATTCGACACTGAAATCCCAGATGACGAAGCTGAGAAAATTACTACTGTTCAAGCTGCTATCGATTACGTAACTAGCGCTCAGTAATAATCTCTCCCAGGCGGTCACCTTGACCGCCTGTGTTTTATCTAACTCATCTATCCTCATCTTAAATCACCTCAATCCCCGGAGTGTAATATCGTGTCCAAGCGTCGTGTAGTTGTCACTGGCATGGGTATGTTGTCGCCGGTAGGCAACACTGTAGAATCTTCTTGGAAAGCCCTGCTAGCTGGTCAAAGTGGTATCGTTAATATCGATCATTTTGATGCAACCAATTTCTCAACTCGTTTTGCAGGTCTAGTTAAAGACTTTAACTGCGAAGAGTATATGACTAAAAAAGATGCTCGTAAGATGGACTTGTTCATCCAGTACGGCGTCGCAGCAGGTATTCAAGCTTTAGATGATTCAGCCCTAACTATTACTGAAAAAAACGCCCCTCGTGTTGGCGTTGCTATCGGTTCTGGTATTGGTGGTCTTGGTTTGATCGAAGCAGGTCACCAAGCTCTAACTGAAAAAGGCCCTCGTAAAATCAGTCCGTTCTTCGTTCCGTCGACGATCGTGAATATGATTTCGGGTCACATGTCTATCATGCGTGGTCTACGCGGTCCAAACATCGCGATTTCTACTGCATGTACTACTGGCCTACATAACATTGGTCACGCGGCTCGTATGATTGCATACGGCGATGCTGACGCAATGCTAGCGGGTGGTGCTGAAAAAGCATCGACACCACTAGGTATGGGCGGTTTTGGTGCGGCTAAAGCACTGTCTACTCGTAACGATGAGCCTCAAAAAGCTTCTCGTCCATGGGACAAAGGTCGTGACGGCTTCGTTCTTGGTGACGGTGCTGGCATGATGGTTCTTGAAGAGTACGAACATGCGAAAGCTCGTGGCGCTAAGATTTACTGTGAGTTAGTTGGCTTCGGTATGTCGGGTGACGCTTACCACATGACATCTCCAAGTGAAGATGGCTCTGGTGGCGCACTAGCTATGGAAGCGGCTATGCGTGATGCTGGCGTGACTGGTGAACAAATCGGTTATGTTAACGCACACGGTACATCGACTCCTGCGGGTGATGTAGCAGAAGTTAAGGGTATTAAACGTGCTCTTGGCGAAGCAGGCTGTAAGCAAGTATTGGTTTCTTCTACGAAATCAATGACTGGCCACCTTCTAGGTGCTGCGGGTTCTGCTGAAGCGATCATCACAGCGATGTCTTTGGTTGACCAGATTGTTCCACCGACAATCAACCTAGATGATCCTGAAGAAGGCTTAGATATTGACTTAGTACCTCACACCGCGCGTAAAGTTAGCGGCATGGAATATGCTGCATGTAACTCATTCGGTTTTGGTGGTACAAACGGCTGTTTGATCTTCAAAAAGATTTAATCATCTTATTAAAGACATAAACACTCGTAGATAGTCACAATTAGACTTGTTTTTAAACGGCTTGATGCTTTAGCATTGAGCCGTTTCTTTTTATGGGGAAAAACATGTTTTGGGTTGATGGAGAAAGCCAACAAACTATCGATATCTTGGATCGCTCGTTTCAGTACGGAGACGGCTGTTTCACGACAATGCTTGTCCGAGGTGCTCAGATTCAACATTTTCACGATCATCAGCGTCGTGTCGATGATTGCCTTAAAGCGTTACGCATTTCCGCACTTGATTGGGATGTGGTTAACCTTTGGCTCGATAATGCGCTTCAACATATCCAAGATAACGATCTTCATGGGACAAAGAGCCTTGATGGTTCAACGAATTTTCAAGATAAAAACAAGCCTCATAATGAAAAATCAGGGATTAAGCTGCACGTTAGCCGTGGAGCCGGCGGTCGTGGCTACAGTACCAAGAGTATCGCCAAGCCAACGATAACCATCAGTACCTTCGATTTCCCTAGTCATTATTCAGCGTGGCAAGATTCCGGTGTAGAACTCGGTATCTGCCAACAAGCACTAGGTTTGAGTCCATTATTGGCCGGTCATAAGCACAATAATCGCCTCGAGCAAATCTTGATGAAAGATGAAATGGATCAGGCTGATGAAGTTGATGGTGTGGTTCTTGATATCTCAGGTAATGTGATTGAAACCACTATGGCCAATTTGTTTTGGCGAAAAGGGCAGACGATTCACACTCCTCAACTGACGCAAAGTGGTGTCGCTGGGGTTATGCGTAAGCAAGTGTTAACCGCGCTGAATCAAGCTGAACTTTCCGTTACTATTGGTGACTACTACTTATCTCAACTCATGCAAGCTGATGAGGTTTTCATGACTAACTCCATTTTAGGGATTGCCCCCGTTACCCGTATTAGTGATACCCAATTTACGATTGGGACCGTTACTCGTAGCCTTCAAGGACAACTAAACTCGTGATCAAAAAGTTATTTATTTTTATTATCTTGTGCCTAATTGCAGCCGGTGCTGCTGGGTTCTACGTTTACAACCAAGCGCAAGATAACCTGAAACAAGTTATTCAATTAGAAAAACCACAAGTTGTTACTGTTGCTTCAGGCAGTAGCTTTAACCGCGTTTTCGCACAGTTGATTAATGAGGGTCTGTTTGAGGCTTCTCCTTACGAGAAACTCATTCGTAAATTACACCCTGAGTTGGTTGACGTAAAAGCGGGTACATTCCTGCTTGAGCCTGGTTTAACCCTTGAGCAAGCGCTACAAGTGCTGGTCGAAGGGAAAGAGCACCAATTCACGATTACTTTCGTAGAAGGCAGTCGTTTTGATGAGTGGCTTGTTCAGCTAAAAGATAATGAATTCATTCAACAGACGTTGGATGGTGTTACTGAAACAGAGATCGCTGAAAAGTTGGGTATTGAAAATGAAAAGCTAGAAGGTCTTTTCTTAGCGGAAACGTACCACTATACCTACGGCACAACGGATTTAGATTTGTTGAAACGCGCCCACCGAGATCTAATGAACGTGGTGAATGAGGAGTGGGAAAATCGAGCCGATAAACTGCCACTTAAATCGCCTTATGAAGCTCTGATTCTTGCGTCTATCATCGAGAAAGAGACAGCAGTTGCTTCTGAGCGTGAACGTGTGTCTTCTGTGTTCGTTAACCGCTTGAACAAGCGTATGCGCTTGCAAACTGACCCAACGGTTATCTACGGCATGGGCGATAGCTACAAGGGCAATATTCGTAAGAAAGATCTACGAACACCAACGCCGTACAACACCTATACAATGAGTGGTTTACCACCGACGCCGATTGCAATGGCGGGTAAAGCGTCTATCAACGCGGCTCTGAATCCAGAGAAGAGCAATTACCTGTATTTTGTTGCGAGTGGAACGGGCGGTCACGTATTTTCAAAGAGTTTGACTGAGCATAACCGTGCAGTACGAGCTTACTTAAAGCAATTAAGAAAAAACAAATAAAGAAAGAATTATGAATCAGTCGAAATTTATCGTGGTTGAAGGCCTTGAAGGTGCTGGCAAAAGTACAGCAATCAATGCCATCGTTGAGACATTGAAAGCCGCTGGTGTCGCGGACATCGTTAATACTCGTGAACCCGGTGGTACCGTGCTTGCCGAGAAGATGCGCTCATTAGTCAAAGAAGAACACGAAGGCGAGAAGCTTCAAGACATGACCGAGTTGTTGCTGATGTACGCAGCGCGTGTTCAATTAGTAGAAAACGTCATCAAGCCTGCACTCGATAGTGGTAAGTGGGTATTGGGTGATCGTCATGATATGTCATCTCAAGCTTATCAAGGTGGTGGTCGTCAGATCGCACGCACTACGATGGAATCACTGAAAGAAACCACGCTAGGCTGTTTTAAGCCAGATCTAACCCTATACTTGGATCTTAACCCTAGAGTAGGGCTTGAACGTGCTAGAGGCCGTGGTGAGCTCGATAGAATCGAAAAGATGGATATCTCATTCTTCGATCGTACGCGTGAACGTTACCTTGAGATTGCAGAACAAGACGAAACGGTTCTTGTGGTTAATGCACAGCAAGAGATTGAGCAAGTGGCTGCTGATATTAAAGTCGCGCTAGGTGCTTGGCTCGATAAACAGTAGGTAGTCATGGCTGAAGTGTATTCTTGGCTCACACCGGTATGGAGTGAGTGGAAAAAAAGTCTCGATGCAGGACGTTTTCCTAACTCTGTGATCGTTAATGCGCCTGAAGGGCTTGGCGTGGAAGTGCTGGTTAGCCAGCTCACGTCGGCACTGATGTGTGTTAACTACGAAAGTGAAGCGTGCGGCTTTTGTCACAGCTGTGAACTGATGAAATCGGGGAGTCATCCTGATTTCCATGTGATTGAACCCGAGAAAGAAGGCAAGTCGATTACCGTTGACCAAGTGCGTGCGAGTAACCGTTGGGCTCAACAATCGTCCCAGTTAGGTGGCCTGCGTGTCATCTTGCTGAATCCGGCTGAAGCGATGAACGAATCGGCGTCTAATGCGCTACTGAAAACATTGGAAGAACCTGCGAGTAACTGTATTTTCATTCTTTCGACGCGTAACAGTAATCGCTTAATGCCGACTATTCTTAGCCGTTGTCAGCAATTTAATGTGGTGTGTCCACAATTGGATGCGGGATCGGCATGGTTAAATGGGGAAGTCGGTAAAACGGTTCCTCAGTATATATTGGCATTGAATGACAACGCGCCTTTGAAAGCCAAAGCGATGTTTGAGCAAGGCGGTGTTGAGGCTTCTAGCAAAGCTTTAGATGGCTTCGTTGATGTTATCAAAGGTGTCCAACCAGACATGCTGAAGTTCTCTACAGAGTTGAGTAAGGAACCTCTGGTTCAATTAGGTTGGCTATGGCACTTACTGTCTGACGTGCAAAAGCTGCATTTTGGTTTAGCGAGCAAGGCGATCACCCCTAGTGCCAACGCACTCTCTGAGGTGATGTCTTACCAAAGTGCTTATACAGTATCGAATAAACTGCAGATGTTAATTGAGCAGTTGAAACAACACCCTGGGCTCAACACGGAGCTACTCATAATGAATTGGCTGATTGCCACTTGCGAGGAAACATGTTCGTAGATTCCCATTGTCATTTAGACAAACTGGATTACCAAGATTTACACACAAGCGTAGAAGACGTGGTTAATAAAGCGAAAGCAGCAAACGTTGACCAACTGCTTTCTGTTGGTGTTACGCTGGATTCGTTTGAAAATATGCTCGAGATGATCTCGCCGTTTGATAACGTTAAGGCTTCGTGTGGCGTACATCCTCTCGATGTAGAGAGCGACTTTTGTTTAGATAGAATGCGTGAATACGCGAGCAACCCTAAAGTGGTGGCGATTGGTGAAACAGGCCTAGATTATCACTACCAACCAGAGACTGCAGAGCTACAACAACTGCGATTTAAGCAGCATGTAGCGTTGGCAGTAGAGCTAAATAAGCCTTTGATCATTCATACTCGTAATGCGCGTGAAGATACATTGTCGATTTTGCGTGATGGCGGTGCTGACAAATGTGGTGGTGTGATTCACTGCTTTACTGAGGATCAAGCGTTCGCTGAAGCGGCTATGGAACTTGGGTTTTATATCTCGATCTCAGGGATCGTTACTTTTAGGCAAGCGACGGAACTTAAAGAAGTCGTAAAGAACTTACCGCTTGATCGACTGTTGATCGAGACGGATTCTCCATATCTTGCTCCAGTTCCATATCGTGGTAACCAGAATCAGCCTGCATATGTAGTCGAAGTGGCGGCTTATATTGCGCAGTTGAAAGGACTGTCAATGAAAGAGGTTGCTGAACAAACGACCAAGAATTACCAAAAACTTTTTTTGCGATAAAAAACTAACTTAACAAATAAAAGGGAGCGAAAGCTTCCTTTTTGTGTTTTTGATCACCAAAAGTGCGTTTTTTTTTAATGTTTACTAATTATGTTGAACTTGAGAGCCCTATTTCCAACATTTGTAATTTTGTTACTAAAAATAACATTCGCTCCTATTTTATTTACCCAGTAAAATAATAGGACTCTTGAAAAATACTGTTTATTTTCAGTCATTTACTGGCTTGTAAAGCATTGCATTTCTTGATTTGACATGTGATCCAAGACGTGTTTTGAAACTAAATTTCGTAAGTGACTAGAAAGTTAGTTCCCCATCAATATATATTTAGCGGCAGAAAATATAATGCAATACATGGTTACATTTTCACTGGGTGCTAACATATAGGCTACGGGGGTGTGCCGTTAGGACCCATATAATTATTTTATCTTTATCAGGAGCATAAACATGTTTAAGAACCTTTTTGCTAGCCTGCAGAAAGTTGGTAAGTCTCTGATGCTACCAGTATCAGTTTTACCAGTTGCGGGTATTTTGCTAGGTGTCGGTGCAGCAGATCTTCCTTTCATTCCAGAAATTGTTTCAAACTTAATGGAACAAGCTGGTGGTTCAGTATTTGGTCAAATGGCACTGCTGTTCGCAGTAGGTGTTGCACTTGGCTTTACTAACAACGATGGTGTAGCTGGTCTAGCTGCTATCGTTGGTTACGGCATCATGACTGCTACACTTGGCGTAATGGCTGGTGTAATGGGCGTTGATAAAATCGATACTGGTGTACTAGGTGGTATCCTAGTCGGTGGTGTTGCTGCTTGGGCATTCAACCGTTTCTTCCGTATTCAACTACCAGAGTACTTAGGCTTCTTCGCTGGTAAGCGTGCAGTGCCAATCATCACTGGTTTCTCTGCGATTGGTCTAGCAATCCTACTATCTGTAGTATGGCCACCAGTTGGCGGCGCTATCTCTGCGTTCTCTGATTGGGCTGCTCACCAGAACCCACAAGTGGCGTTTGGTATCTACGGTATCGTTGAGCGTTCTCTGATTCCATTTGGTCTTCACCACGTTTGGAACGTACCTTTCTTCTTTGAAGCTGGTACTTGTGTAAACGCTGCTGGCGAAACTCAAAACGGTGTTCTTACTTGTTACCTAGTTGCTGATGACGCATCTCGTGCAGCGGGCAATGGCTTCGGTCAGCTAGCTGGTGGTTACATGTTCAAGATGTTCGGTCTACCTGCTGCTGCAATCGCGATTGCACATTCAGCTAAACCTGAAAACCGCGCTAAAGTAATGGGTATCATGGCTTCTGCTGCGTTAACTTCATTCCTAACGGGTATCACTGAACCAATCGAATTCTCATTCCTATTCGTTGCTCCTGTACTGTACGCAATCCACGCTCTACTAGCTGGTTCTGCATACGTTCTTGCGAACACTCTAGGTTTTGTACACGGTACATCTTTCTCACACGGTCTAATCGACTTCCTAGTACTATCTGGCCACGCGTCTAAGATGGGCCTAATGGTTGTATGTGGTATTGCTTACGCTGCAATTTACTACATCGTATTCCGCACTGTGATTAAAGCACTTGACCTTAAAACTCCAGGTCGCGAAGACGAGTCAGAAGACGAAATCGTTGCAACTGGTACAGAGCTTGCTGGTGAGTTAGTTGCTGCATTCGGCGGCAAAGAGAACATCACTGGTCTTGACGCTTGTATTACTCGTCTACGTGTAGCAGTAGCTGATACAGCTCTTGTTGACCAAGACAAACTGAAGAAACTAGGCGCTGCAGGTGTTGTTGTAGTTGCTGGTGGCGTACAAGCTATCTTCGGTACTAAGTCTGACAACCTTAAGACAGACATGGATGAGTGGATCCGTAACAACGGTTAATTCACTGATTCAATAGATTGAAAGGAGGCCGAAAGGCCTCCTTTTTTGTTTTCTGCTCAATGGAACTCCTTCCTACGTTTACTCTTTTCCACTCAATTAGTTATCGTTCAACTTGATGTTCTGATGCTCAATTGTCCGCTTTAGGTACCTCTTATCTTTAACTTTATGATGACAACATCCGTTGTGATTTAAGTAATCTACCGTTTTTTAAAACAGTCTGAGAATACTATGAAACTTCGTTACCTAATTGGCCTTATGTGCTGCAGCGGAGCCTCGCTAGCTCATGCTTCTGAAGCTCCAAACTTAGAAGTTGGCTTAGCCGTCGATCAAGATCTAAGTGTTGTTGTTGAGTTTGATCAGAAGTATCGCGCCACAGTCGGTAATGATGGTGCAGCATTCGATTATATTTTTAAGCGCGGTCAGTTTGAAACTGAAGCGCCTTTAAGTTGGTATGTCGGTGCAGGTGCTTGGGCTGAATGGAATGATGATTTTGGTTTGCGAGTACCGTTAGGCGTGAAAGTGAATTTCTACGAAGGTTGGAATGCTTACGCACAAGTTCATCCTGAACTCGACATGTATAAAGGTGTTGAGTTACAAGTAGGTGGCGCACTAGGTGTGACCTACAAGTTCTAAGTTGAACTGAAAACCGTTTTTATAATGAAAAAGCCAGCATCAAGCTGGTTTTTTCATTTAGTTTGAATACTTATAGTCTAAAGGCTTATTGAGCCAATATGGGACTCAACCTAGAAGGTAAAACTCAATCCAACATTGGCTTGGAATTGATTCATCCAGTCGGTATCAAAGCGGATAATGCAGTCTTGGCCATTGCTCGGCACGTTACAAACACCGGATGTGTCGTTGTCTACAACTGTGCCTAACCAACGTACTTGTGTGTTCAATGCTAAGCGGTCGCTAAATTTGTATTCCAAGCCGCCGAAGATCGAGGTTGAGAAGCCATATTTATCTTTCGCCCAGTCTACATCAACGTAAGACGCTCCAAGGCCTAACCCTAGATATCCAGACAATACAGGGGAAGCAGGGTAGTAGATACTGCTTTGAAGGTGCAGGTATTGAATTGAGGAGCTTAGGTTGAGCGTTTCTAGTTCAGATCTCTGATTGGAATAGAAAAAGCCGATACGACCTTTCTCAAGCGGAGTTTCAATAGCGAAGGTGTAGTTTTCTGAACCTTCCATGTCATAACTATTACCATCCTGGTCTTCGACGCTACCACCTCCGGTATAACCGATCATCGGAGTGATAATAATTTCCGGTGCTGCATACAAGTTTGAAGCGGAAATTAGCGCAACAAGCGCAATCATATTTGCTTTGTTATTCATGAGTATATCCTTATCCATACGCTGACTAATTGTGATGGTTACATCAATATTGTGCGACTAATTTCGACGATTCTTGAAGATACTTCACACACCTGATAATACTTAAATAGAGACTCGACAAATTAATAATAAGCCAGAGGTGTTTATGGACCATAATCTGAAAAATGCTCTACAAATAACAGTAGTAATCTACACCATCATTCTTTCATTTGGCTTTATTGCGATTGGTAGCTAATACCATCTATTGCGAGGCTGAGTTTTTATACTCAGGGAATAATGAATAGTGGGATTATAACCAATATCGACTCGGCAATAGACTTAGATTACTACGCTAAGTTTGTTGCTGGAAAAACAGCACTGGTTGCCCAAGGCGGCGGACAGCGAAGTATTTTTACGGCTGGTGTGCTGGACGCATTTCTTCTTTCTAATTTTGACCCCTTTGATGAATTCTTTGGCACCTCAGCGGGTGCACTTAACTTATGTGCCTATCTGTGCCGTGACAAAGGGTTGGGTCGTTCTTTTGTTCTTGATCTAACGACGGCTCCAGAATTCTTCAATCTGTTCTCCTATATACGAAATCGCCAGAACTTAGGTTTAGAGTGGGCCTTAGAGCAAATCATGGCTTACCCATATAAGCTTGATCTTGATTTGGGACGACAAACCTTAGGTGATCGTCATTTCTCTGCAGCAGTAACTGGTTCTAAAGATTTACGAGACCATTATTTTCCGTTGATGGGTGAAGACTGGTACAAAGTGATGATGGCGACCTGTGCTATTCCTCGTTTGTACAATGATGAAATCTTTATTGGTGACAGTGCTTATGTTGACGGTGGTGTGTCTGCGTCTATTCCTGTGCAAGAAGCATGGCGTAGGCAAGCTCGCTCAATAGTCGTGATACGTACAGAGCCAGTATTGGAAGAGGGAGCAGAGCTATCCAATGAGGTTCAAGGTAAACAAGCCTTAGTGAAAGCGCCTAAGACGATATCGGCAGAAGAGTTAGAATGGTTCCGAGAGTCGTTTGATAGTGTGCAAGGTCATTGGCAACAAAAAGTGGAACAATGGAAAACCGATTGGACGTCATTCTTTCAGCAGCAAATTCTCCGTTCAAAGGAGCAAAAGCGCGATAGAGGACACCTTGATCTGCTCAATGGTGGACGGTGGCTGTTTGGGGCAGATGACATTTATCGTTTAAGCCATTTGATTGGCGATAAGTTTGATTCGGGCTTAGCTGACATGTTGATGGTTCATTATCAGACCTACTCATTAACTCAGGACTTTTTGAATTCTCCACCGGACGATGCGTTTGTTGTTCAAATTGCACCCAGTAAACCGCTTAAGTCGAGCTCTTTGATGAGCGATAAAGAAGATTTGCTGCACGATTACGACTTAGGGTTAGAGGCGGGTTACCGATTTGTAGAAACTTATACTTCAACGGAAAACGCTCGCAGCTCACATATGCCACAGTTGGTGAGTAGCATTGCTGAGAAGTAATACTCGAAGTTGATAAGTTAGTACGTCAAACCGCTAAGCATGTTCTGAAGTGAAAAAAGGGTTACTGAACTTAGTTCAATAACCCTTTTTTGATCTTGGTAGGATCGCTCATCAACGAACTGACCTAATCAAATACAACCATGTTAAGTGACAGGTAGGATTCTCATACAGTTAGTTGATCCCGCCACATCCATAATGTCGCCTTGAGTGACGATCACTAAATCACCAAACTTAAGGTATCCTTTCTCTTTCAAGCAAGTGAGTGTAGACAGAGCGATATCAAAGCTGTCTTCGGCTTCTGTCTCGAAGTAGATAGGGGTAACTCCTCGATACAAGGTACAGCGGTTCAGCGTCCCCTCATTACGAGATAGCGCATAGATAGGCATATCAGCACTTAGGCGCGACATCATCAGAGCGGTGCGACCTGATTCGGTTAGAGTCACCACACCCTTAATACCTTCCATATGGTTTGCAGAGTAGATGGTTGCCATAGAGACAGTTTCTTCAGCCGTCACAAAGGTGCGGTCAATACGGTAGTTAGACTGGTTGTTAATACCCGCCATCTTTTCAGCGCCGATACAGACTTCGGCCATTGATTTCACCGTTTCAACCGGGTAATCACCCGCAGCGGTTTCACCTGAAAGCATCACTGCATCGGTGCCGTCCAGTACGGCGTTGGCTACATCCATTACTTCTGCACGAGTTGGCATTGGCGCGGAGATCATCGATTCCATCATTTGAGTAGCGGTGATCACTGTTCGATTAAGCGCTCTAGCACGGCGTATAAGCTGTTTTTGTACTCCCACTAGCTCTGGGTCGCCAATTTCTACTCCGAGGTCCCCACGGGCCACCATGACGACATCTGAGGCCATTATGATGTCATCCATGTTCTCCACAGTGGCAACGGTCTCTGCTCGTTCCACTTTAGCGACAAGGTGAGCTTCTAATCCTGCTTCTCGTGCTAACTGACGAGCGTAGTGCATGTCTGCACCGTTACGTGGGAAAGACACGGCCAAATAGTCGACTTGGATTTGAGCTGCGGTGATGATGTCTCGCTTGTCTTTGTCGGTGAGCGCTTCAGCAGAAAGTCCACCGCCTTTTTTGTTGATGCCTTTGTTATTCGACAGCGGGCCACCAATAGTGACCTCAGTATGAACACGACAGCCTTCGACTTCGGTGATTTTTAATTGAACACGACCATCATCAAGCAACAGAACATCGCCAGCTGATACATCGTTTGGTAACTCTTTGTAATCGAGGCCTACGGCTTCTTGATTGCCTTCACCTAAACCTAGGCTACTGTCGAGCGTGAACTTGTCACCCACTGCGAGTTGGATTTTACCGTCTTTAAAAGTGGACACTCTAATCTTGGGACCTTGTAAGTCGCCGAGGATTGCGATTTGAGTGCCGAACTTTTTCGCTATTGCTCGGACTTTTTCAGCGCGTTGAATATGGTCATCGCTGCTGCCGTGAGAGAAGTTCATACGGACGATATTGGCGCCGGCTTTGATGATCTCTTCAAGGACGTTACCTTTATCTGTTGATGGTCCTAAAGTGGTGACGATTTTTGTTTTTCTTAATTCTGATGTCATGAATGCTCCGAAGGTGAGACCTAGAAAATCTTGTACAAGACAGAATTAAGTATATGCATTAATTGATAATTTATTGGGAGCTAGGAAGATATTTCTGTATTTACTGTTATTTATTGAATTTAGGACTCAAACGCGATGTTTTTTTATGAAAATTAAGTCTCAAATTATCGATGTGGGTGTTAATTTTTCTTAAACTATTTGACTAGATACACAAAGATTCATGTATATACGTGATACTGGTCACGGCGATATACCAAGTCACTTCACAATTACTTCGCAAAGTAAAAAAATTAACCCGTTGATGATTTCTGGAGCGTAAAATGTACATGGCTCAACCGGGCCATATTGATCATATCAAACAGGTCAATGCTGGTCGTGTATATAAACTAATTGACCTTAAAGGTCCTATTTCTCGTATCGAACTGTCCAAGCAAAGTGAGTTGGCTCCGGCGAGTATTACTAAAATTACCCGCGAACTTATTGAAGCCCACCTTATTCATGAGACGACGGTTCAAGAAGCCACGACTCGTGGACGTCCTGCTGTGGGTTTGCAAACCAATAATGAAGGTTGGCAGTTTCTGTCGATGCGTCTTGGTCGTGGGTATCTCACGATCGCGCTTCATGAACTGGGTGGCGATGTGCTTATCGATACTAAAATTGATATTCACGAACGTGACCAAGAGGATGTGCTTGCTCGTCTTCTGCATGAAATTGATGAGTTTTTTCAAACCTATGCGGAACAGCTTGACAGGGTCACTAGTATTGCCGTTACTCTGCCGGGTCTCGTGAATTCTGAGCAAGGTATTGTGCTGCAGATGCCGCACTATAACGTTAAAAACTTAGCGTTGGGCCCTGAGATCTACAAAGAAACGGGTCTACCAGTCTTTATTGCCAATGACACTCGAGCTTGGGCATTGGCAGAGAAGCTGTTTGGTCACTCACAAGATAACGATAATTCAGTTCTTATCTCGATTCACCATGGTGTCGGTGCTGGGATAATCCTAGATGGCCGAGTTCTACAAGGTCGTCACGGTAACATCGGTGAATTGGGTCATATTCAGATCGATAGAGAGGGCAAGCTTTGTCATTGTGGTAACCGAGGCTGTTTAGAAACGGTTGCGAGCTCGCAGGCGATCCGTGAGCAAGTCAAAGAGCGATTAGCCAATGGTGAAGAATCAACACTTACTGTGTTTGAGGATGTCACGATTGAACAAATCTGCGCTGCCGCGGCGGCGGGGGATCCACTAGCTGTAGAAGTGATTGAGCAATTAGGCCGTTACCTAGGCTCTGCGATTGCCATTGTGATTAACCTATTCAACCCTGAGAAAATCTTGGTGGGTGGTGTTATCAATCAGGCCAAAAGCGTGTTGTATCCTGCAATTCAAAAGTGTATCGAAGAGCAGAGTTTATCGGTTTACCATCAAGATTTAGAGCTGGTGGAATCTCGATTCTATAAACAAGCAACCATGCCAGGCGCTGCGCTTGTTAAACAAGCTTTGTACGATGGTCAATTATTGATGAAAGTCATTGAAGGTTAAGCCTCTTTTACTCTTCTTACAGCCTTACCGAACTCTTATCATCTCCTTAAACTATGTATAACGTCACTTGTTGTACTTAGTTTAAGCATTCTGTGCAATGGCGCTTTGCTTTAACCTATTGAAGTAGGCTATTGTAGCCTCAGTTATTATTTGTCACTAAGGTGTTGTATGTCTGGCGTTTTAAATTCGGTTGATCAGAGAACCAAACTAGTCGGTGAAAACCGTCTGGAACTCTTGTTATTCAGCTTAAATAGTCGTCAACTATTTGCGATTAACGTATTTAAAGTGAAAGAAGTCCTAAAAGTGCCAGTGTTAACTCGCTTACCAGGCTCTCACCATCATATTACGGGTGTCGCTTCTTTACGTGGCGAATCGGTGCCTGTTATCGATTTGCGTAGCGCGATTGGCTTCCCGCCATCTCGTGATGAGACTCAAGAAAATAACTTGATCATCACGGAATACAACCGAACCGTACAAGGCTTCTTAGTTGGACAAGTGCGTAACATCGTGAATACGACATGGACTGAAATTCAGCCGCCGCCAAAGACAACGGGTCGTGCCAACTATCTTACGGCTATCACGCATATTCAAGAAGAAGAGCAACACAAGATCGTTGAGATCATTGATGTTGAAAAGGTACTCGCTGAGATCATTGATTATGACGTTTCGATTTCTGACGGTGTCTTAGATGAGCAGCTGGCCAATGAAATGGTTGGACGTAACGTACTTATCGTTGATGACTCTTCAACCGCGCGTAATCAGATCAAAGGTACCTTATCGCAATTGGGTTTGAACATTATTGAATGTTGCGATGGCCTACAAGCGCTTAACCTGCTGAAGGGCTGGTGTGACGAAGGCAAAGACATCAATCAAGAAATACTGCTGATGATCACAGATGCCGAAATGCCTGAAATGGACGGCTATAAACTGACCCATGAAGTGCGTACTGACCCACGAATGCATGACTTGTTTATCACGCTAAATACTTCATTAAGTGGAAGTTTCAATGAAGCCATGGTTGAGAAAGTAGGGTGTAACCGCTTTATTTCTAAATTCCAACCGGATCTCTTGGTTGAAGTCACTCAAGAGCGAATGCGCCAGATTTTATAATTAATGCAGCTGTACGGTTTGTTTTGAGTGACCTTATAGAAAACGTTTGCTAATATTGACGGAGCATATTTTTCTTAACAAAATATGCTCAACTACTAGCGTAACTTTTCACTCACAATCTAAGGTAGTTCCTCTTAATGATATGGTTGACTTCAAAAGTCGTAATGACTTTGAGCTTATTACTATATAGGGAATTTAAGAAAAGACGTACGGAAGCTGAAGTTGAGTCATAACTCAACGATTTGAATTGAAGGGAGGCTGATGCCTCCCTTTTCCTTTTCTGGCGTTTATGGAAGGGCTATTTGAAGCGTTAATGAAAATCTCGAGATTTGGTGTTTAAGCCAACAATTTCATCGGTAATATCGATAAGTTTCCCCGCAATCACATGCACGACTTCGCCTTCCTTCTCTAAGATCCCTTGCACCTTTAAAGCCTTAGCTGTCAGGTAAGCTTGCTGCTGTGCGCGTGCGGTGGATCCCCATACCACAACGTTAATATTGCCTGTGTTATCTTCTAATGTGACAAAGGTGACACCGGCTGCGGTGCCGGGTGATTGTTTACCAGTGACCAATCCAACAACCGTGACCATGGATTTGTGTCTTTGTTGTTTTAAGTCTTTCATATGGGTGAATCGACCAAGTCGGTTAGCTTCTTCTAGCAAGGTGATAGGGTGCTTGTTTAACGATACGCCAACGCTGGTAAAATCCTCTAGTAGATCCTGCATCTCATTGGGTTTATGCAAAGCGTGTTCTACCTTGTCGTAAGCCTGACGAAATAGAGGTAGGTCAGAAGCGGAGTCCATCAATGCCCAACGAGTTTGGAAACGATCACCGGAAACATTGTGCAGCGCATTAGCCGAGGCGAGCAGTTCGATGTCTTTTTTATTGATCGATAGTTGCTTAACCTGACTGGGATGGCGATAACCGGAGCGTGGACGATTGGCGAGAATGCTTTGAATCCCATGTTCACTTAGGCCTTTGATTTGCCTCATCCCTAATCGGAGCGCCAAACCATTCTGATGAGAGATCACGGTGTGATCATCTTGTGAGGCATTCACACATACAGGAAGTACTTTCACATTGTGTCGCTGCGCATCTTGTACCAACTGTGATGGGCTATAGAACCCCATAGGTTGGCTATTCAACAAAGACGCGTAGAAACACTCTGGGTAGTAACATTTCAACCAAGCTGAGCAATAGGCTAGCACCGCAAATGAAGCAGAATGGCTTTCCGGAAACCCGTATTCACCAAAACCACATATCTGTTTAAAGATCTGTTCGGCAAACTCTGTCTCATAGCCGCGTTTTTGCATGCCTTCGATGAGCTTGTTTTTAAACTTAAAGACGTTGCCATTCTTTTTCCAAGCAGCCATGGCGCGTCTGAGCTGATCCGCCTCTCCACCTGTGAATCCTGCGGCAACCATCGCGAGCTTAATCACTTGTTCTTGGAATATCGGCACACCCAAAGTGCGTGACAGTACTGATTCAACATCCTTAGATGGGTAGCTGATTGGCTCAATACCATCTCGACGCTTTAAGAACGGGTGAACCATATCGCCTTGAATCGGCCCAGGACGTACGATAGCGATTTGGATCACCAAGTCGTAATAAGTTTTTGGTTTGAGCCTTGGCAGCATACTCATTTGCGCTCGTGATTCAATTTGGAAGATCCCGACAGTGTCCCCTCGCTGAATCATGCCATAAACATGAGGATCGTCCTTGAGACGAGTGATCTCTGCGATGGTGAGTGATTGCCCGTGAGTGCGTTTGATCAGGTCGAAGCACTTACGAATCGCAGAAAGCATACCAAGCGCGAGTACATCGACTTTAAGCAATCCCAAAGTTTCCAGATCATCTTTATCCCATTGAATGATGGTTCGATCGTGCATTGCTGCATTCTCGACGGGAACCAATTCATATAAAGGGCCAGAAGAGATCACGAAACCGCCAACATGCTGAGATAAGTGACGTGGAAAGCCGATGATTTCATTAACCAAATGGATAAATTGCTGACCTTTTAAAGAGTCAGGTTGTAGACCTAATTGAGTTAACTGAGCCTGCCAACCTAAGCTTTTGTCTCTGCGGTTGGTGTTCTTTATGAAGTAATCAAGCTGAGCTTCTTGTAGTCCTAATGCTTTGCCGACATCTCTGACCGCGCTTTTAAAGCGATATGAAATGACAGTTGCGGCAAGTGCTGCGCGTTCTCTACCGTATTTTTTGTAGATGTATTGGATGACTTCTTCACGGCGCTCATGCTCAAAATCGACATCAATATCGGGCGGCTCATCGCGCTCTTTACTGATGAAGCGTTCGAATAGTACCGAGATCTGTCTTGGGTCGACAGAGGTGATTTCTAAGCAGTAACAGACCACGGAATTGGCCGCTGAACCTCGACCTTGGTAAAGAATCCCTTGGCTTTTGGCAAACATGACGATGTCGTGGATCGTGAGAAAAAAGAAAGGGTAGTCAAGCTCGTCAATCAGCCCGAGCTCTTTCTCGATGATTTGTTGAATATCGTTAGGCACCCCTTGTGGGAAGCGAGATCGTTTTCCTTTCTCGACTAACATGCGTAGATAACTCATGGGTGTCTCACCTTGAGGAATCAGTTCGCTTGGGTATTCGTAGCGCAAGCTGTCTAAATCAAATTCGCATAGCTCAGAGATTCGATTGCTCTCTTCTAGCCATTCAGCTTTGAATATATGAGAGATTTTATTGATGCTGCGTAAACAGCGCTCGGCATTGGCGAGTAAGTGGCTGCCCACTTCAGTTATGGGACGTTGGTATTTAATAGCGGTAAGTGAGTGCTGTAAGGGCAAGCGATTAGCGTTGTGCATCAATACGCCACCACAAGCTGTAATCGGTAGTTGGTGATGTTGTGACAGCTCAACACAGTAATCCGTGTACTGTTGGTCGGTTTGTTTTAGATGTCGTTGTAAGCCAATCCACAATCGACCTGAGTGATGTTGGGAAAGCCACTGCCCCCAATGTGCGTCTTCATTTTTCTGTTGAGGGAGCCAAAGAATGAAGCAGTGCTTAGCCGACATGATATCCCACTCAGAGAGTTGATAGTGTCCTTTGCTGCTACGACGTCTCGCATTGGTAATAATACGACACAGCTCGGCGTAGGCCTTTCTATTCGGACATAACAAGACAACTTGGCACTCTTCATTTAACCAAAACATGCTCCCGACAATCTGCTTGAGCGACAGTTTATGTTGCTTGATCGCAGAGTGAACTTTAACGATGCCCGCCACCGAGCACTCGTCGGTGACCGCGAGTGCTTTGTAGCGTAAAAAGTCGGCCTGTAAAACAAGCTCTTCCGCATGCGATGCTCCCTCTAGAAAGGAGTAATTACTTTGGCAGAAGAGCTCTGAGTATTGCTGAGACATAACGTAATCTCACTTAACCATTGCGGATGAACATGATTGAAAAGGGACGTTGAAATTGCCAGTAAGTCGTACTGAGCGAGTGACTAAATTGTCTGACTGACTTACAAACTAGCTAAATAGGCCGTGCAAAAACCATTGTTTATCGGGCGTTCTGAATACCCATAACCATCGGCCGTTTTCACTGTGAGCAATAAAGTAGTCACGAATGATTTTCTCACCATCCCACCAACCAGAAACAATGCGCTCAGGGCCTTGAGATAAGGTGACACTCTCGGTTAAGGCTTCGGGCTCGGGCAGTAGGATACTTGGTCGGAGTCGCTGTTGACTGATGTTGGGAGCTGTCGTGGTTTGTTGCGCGACATCTTGGGAAACTTGTCTCTTTTTTTCCGGATTCCCCAGTGTCGGCAGTGAATATTGGTTGGCTTTCTCTGGCCTAGGGTCATGCTGTATTTTCGGTGTTTGAATACAGGCTTGCCCTAATTTGGCTTGCAGCAGCGAGAGCAAATCTAACGCGGCAAGCGTCCCTGTATTGCCATCGAAAAGATCATGGTAGGCGACTTGCGGTTCTCCATGACGAATCAAGGAGAGAGTCAGCCCCTGAACAGGCGCTGTGATCTTCAGTGATTCTAAGGTTAGACGCGTGAGGTTTGCCCATTTGACGGCAAGGTAATCGCCCTGCGCTGAATAGAAAGAAACATGATGATCGTCTTTATCTCTTAGATGTAAAGTCAACGTTAACTCGAAAGCTACTCGGTCACGTAACCTTAAAAAACATTCGAGCTGATTCAACAATTTCAGCAAAGGCTTTTCGATGAACAGGATGTTCTCAATATCAAACAGCAGCTCCAAATATTGTTGGAAGCTCTCTGGTGGGTGATAGAAATCAATTGGGTGCTTGAACTGCCCATTAAGACGACCAACATAGTTCACCAAGTCGATATCAAAGCGGCGCGCGACATCTTGCAAAGGTAGCTTTAATAAGTCTTCTACGACATTGATACCAACACGATTCAGGCGCTCAACTTGTTTAGCAGGCAGTTCGCTTGAACTCAGTGCTTGTTGACTTACCCAAGCTTTCATTTGCTCAACATTGTTCGTTGCTTGGTTGATGGATTGCTTGCCCAAAAGGATTGCAGAAAGCGGCGAATAACCTGTGGCAAAGCTGAACTGGATATTGAGCGTTTCTAAATGGCTTTTGAGTTCATGCCAGTAATTATCTAGTCCATCGTAAAGCGACAACATGTTAGAGGCCTTAATCAATAATCCATTTGGTGGCAGTAACGCCATGTCGGATGTGACCAGATAGGCCCATTGAGCAATCTCTTTCAGTTTACTTTTTTCTAGCTCAATGCAGTAAGGGTGGACGTGTAAGTTATGGCAAAGCGCAGCCGCAGACCCTAGCCCCATGCCGAGTGTGATACCCAATTGCAACGCAGCTTGGTTAGCTTGCAGCACACGATGATCTTTCTCATCGACGATGATAAGAGGTTGATCGTGTGATTCTTCATTCGAACTCAATTCATTAGAGTTAAACAAGGTATCTAATTGCAGCGATGAGAAGTGCAGATAAAGCCACAACATACGCTAGCCTTGTTTCGCAATAGGGAAAGCCAGCACCGTGTTACCAGATAAAGTGTGAGTCGAACTGTTTTCATGGATGACTTTTTCTGTGAGTAACGGCCAGTTCTGGCTCATGTCGAGAACAAAGCTACCATACGACCAGCTGCCTTTTCTTTTTGTGACCTCAACCTTTAACCCTTGGGTGTGAGAAGATAGCTTCATGCTTAAAGAAACGGGTAGGGATAACTGATTATGGCTGGTGGCTTTAAAATGAAATTGCAGACACTTGCCCGTTTCGCTTGCCGCTTGCAGGCGCTTGGTCTGGTGTATTTCTAAATCAGCGCCCCATAGCAAAACAGAATGACAGGCACCACTTTTGAGGCACTGCTCTGCGGCCCATAATGCATCGAGATCACGCTGAGGTTGGATGACTAGTATGTTCTCTAGTGGGATGTTTTGGCCGTTGAAAAACTCGGCACAGATCTTCCCTGGTGGGTTGATGAAAATGGCCAGTTTCTGTGAGTTTTGTTGAGCTAAATAAGGCGTGAGTAGACGAAGTTCGCCGATCCCTTGTTGTGATTCAACCTCAATAACGCCGTGCGTCGGGAAGCCCCCATCAAGCTGTTTATTCAATTGAGGATAGCCTGTCGAAGTGGTACTTCCTTGCGTTGTTGATTGTAATCCTTTCCAGATTAACTGGCGGTCTTGTAAGTTTTTTATTAGTTCATGCATAATTAAATACCTGTATGTTTATACAGTATATTTAACAATGAAAAAGATGCAAAGCAAAATGATGAAAATCAGGTGAACTAACTGTTAGATGGTTGATTTAGATACAAAAAAAGCCGCTATTAAAGCGACTTCTTGTTATTGGTTATTATATCAACTACTTAGGTTGGGCGTCGATACATTGGCCATTAATATTTGTCACACTTGGGTTCATTAAGTGTAGATACAGCGGGATGATGTCGAGTGGCGTTTTTAGCTTGTTTGCATCTTCACCTGGGTACGCTTTTGCACGCATGCGTGTTTGAGTACCGCCTGGGTTAATCGCATTAACACGGATATCGGTACCTTCAAGTTCATCGGCTAAGATCTGCATCATGCCTTCTGTTGCAAACTTTGAAATTGCGTAAGTCCCCCAGAACGCGCGGCCAGAGTGACCAACCGTTGAAGAGGTAAAGACAATACGACCCGCTTCCGCTTTTTTAATGACAGGCAGTAACGCTTGAGTCATTAGAAACTCAGCTTTAACGTTGATTTGCATGACGCCATCAAACGTTTCTTCATCGATTTGATCAAATGGACTTAACGTGCCAAGCACACCTGCGTTATGCAGTAGACCATCTAAACGACCGAATTGTGATTCGATAGTTTCAGCCATGTCGATGTAGTTCTGCTTTGTCGCGCCTTTTAAATCCAATGGGATAATCGCAGGTTGTGGGTAACCAGCGCTTTCGATTTCATCGTAAATCAATTCAAGGTTTTTGACATTACGGCCTAACAGAATGACAGTTGCACCATGTTGAGCGAAGCTTAGTGCGGCTTGGCGACCAATGCCAGCACCGGCACCTGTAACCAAAATTACTTTATCTTTGAGGGCATCTGTAGAGATTGGGTAATCCACTGTGCTTATCCTTCTTTCTTTTATTATGTTCGTCATTCCATTGATGTTTAATTACACAGATAACCGCAGGAATGATGAGAAATTCTTGGTAATCGTGACAAGATGGTTACAATACACTAATTCATACAATAGGGGATATGACATTGGAATTTTTGTTGGACTACGGCTTGTTTTTAGCCAAGATTGCGACCGTTGTAATCGCCATCATTGCAATTTTAGTGATAGCTAAATCTGTGGGTGGGAAATCAAGCGCAATTAAAGGTGAGCTGGAAATCACGAACCTATCTGAGCACCACAAACAGACGATTGAACAACTAGAGCACCATTTGCATGATGATGCTTTCATCAAAGCCCGTGATAAAGCAGAAAAGAAAGCGGAAAAAGAAAAAGTAAAATCACGTGGCAAAGAAGTGAAGAAAGCAGCGAAAGAGGGTGAGCTTGATAGCAAGCGTGAACCGCATTTATTCGTACTCGATTTTAATGGCAGCATTGATGCTAAAGAAGTGGCTTCGCTACGTGAAGAGGTAACGGCGGTTTTGGCTGTGGCTCGTAAAGGTGATGAAGTATTGCTTAAGCTTGAGTCTGGCGGTGGCATGGTTCACGGCTATGGTTTGGCGTCTTCTCAACTTGATCGTATTAAAGCGGCAGGCCTACCTCTGACTATCTCGGTAGACAAAGTAGCAGCAAGTGGCGGTTACATGATGGCATGTATAGCAGACAAAATCGTATCTGCACCTTTTGCTATTGTTGGTTCTATTGGTGTTATCGCTCAACTACCAAACTTCAACAAACTGCTTAAAAAGCATGACATTGAGTTCGAACAGCTAACGGCGGGTGAGTACAAACGCACGCTTACTATGTTTGGTGAGAACAGTGACAAAGCACGCGAGAAGTTTAAAGAAGAGCTAGAGGAAACTCATGGTTTGTTTAAAGACTTCATTCGTGACCATCGACCTGCGCTAGATCTTGAAAAAGTAGCAACGGGTGAGCACTGGTTTGGTACACAAGCGCATGAACTTGGGCTGGTGGATGAGATCAGCACTTCTGATGATTTAGTCGTAGCGGCATGTAAGGACAAGACGGTTCTAGCGATTCACTACGTACAAAAGAAAAAGCTGTCAGACAAGCTAGCAGGTGTTGCAGGTAAATCTGCAGACAGTGTGCTGATGAAGCTGATTGAACGCGGCCAAAAGCCGATTGTTTAATAGTGTTTGTTTAATACGCTAAAGCTCAAAAAGGAAAGCGCATAAGTCGACGACTTATGCGCTTTTTTGTTGCTCCACTTCCGAGCGGGTGACCACTATGTTGTAGGGGGAGCGGAGTTTTATACCAATCACTTACTTACTGTGATTGGTATTAAATCTTGGCTCCATAATCATTTCGTTTCGGGCAGGTGGTCAAGATTTCTCTATGACCTGTGTCTTTGAGCTCTTCCAAAATCACATCAAAGCCCCATAAGCGATAAAGGTGTTTTAATACTTCATCGTAGCCTTTATCTAGCGGGATACGGTCATGAGGCACATATTGCAGTGTCATTGAGCGATCACCACGAATATCGACGTTAAACACCTGAATATTCGGCTCAAGGTTGCTTAGGTTGTATTGTGCCGCGAGCTTTTCTCTAATCAGGCGATAGCCTGGGTCATCGTGAATCGCACTGACTTCAATGGTATTTTTACGGTCGTCGTCGAGTACTGAGAACAGTTTAAAGTCACGAATGATTTTTGGAGAAAGGTATTGGCTGATGAAGCTTTCATCTTTGAAGTTGTGCATCGCAAAGTGCACGGCTTCCAACCAATCACTTCCGGCTAATTCAGGGAACCACTCTTTATCTTCATCGGTTGGTTCTTCACAGATGCGTCGGATGTCTCTAAACATCGCAAAGCCAAGTGCATAAGGATTTATCCCACTGAAATAAGGGCTGTTGTAGGCGGGTTGAGCAACCACACTGGTGTGACTGTGTAGGAACTCTAAGATGAACTTATCACTCACCAAGCCTTCGTCGTAAAGATGGTTAAGAATGGTGTAATGCCAGAAGGTTGCCCAGCCCTCATTCATTACTTGGGTTTGTTTCTGAGGATAGAAGTATTGGCTCACCTTGCGAACAATACGAACACACTCACGTTGCCAAGGTTCAAGCAGTGGTGCGTTCTTCTCAATAAAGTAGAGAATGTTTTCTTGAGGCTCACTAGGGAAACGTATCTTGGTTTCTTCTTCCTTGCTTTTGTTTTGAGGAACCGTTCTCCAAAGCTCATTCACTTGAGATTGCAGATAAGCTTCACGTTCTTCTTGTCTTGCCGTCTCTTCCGCAATGGAAATCTTCTCTGGACGTTTGTATCTGTCTACGCCGTAGTTCATGAGAGCATGACAAGAATCGAGAAGTTTCTCGACTTCAGCCACACCGTATTTTTCTTCGCAATCGGTAATGTATTTTTTTGCGAACAAGAGGTAGTCGATAATCGAGCTTGCATCAGTCCAAGTTTGGAACAGGTAATTACCCTTAAAGAACGAGTTATGACCGTAACAGGCGTGCGCCATTACTAACGCTTGCATGGTGACCGTGTTCTCTTCCATTAAGTAAGCGATACACGGATCTGAATTGATCACGATTTCGTACGCTAAGCCCATTTGTCCGTGTTTGTAGTTTTGTTCTGTCTGGATGAATTTCTTACCAAAAGACCAGTGGTTGTAATTGATGGGCATACCAATACTGGAGTAAGCATCCATCATCTGCTCAGAGGTAATCACTTCAATCTGATTCGGGTAAGTGTCTAAACGGTAATGCTGCGCCACACGCTTAATTTCTACGTGATATTGCTCTAAGAGGTTGAACGTCCAATCTGGACCATCAGGCAGCATCTTGTCGTTTCTCTTCTGTGTCGCTTTGTCTTTCTCTGCAACGTTTGATTTCGCTGTCATGGCTAGCCCCCTTACGCTGTCTCTTTCTGGAACAGTTCTCTAAACACAGGAAAAATATCATCCACCGTTTTAATGTTCTTCATGGCGAAGTTATCGAAGCTCGCTTCTAGCTTCTCGTACTCGTGCCAAAGTGTTTGGTGTGAACGGCGCGTAATCTCGATGTAGGAGTAATATTGGCAAATCGGCAATAGCGTATTGACCAGCAGCTCTTTACAGCGAGGGGAGTCATCAGCCCAGTTATCTCCATCAGAAGCTTGTGCAGCGTAGATATTCCACTCATTAGCAGGATAACGGTCTGCGACAATCTCTTTCATTAATTTCAGTGCACTGGAAACTATGGTGCCGCCAGTCTCTTGCGAGTAGAAGAACTCATGTTCGTCGACTTCTTTAGCCTGAGTATGGTGACGAATAAATACTACATCGACGTTTTCATAAGTACGGTTCAAGAACAGGTAGAGCAACACATAAAAGCGCTTAGCGATGTCTTTGGTTGCTTGGTCCATTGAGCCCGACACATCCATTAGACAGAACATTACCGCTTGGCTAGATGGGATAGGGCGCTTCTCATAGTTTTTGTAGCGTAAATCGAAGGTATCAATAAATGGCACGCTCTCAATGCGTTTACGCAGTTCGGCGATCTCTTCTTTTAGACGTGTTTCTTCAAAGGGTTGTGCAGGCTCAGTCATTTTAACTTGGTCGAGCTGCTCCATCAGTACGTTCAATTCACGCTTTCTACCCGCTGTCATTGCTGTTCTTCGAGCGAGAGATTGTTGTAGAGAGCGGACAATCGCGATGTTGGATGGAATCCCCGCACTTTGGTAACCAGAGCGGTGTATCTTCCATTCCGTAATTTTGTTGACCTGATTTTTTTCTAGGTTAGGTAGAGCCAAATCCTCAAAGAGAATGTCTAGGTACTCATCTTTAGATATTTGGAAGGTAAATTCGTCTTGGCCTTCACCATCAGGGCTTGCATCACCTTGACCTGAACCGCCACCTTGACCGCCACCTTTAGGGCGTTCGATCTTGTCGCCAGTGATGAACTGGTCATTACCTGGGTGAACGCGCTCTCTTATGCCACCTTGACCTTGATGAAAGCTAGGCTCTTTGATGTCTTTGTGAGGAATAGTAACGTCTTCACCCGTTTCTGTATTGGTGATTGAGCGTCGGTTGACTGCATCGGCCACAGATTCTTTGATTTGCTCTTTATGGCGTCTTAAGAAGCGCTGTCTATTTACAGCACTCTTATTCTTGCCATTGAGCCTCCGATCGATAAATTGTGCCATAAGAACTCCCTCTCAGCTGATGTCGCGATCCTACTTTTTATTCGGGTATAAGAGTTATTGGTTTAATAGTGTATAAAGTTATTGGTTTGTACGAGCTGCTCACTTGAACAGCTCAGTACAGTTTGGTTATGAGGATTTACGAACTCTTAGGTACCACTCGGATAGCAGTCTAACTTGTTTCTCGGTGTAGCCTTTTTCCATCATACGAGCAACGAAGTCGTCATGTTTTTTCTGATCATCCGTTGAGGTCTTAGCATTGAACGAAATAACAGGAAGTAGCTCTTCTGTATTGGAGAACATTTTCTTCTCAATCACAGTGCGCAGTTTCTCGTAGCTCGTCCAAACTGGGTTTTGACCGTTATTGTTCGCCTTGGCACGAAGCACAAAGTTTACAATCTCATTTCGGAAGTCTTTAGGGTTGCTGATCCCGGCTGTTTTCTCGATTTTCTCTAGTTCAGCATTCAGAGAAGAGCGGTCGAACAACTGGCCTGTTTCTGGATCTCGGTACTCCTGATCTTGAATCCAGAAGTCGGCGTAGGTGACATAGCGGTCGAAGATATTCTGACCGTACTCAGAGTAAGACTCTAGGTAAGCGGTTTGAATCTCTTTACCAATGAATTCTACGTAACGTGGTACTAAGTATCCTTTCAAGAACTCAAGGTACTTCTCAGCGGTTTCTTGAGGGAACTGCTCACGTTCGATTTGTTGTTCAATAACGTAGAACAAGTGAACCGGGTTTGCTGCCACTTCGGCTTGGTCGAAGTTGAATACGCGAGACAGAATCTTAAAGGCGAAACGCGTTGATAGCCCAGACATACCTTCGTCAACGCCAGCATAATCTCGGTATTCTTGGTAGCTCTTCGCTTTTGGATCGGTGTCTTTAAGGGTTTCACCATCGTAAACACGCATTTTTGAGAACAGAGAAGAGTTTTCAGGCTCTTTCAGTCTCGAAAGGATACTGAATTGCGATAGCAGAGCGAGTGTACTTGGCGAACATGGTGCATTGGAGAGTTCACTGTGCTCAAGCAATTTCTGGTAGATCTTCACTTCTTCAGAAACGCGTAGACAGTATGGGACTTTTACAATGTAGACACGGTCAAGGAAGGCTTCGTTGTTCTTGTTGTTACGGAAAGTTTGCCATTCTGACTCATTCGAGTGAGCCAAAATCATGCCGTCAAACGGCAGCGCGGAAAGCCCTTCGGTACCGTTGAAGTTACCTTCTTGCGTGGCGGTGAGTAGTGGATGCAAGACTTTGATTGGCGCCTTGAACATTTCCACAAATTCCATCACACCTTGGTTGGCTTTACAAAGCGCACCAGAGTAGCTGTAGGCATCCGGATCGTCTTGAGAGAAGTGCTCAAGTTTACGAATATCGACTTTACCTACAAGGGAAGAGATATCTTGGTTGTTTTCATCACCCGGCTCTGTCTTCGCGATCGCAACTTGGTCGAGAATCGAAGGACGTAGTTTGATGACTTTGAATTTAGAAATATCACCACCGAAATCATGGAGGCGTTTAGCAGCCCAAGGTGACATGATAGAGCGTATGTAGCGCTTCTCTATTCCGTACTCTTGTTTCAAAAGATCGCCATCTTCGTTTACGTCGAACAGACAGAAAGGGTGATCATTTACTGGGCTTCGCTCACCATCAGCAGACAGCACATAGATTGGCAGTTTTTGCATCAGTGCTTTTAGCTTTTCAGCAAGAGAAGATTTACCCCCGCCCACAGGGCCAAGTAGATAAAGGATCTGTTTACGTTCTTCTAAGCCTTGTGCTGCGTGTTTTAGGTAAGAAACAATCTGTTCAATCGCGTCTTCCATGCCATAGAAATCTTTAAATTCGCTGTAGCGTGATATGACACGGTTCGAGAAAATACGACTTAGATGGGGGTCTTGAGCTGTGTCTATAACCTCCGGTTCGCCGATGGCCAGTAGTAAGCGCTCAGCAGCGTTGGCGTAAGCACTTTTATCGTCTTTACACAGCCCTAAGAACTCTTGCAATGTGAGCTCTTCTTCCTTGGCTGCTTCATAACGTGATTGATAGTGGTCAAAAATACTCATAGTCACATTCCCCTTGTTAACCAGTCAAAACTGATGAGCGATTGAAAAATAGGCTCTCCCTACATTTTAAGATTAGACCCGCTTCCACAATTTTGCTTAACAATTATGTATTTATTTACAATTTTGCGTGTGAATAGGCTTACGAAAGCAATAGGCAACTTGAGGCAAGTAGAATCAAATTATTTTGTATTCGAGGTTAGCTAGCCGTTTGTTTTGTGATTTTAGGACGCTTTACAATTCTTGCCGTGGATTTGTGTGCATTAGATGTATCACTGAGTCTTATTGATTTTTTGGAATGGAATGCCATATAATGCGCGATGTTATCAAGAATTGCTCAAAAAATAGGTAGAAAAAGTGAAGAATAATTGGTTAAAAACGGTCGTCATCGGTGCCGCAATATTAGTAACGACAAACGTACACGCGAGAATCTCACAGTGGTCACTTGGCGTTGCAGCTTCTTATTCTCCAGCGGTCTATAAAGACACCCCCTCAAATCGAGCGGTGATCCCTATGGTTGGCTATGAAGGCGAGCACTTTTTCATGCGTGGATTCAGCGCGGGTTATCGATTACTTCCGGCTGGCTCACCACAAAACATCGTATTCCGAGCCGTTTATGATTCGAGAACATTGAAGCCGAGTGATTCCGACAATGTCGATATCCAAAAATTGGATGAACGTAAAGCATCAGTGTTAGGTGGTATTAGCTACCAAGTGATCACCTTAGTGGGGATGTTTGAAGCAACAGCTGGCTCTGACTTAGGATTTAGACACAATGGTATCTATGCTGAAGCTGCATGGCGTTTACCGATCCGTCGTAATGGTTGGGCGATTACACCGTCTATTGGCTATGCCTATAACAGTGAACGTTTGAATAATCACCTGTACGGGGTGAGTTCATCAGAAGCGGCGAGAACCAATTTGGATGAATTCGATGCAGACTGGGATGGTCAGTATTTTATTGGTCTTGGTGGCTATATGCACGTTACTCCAAATATCCGTGTGACGGGCGGTGTGCGTTATACCAACCTTGAAGGTGATATTGAAAACAGTCCGATACTTGAAAGTGGTATCAACATGGCAGCGAATGTTGGTGTTGCTTACGTCTTCTAATTACTTTGGTTTGTCTGTTTATATACGAATTTAAAAAGGGTTACTCATGATGAGTAACCCTTTTTTTGAAACTGTTATAAGCCAACTTAAAGCTTATGTCTTAACGTATTAAGCGCTAAAAATTTGAGATAGCTCTGTCGCACATAGGTGGTACTGACGAGGACAGTTTCGCCATGTTGTTAGCATGCGACGGTACTTCTCAAGCATTGGCATTTGGCTATTGAAGTGGTGATCAGCTTTGTCGAATTGTGGGTAAAGACCTTCTGAATCTACAAGGAAACGCACGTAGTGTACGATTTGCGCTTCAGAAGCGATATCAAAACCTAGGAATTGTAAGCGACGTTGATCAACTTCAGCACGCTCTTGTTCTGCTAGCATTTTGTTCGACTCTTGCATGGCATGGTACATCTCCATGATATCGATAACTTCGCGACATTCTGCTTCAGTCAAACAACCAAATTCTTTGTTCAGTTCACGCATTTGAAGTTCGTAACCACGCTCTACAACCGTTTGTAAACGTTGGTATTTAGCTGAGTTCTCAGGGTCCATTTGAGACATAAGGTAATATTGATTTGATAGAATTAGACGCTGAGCATTGGTCATTTCCATGGGAGGAGCCTCACTAAAAACTAAATGTTATATTCTTTTGTTGCAGTAAGAGTAACAGCATTCCTACGAGTGGAAACATGATCTCAACACGGATTTAATATGATTTTTTGAATTGATAAACAAAAGTTGTAAAGAAAAGTGAAAGGATAATTTTAGCCATAAACGAAAACGCCCCAATCGAAATTGAGGCGTTTAAAATAGAGGTTGAGCACCGTCTTTATTCGAACTTTAGCAGTATTAGTATTTTACATTTGAATGGTACTGACTAAGGACAGCAACAATCTCGTCCATTTTCTCTTTGCTTGGCGGATTTGTGCCTTCAAGCGGGTAGTCGTAACCCAGAGCTTCCCATTTATGAGCACCAAGCTTGTGGTATGGAAGCAGCTCTACTTTCTCGATGTTATCCATGTCTTTGATGAATTCACCAAGAAGGTGAGCATCTTCAGGCGTATCCGTGTAGCCAGGAACAATGACATAACGAATCCAAGTCTTCTTACCGATTTTATGCAGATAGCGTGCAAAATCCAGAGTACGTCTATTCGATACACCAATGAAATCGTGGTGAATCTCATCTCGCATGTGCTTAAGATCAAGCATCACTAGATCAGAGGCTTCTAGTACTTCATCAACCACTTCTGTGTGCTTACGAATGTAGCCATTAGTATCAAGACAAGTGTGAATGCCTTCAGCTTGAGCTGCGCGGAAAAAGTCACGTACAAACTCAGGTTGTAGCATCGCTTCGCCACCAGAACAGGTGATACCACCGCCCGATGCTTTCATGAAATGACGGTATGATTTTGCTTCGTTGATGATCTCTTCGACCGTTACTTCCTTTCCGTCATGAAGATCCCATGTATCGCGATTATGGCAGTACATACAACGCATTAAGCAGCCTTGAAGAAACACAATAAAGCGGATTCCAGGGCCATCGACAGTACCACAAGATTCGAATGAGTGAATGCGACCAGTTGTAGACATGAGCTATTCTCGTAGAGGAATTTATACCTTTTATTTTATTACAAAAACGGTACATAAAATAGGGTCAAATAGTAACGAGACCTTTAAAAAGAAAGGCAATCACCTGTGAAGATGATTGCCTTTCTTAAACTGGAAAAGTAAAGGACGAAAGCCCTTGCTGATGGCTAGAAGAATGCAAACATGGTGATACCGCCAGTGGTGTATACCGACTCTTTTGCTTCTTCGTAATCCGGTGTTTTTGCTGTTAGCGCGAAAGAGGCACCAACGTATCGGTTATACCAAGCCACACCAAGCACAGCTGTCGCTTGAATGTTCTCTAATGTAACATCGTAGATCGCTGGATCATCACCTACTTTATGTGCGTATTCATCAACACCTGAGCGATCGCCTTCGATTGTTAGATCGTTGAAACGGTATCGACCTTCAAGTCCTGCATAGGTAAACCAACCAGCGTTTGAAGCACCGATCATGCCGGGTTTGAATGGGTTTTCCGTGGTGATGTTAGCAGCACCAAAGTTACCGCCCAAATCTGTACCCCAACGAAACATAAAGCCAGTCGAGATATCACTTCTAAAGTTACCCACGTTGATTTCAGAAACGTTAGAGATTTCGTAGTCAGTATTCGCCAATGCTTGATTACGCATCAGGTTGAAATGGCTTAAATAACCAACGCTACCAGCGTACTCATCATCAATTTGGTATTCCCAACCCATAGGCTCATCCGATTTAGTGATCGAGTGAACCAGCTTTTGAGCGTCTTCTGAAAGTGCGCTCTCTCCCGTGGTACCAAACGTGATGTTAAAACGTTGGGCTTGCTGTGGGTTCAAGCTGATGTAGTTGAATTCAGTGTGTAAGTAACCTGCGTATGGGCGATCATTGGGCAGAGGTTTTTCCGCTTCAATATCAGAAGGCGTATACATCTTGTGGCCAATGGTGATTTCCCATTTATCTAAAGAGCTTGCGCCCCAGTAGGAAAGACTCAATGGCTTCACCCAATTGTATGGCGTAATACTTGACGATGTGTAACCCAGAAATAAGCCATTGGTATAGTCTTGGTCGACACCAAAAATACCATCATTATCTAAAGCAAAAGTTAGCGTAGAACGCTCAGATGCCAAAGATGAAAAAGAGAGAAGGATCAGGGGTAAACAACGCAGGTATTTCATGGAGCAGTTACTCTTAAATTATGAACCAAGATAGTACCGTAATTAGAGTTTAGGTGTGAAAAAAAAGTGAATAGATGACGGGTTTTTTGCTCAATCTGACATTTCGTATAGTGAAGACGAAATAATAAATTTCTGGGTGATATAAAAAAGCCCCGCACATTGGCGGGGCTAATATCATTTCACTTGTCTATTTAGCGTGAGCTTATAGAGACTCAGTAAATGTACGTGCGATTACGTCAGCTTGCTGCTCTGTAGTCAGAGAGTTGAAGCGTACAGCGTAACCAGAAACACGGATTGTTAGCTGAGGGTATTTTTCAGGGTGCTTAACTGCGTCTTCTAGAGTTTCACGGTTAAGAACGTTCACGTTAAGGTGTTGACCACCTTCAATGCCAGCTTCGTGGTGGAAGTAACCATCCATTAGGCCTGCAAGGTTAGAACGTTGGCTATCTTCTTCTTTACCTAGTGCATTTGGCACGATAGAGAATGTGTAAGAGATACCATCTTGAGCATCAGCAAACGGTAGTTTACCTACAGACGTTAGTGAAGCTACAGCGCCTTTCTCATCACGACCGTGCATTGGGTTAGCACCAGGAGCGAAAGGAGCACCAGCACGACGACCGTCTGGAGTGTTACCTGTCTTCTTACCGTATACTACGTTAGACGTGATAGTAAGAACTGACTGTGTAGGGATAGAGTTACGGTAAGTCTTAAGCTTACGGATCTTGTTCATGAACGTAGAAACTAGTTCACAAGCAATATCATCTACACGAGAGTCGTTGTTACCGTATTTAGGGTAATCGCCTTCGATTTCGAAGTCAGTTGCGATACCGTCTTCATCACGGATTGGCTTCACTTTAGCAAACTTAATTGCAGACAGTGAGTCAGCAGCAACAGACAGACCAGCAATACCACAAGCCATAGTACGACGAACGTCACGGTCATGAAGAGCCATTAGAGAGGCTTCGTAGCTGTACTTGTCGTGCATGTAGTGAATGCTGTTTAGAGCTGTCACGTATTGCTTAGCTAACCAGTCCATGAATGTGTCTAGGCGACCCATTACGTCATCGTAGTTAAGTACTTCGTCAGTGATCTTGTCGCCAACTGGGCCAACTTGCATTTTAAGCTTCTCATCAACGCCGCCGTTGATTGCGTAAAGCATAGTTTTTGCAAGGTTAGCACGAGCGCCGAAGAACTGCATTTGCTTACCAACGATCATTGGTGATACACAACAAGCGATTGCGTAATCATCAGAATCAAGGTCAGGACGCATTAGGTCATCATTTTCGTACTGGATAGAAGAAGTATCGATAGATACCTTCGCACAGAAACGTTTGAAGCCGTCAGGCAGTTGCTCAGACCAAAGAACAGTGATGTTTGGCTCTGGAGAAGGACCCATTGTGTATAGAGAGTTAAGGAAACGGAAGTTCGAACGCGTTACTAGCGTACGACCGTCGATACCCATACCACCCATAGACTCTGTTGCCCAGATTGGGTCGCCAGAGAATAGCTCATCGTACTCAGGAGTACGTAGGAAACGAACCATACGCAGCTTCATTACGAAGTGGTCGATCATTTCTTGAGCTTGGTCTTCTGTGATTTTACCCGCAGCGATATCACGCTCTAGGTAGATGTCTAGGAAAGTGGAAGTACGACCTAGAGACATTGCAGCGCCATTTTGAGATTTAACAGCAGCTAGGTAGCCGAAGTAAGTCCACTGGATAGCTTCTTGAGCAGATTGAGCAGGCTCAGAGATATCGAAGCCGTAAGTCGCTGCCATTTGCTTGATTTGACCTAGAGCACGGTGTTGCTCTGAAATCTCTTCACGCAATTGCATTGTTGCTGAAAGATCTTCGCCATTCTCGAAACGCTCTTGTAGAGAAGCGAATTGAGCTGCTTTGTCTTTCATTAGGAAATCAATACCGTAAAGTGCTACGCGACGGTAATCACCAATGATACGACCACGGCCGTATGCATCTGGAAGACCAGTCAGAACACCAGACTTACGACATTTCAGGATATCAGGCGTGTAGATATCGAAAACACCAGCGTTGTGTGTTTTACGGTATTCTGAGTAGATTTTTGAAACCATCGGGTCAAGAGTTTCACCGTATGCTTTACAAGAACCTTCAACCATACGTACGCCACCGTTAGGGATGATTGCACGTTTTAGTGGTTTTTCAGTTTGTAGACCAACAATTGTTTCAAGGTCTTTCTGGATGTAGCCCGCATCATGAGAAGTGATGGTAGAGATAACAGAAGTATCGAAATCTACAGGTGCTTTAGTTGCGTTTTCCTGTTTGATACCTTCCATTACCGAAGCCCAAAGCGTATTAGTCGCCTCAGTACCTTCAGAAACTAGGAAAGACTCGTCGCCTTCATACGGCGTGTAGTTCTTTTGAATGAAATCACGAACGTTTACTTCGCTTTGCCACTCACCTGCAGCAAAATCTTCCCAAGCTTTAGCAAATTGCTCTGCCATGACATACCTACCTTTTTAGTAGAAAAAATTCGTACTTAACACTGTTGAGCCAGCGTCCCCCGTAAGGGTAGTACACTCTTATTAATAACAATATATATGAGCATATAAGCGTCATATGGTTATATAAATTGTCACTACTTTTTATATGTTGTCTTTACTCTATGAATTCAAGACTACGCTAAAAAATTCCTGCAAACCTTAAACTAAATCAATAAATGCCAAAAAAAGTTGAAAAAATTTGAGTGGCAGGGGTTGCCACCCAAACTTTTTTTTAGTCTCAATACTACTTTTGTGTAGTAAAGACCATTATAGCCAAGCTTTTAGACCATATTGGCTTTCTAGCATACCAACTGCAAGCATTGCTACTAGACAGATAACTAGAACACCGACTGGAATAACAATCTTGTCGACAAATGATAGACGCTTCGCACGCTCTTTATCGCCAATCAGACCGTTGTTATCAAGCAGCATTGTTAAAGCCCAAGCTAATACAGGGTTAACAACTGCTGAACCAAAGATACAGATACCAGCCGCTTGTGAATCTTTTGAATCCTTAACCATCTGCATACCTGCTTCAAGAAGAGGTAGAGATACACCTACAAGTAGCGCAACACGCATTACTGGTGGCCATACTGCTACATCCATAGGGAAGCCAAGGATTGCAACAATAATACATAGAGAACCAAGTAAGATTGCGCCGCCAGGGATAGGACGTTTCGCGATTGCTGCTGGGATCATGTAAGTACCCCAAGAAGATGTGATGTTACCACCACCAACCGCAGTACCGACCATTTGACGAACAGAACACATAGTCATTGTGTCATCTACGTCCATCAGTACTTTTTCAGATTTTTTAGGGTAGTTCAGTTCCTGGAAGATACGGTGACCTAGGAAATCAGGTGACCACATCGCTACTGCAAGGATTGCGAAAGGCAGAGAAGCAATGAAGTGCTCTACGTTTGGCAGGCCAAGCATCCAACCTTCAGAAGTTGAACCCCACCAGTAAACAGGGTTTAGGTTTGGAATACCCATTTCTGTTTCGAAAACAATGTCGAAACCAGCCCCCAAAACAAGTGCGATAATCAGGCCTGTAAATGCACAAACTGGAATTGCTAACCAACGCTTGTTCACTTTTGCAAGGAAAGCGTAAATAGCAATGGTCACAGCCAGAACGATTAAACCAACGTAACCCATGCTACCCGCTTCAACAGTAGAAGATTGAAGACCAACCGCCCATGCTTGAATTGAGTTTATTTGGCTCATGGTGCCGGTTAGGCCTAAGAAGATAAGCAAGCCACCTGCCGTACCTTCCGAAGTCAGGTTAACAAGTTTTGAGCCGCCTTTTAGGAAACTTAGGATTAGACCAAAGACACCGATAAGGATTGCCAATGCAAGAGGGTGAGCACCAGCGAGAGCGATGGTACCGATAAGAGGGATCATTGGGCCGTGGTTGCCGGCAAGGTTTGCCTTAGGGTTAAAGAAACCAGAGGCAAGAATACAGAACAGCAGTGCAGGAATAAGCATTTCTACACGAGCGACTTCAATTGCGAAGTCTTTACCAAGGTTTACGTGATCCCAAGCTTGAGTTAGGCCATCAGCCCAAGACATCATTACTGCAGAGTACATCGCGATGATACCAATGGTACCTGCAAGTGCAGGAACGAGGTCTTCAAGTTCAAAGCGGAAGTCACGACCAGGTAGGTTTAGGCCGAAGCGACGAGGCTTCATGATTTGAAGTTCGTGGTCTAGATAGTCTGAACGACTTTCAAATTCAGAAGCAGGGCGGTGAAGCTCTTTATAGCTTTTCTCTTCTACTTCAGAGTTCGCATTATTGACAACGTCTGACATAGATTCCTCATATTTTTATGTTAGTAATTCTAAAATTGAATTCTATTAAGTTCGCGTAATTGCGTTATTTCTTAGTTATAACTTATTAACATTATGTTGCACGTTTTTGATGTGCTTTATGCAGCTAAGTTAAAAGAAATGTTTGGCATTTTTAATGCCTTATTTGTGTGCTGAGGAGTCTAACAAGCTTACCCTTTAGGGTGATTGATCTTGATCACTTTATGAGTGTATGTGAAAGAAAGCTACAAAACGAAGCGTTTCGTTAACTTTCCATTGATGAATCATGTAATTTGTTTTCACAAACTGACGTTTCTCTATTTCTTCAAGTGATTCCACCTATAGCTATATAGGCACTGCTTAAAGCGCTGCCTGCGTGGCCAAACTTTCTCTCTGCTCCCTCTTTAGTCAGCGTCTATTTATAGTAACCAACCAATATGAAAGCTATAAGTGAGTGGCTTGGAGTCACTATTTGCTTTTATTTTCCGCTCAATCGATAGCTAAAATATCAATGTGTATTGATGCATATTGGGCGATTTTACCTAAATGACAGAACTCGTTTTAGGTATAAGAAATAGGCGTACAGAACTCTCATTTTGATTAACTTTATTTAAACAAATCAAGTGTTGTATTTATGGGTGAATTATAGATGTCATTCATGAAATTGAGGGGAAAACGCTACCTTTTGCATAATAAGTCAGAGTGAATCGCTATTTATTCCGTTTTATCAGGTTAATAATTTGTTGCATGTTCCTGCGTGTGGTGCTAGTTTGTATCGCATGAAAAGGTCGGAGTACCTTGCATTTTCACAAACTTGGGAGAGAAAGCGCATGAAAGATGTACCGGCGCTGGACATAAAGGATCTACACAAAACGTTTGGTCAAAATGAAGTTTTAAAGGGAATTTCACTTTCTGCGCATAAAGGCGATGTAGTATCGATTATCGGGTCTTCAGGATCGGGTAAAAGTACTTTCCTTAGATGTATCAACCTCTTAGAAACACCAACCGCTGGCGAGATCTGGGTTAATGGCGAATTAATTCAGATGAAAAATAACCGCCAAGGCGTTTCTGTTCCTGCAAATGAAAAACAAGTTCAACGAATCCGTTCTCGTTTGGCTATGGTTTTTCAAGGCTTCAATCTATGGTCTCACCTGACCGTTCTCGAAAATGTTATCGAAGCACCCGTTCATGTCTTAGGCGTACCTAAAGCACAAGCGATTGAAAATGCTGAGCTGCTACTGAAGAAAGTAGGGCTGTATGAACGTAAAGATTACTACCCAGGCCACTTGTCTGGTGGACAACAACAGCGTGCTGCGATTGCAAGAGCGTTAGCGGTTGATCCTGAAGTGATGTTATTCGATGAACCAACATCTGCACTTGATCCTGAATTAGTTGGAGAAGTTCTTGGGGTAATGCGCGATCTAGCTGAAGAAGGAAGAACCATGCTTGTGGTAACACATGAAATGGCTTTTGCTCGTGACGTATCGAACCACGTGATGTTCTTACACCAAGGTCTGGTGGAAGAACAAGGCGATCCAGCTAAACTGTTTACGGCACCTGAATCAGAGCGTCTGCAACAATTTATCTCTTCAATCTATTAATAAGCAGCTTTACATGCGGCTCGGTTGAAGTGAATCCAAATTGAAATACTGTAGCTAAGGTCAATGGCAGCGGTATAAGCAATAAAACACAACAAGTAGTTTAATAAGTAACAACAAACACAATATTAAAAACTAGCACAACATAAAAACCTAAATCACAGGAGTAGGGATATGAAAAAGTGGTTATTAGTAGCGGCACTTGCTGCAACTGCTGCAACGGGCGTAGCTCAAGCAAAAGAATGGAAAACTGTACGCTTCGGTATTGAAGGTGCTTACCCTCCATTTAGCTGGACTGAAGCTGATGGTTCACTAAAAGGCTTTGATGTCGATATGGCGAACGCACTTTGTACTGAAATGCAGGTTAAGTGTAAGATCGTAGCGCAAGATTGGGATGGCATTATTCCTTCTCTACTTGCTCGTAAATATGATGCGATCATCGCGGCAATGTCGATTACAGAAGAACGTAAGAAAAAAATCGACTTTACTGGTAAGTACGCACTTATCCCGAACAAATTCATCGCTAAAAAAGACGCTGGACTTAACTTTGATGATCTAAGTGGTCAAAAAATCGCAGTTCAACGTGCAACAACTCACGATAAGTACCTAACAGACAACTACGGTGACTCAGTAGAGATCGTTCGTTACGGTTCATTCGACGAAGCTTACCTTGATCTAGCAAACGGCCGTGTTGTTGCTGTACTTGGTGATGCGTCAGCTCTTGAAGAAGGCGTATTAAACAAAGCGGGTGGAGAAGCTTATGAGTTTGTTGGCCCATCACTAACGGATCCTAAATGGTTCGGTGAAGGTTTTGGTATTGCATTACGCAAGCAAGACAAAGATCTGACTAAACAGCTAGATGCTGCAATCCTTTCACTACGTGAAAAAGGCATCTACCAAGATATCGCGGCTAAATACTTCAACTACGACGTATATGGCAAGTAATCTCTAGCGTCACTTCTTAAGGGAGAGGTTCTCCTCTCCCTGTCTTACCAACTTTTTCGCAGTTCTGTTGGAATTCATTATGTTTGATTTACAAGGATATGAAGCTTCGATCCTGAAAGGGGCGGTGCTTACAATCGAAGTTGCCTTACTGTCGCTAATTTTAGCTATGGTTCTTGGTATGCTAGGTGCCTTAGCAAAACTGGCGCCTTATCGCTGGGCTCGTGCTATCGCAACCCTCTACACAACCGTTATTCGAGGCATTCCTGATCTCGTATTGATGATGTTGATTTTCTTTGGTGGACAAATCCTTTTAAACAACAGTTTGTATTCCATCAATGAGTGGCTCAATGAATGGTTCACATCGAGTGACCCTAACCATGAGTGGACCGCTTACTTACCTGATTACATTGATGTTAGCCCATTTATTGCAGGTGTATTAACGATTGGCTTTATCTTCGGTGCTTACATGGCTGAAACATTCCGTGGCGCCATCATGGCTGTTGATAGCGGCGAAATGGAAGCGGCAAAGGCCTATGGTATGGGCCCTGTATTAGCGTTCCGTCGTATCCTGCTTCCGCAAATGATTCGTCATGCCTTACCGGGTTTCGGCAACAACTGGTTGGTATTGCTTAAAACGACCGCTCTGGTATCCATTATCGGTTTAGAAGATATGGTACGTGTAAGCGCATTGGCTGCAGGCTCAACCAAAATGCCATTTACCTTCTACATGTCAGTGGCACTTATTTTCTTATTCTTCACTAGTGTATCGACAGGTTTACTCAAGCTTGTTGAACGCAAATTTAGTATCCACGCGAGGTAGTTATGGACTTTTCATTGATTATTGAAAGCCTGCCGATTTACCTTAGTGGTTTATGGACAACGGCTTGGATGGTTTGTGTTGCTTTGATTATTGGCTTATTCGTTGCCATACCATTAGCTATTTCTCGCAACAGCCCAAATATGTTGATTAACGCACCAGCGTGGTCGTTTATCTATTTCTTCCGTGGTACCCCGTTGCTGGTTCAGTTGTATCTGATTTACTACGGTATGGATCAATTTTTCCCAGTGAAAGATACCCTATGGGAAAATGCATGGTTCTGTGCTTTAGTCGCATTTATTCTAAACACGTCGGCTTATACCGCTGAAATCATCCGTGGTGCAATTAATGGTTTACCGAAAGGTGAAGTTGAAGCAGCAAAAGCCTATGGTATGAGTACACCAAAGACATATCGCCGCATTATTCTGCCAAGTGCTCTCCGTCGAGCGTTACCGGCTTACAGTAATGAAGTTATCTTCATGCTTCACGGTTCAGCGGTAGCGGGCATCGTAACGATTATGGATCTAACCGGTGCAGCACGTTTGGTTAACTCACGTTACTACGCTCCATTCGAGTCTTTCCTAACCGCTGGTCTGTTTTACATGGCGCTAACGTTCATCATCATCGCGATTTTCAAATTTGCAGAGAAACGTTTCTTAGCTTACCTAAGACCGCTTAGCTAATAAGTACACAGCAACAATTTCAGTTAAACAAACGGCGCTTTATAGCGCCGTTTTTTATATCGTCAAAACTGCTCTTCTTTAATTTTTCGGCGGAAGAAAGAGCGTGTTAACTGAGGATTTTTAAAAATAGTTAACTTGCTTCAAATTGTATTCACATATTCATGAGATTAATTGCTTTAGATTTAGCGATAGATAGACTCAGCGAAATTTTGTTGTTGTATGGAATAATGATGAAAAAGAGTAAGTTACTATCCAATTTGGTGCTTTGTGCGATTGCCTTATCACTTTTAGGATGCGGAGGTGGCAGCGGCGGTGAAAGTGCCCAAACTGGTTCTGGCGGTTCTGGCGGTTCTGGCGGTTCTGGCGGTTCTGGTGGTTCTGGTGGTTCTGGTGGTTCTGGTGGGGAAGGTGACGGAAATGGTGATCCTGGCATTACTCCAACTCCACAAACCGCGGTGCAAAAGGCATTGTCCACAGGTGACGCTTCTCATGTAACGGACTCTCAAGAGTTTATTGATGCTAGCCAAGTGTTAGTGGCTCAATACAACTCAGATTACAATCATATCAAGCAATCTTTATCTAAAAACTCGGAAGGTGAGTCTCTAAGTAACCTACACTGGGATCCAACACATGATGCAGCCATCATCTTACCAACCTATGGCTTTAACGATGTCATCTTAAAGACCAATAAAGCGATGATAGATGGGTATGATGATCAAGAGTTAGTGATAGGTATTGCTGGCTATACATCTGACAATAGTCGCTACGCAGCATTAGCAAGTAACCCTTTTCGAACTAAGCAGCATTTTCCTGACTCGGTTAATGAAGATATGGATACTTGGTTGAAGAACTTAGTTGGGTGGGCTTCAGGTACAAATTTACCTAAGAATGTTGTTTTAGCTCAGCTTGATCAGTCTCATTATTTTCCTGATGACCAAGCGACGCGAAACTGGCTAACCGACAATGTGAACTCTTCTTTAGCAATCAATGCTGACGACGCTTGTGATGGCAGTAAATTAAGCCAGTGTCTTGAAAGCAATAACCCTGATTTATTGATTTTGTCTCAAAAGCTAAATGATGGCGATGACATTGACGATGTTATTACAGGCTTACGTTTAGCGTTCAGTAAGAGCATCCCCGTGTTGTACCTCCATCTTGATGGCGGTGTGACGGACTTAGGTAAGGCATTGTTTGCCGAAATGCACATGACCTACGTTGGCGACAACTATTGGCGCAAGCTTGGACTGTCCAATTGGGATTCAACACAGCTCGTTAATCAGGTTCCGGATAATATTGTCCAGCAGCAAGCGCTCTTACAGCGGTTGAAAGACGACAGCTTTACCGTTGACTTGAATACGTGTGATGACAAATCTTGCCCTGATGATTCCAATATGGATGAAGAATTCTATATTGCGGCGAATAGTATTCGTTCACACCTAACATCGCTTGATAGTAAGAAAGTTGATCTGTTTGCATCAGATGATTACGAATATGAAAAGCTGTTACTGCTACTTGCTGATCGTTACCGTCAAGATGTTCAGTACCCAATGGGTAAAGGTGTAACTGAGAGAATTGATTTTCTTCGCTCTTATTACAGTGATTACGCGGCATACAACAGTCGACTGTATAACGCGGCGCAACCAAGTCTAGGTAATTTCAGTACCAAGAGTTTTGAGAACGTATCGCTCGTCACGAAAACAATTACCTTGGAGTCCAAGAGACACTTCCGCGCGGCCGGAGTGTATGCTCTACCGGGTAAGACGATTAAGGTGACTCGCTTAGACAGTAACGAAGTGGCTACGTCTATAGCATTTAATACATTACGTAGCGGCGCGACACACGAGTTTTCGGGTAATGACGGTTACGCTCGGCCAAAATTTTTAACCTCGGTAACCTATCCAGTGAAACCGGGAGAGACGATTTATCTCACTTCTGCTTATGGTGGAACATTACAGGTTCACTTTGATACCAATGATATTGATGTGGAGCTGCGTTTTGAAAATGTCGCACAGCACCCTGTCTGGAGAAGTGAAGCAGACAACGACAACTTTGTTACACAGCTTGAGGAAGGAAACTTTGATTGGGCTGAACTCATTACTCCGGGGTTTGAGGTTCATTCAAAGCTGGAAAAGATGCAGGAGTCGGTGAGCCCAGCACGTTGGGATAAGCCACAGGATATGGCATTAGCGACAGAGCGTTACGTTCATAACTTACCTCATGCACTTGCTGGTTTTGAAGGTCCAGGAGTCGATGTGATTGATGAAATTCAGCAATATGCAAAAAATCAGGGTTGGCAGGTTGAAACCATTGATATTGTGAAGCACATGAACGCCGACCAAGCGAACTGTGGTTATGGTTGCTCAGGAAACCCTTACGATGCTTATTGGTCTTTTGATCCTCTAGGGCATGGTGATTTGCATGAATTAGGGCATGGGCTTGAAAAGAGTCGCTTTCGTTTCTCTGGTTGGGAAGGCCACTCAACGACGAACTATTACTCCTATTACAGTAAGTCTCGTTATTACCAAGAGACAGGAAAAATATCCGCTTGCCAAGGTTTAGACTTCAAAGGCCAATTCGAAGTGCTTAAACAGAGTCGTTTAGAAACCGATCCAAATGCCTATATGGCAGCTCAGAACCAAGCGAGTTGGAGCTGGGGCGCACGAATCTATATCCAGATGATGATGTTGGCGCAAGAGCAGGGGATTTTGACAACGGGCTGGCACTTACTGGGACGTTTGCACACGATTGAGCGAGAGTTTAATCGATTGGCAAAATCGGAAGAACTATGGAACGCGAGTAAAGGCTCGATAGGCTTTTCTGATTACACACTTGAACAAGCAAAAGCTATCTCTAGTGATGGTTGGCAATTGATCGCGATTAGCTATGTTACTCAACGAGATATGCGAGCGTACTTGGACATGTGGGGCTTTAGCTTTGAGAATAAGGCGAAACAGCAAGTCGGAAGCTTGAGCTTAACCGCTATGCCTCTTAAGTATTTTGCTTCCGAGAACACGGGTTACTGTTTGGACGATTTTGCGAAGTATCCGTTGGATGTTGATGGAAGCGCCGTTTGGCCACTTTGATTAATCGGTAGTAACAAATTTGATTAAGCGATAAAGGCGGATATAAAAAAGGAGAGGTGGGCAATCCCAACTCTCCTTTCTTTTTTAATTAGTTAAACAAGAAAAACTAGTTAAACAAGCAATATTATTTGAACGTCGACCAAATTGGGGCGTGATCAGACGGCTTTTCGATGCCACGCAGTTCGTAGTCGATGCCTGCTTCAGTACACTTATCAGCAAGTTTCTGAGTCGCCAGTACCACGTCAATGCGTAAGCCGCGGTTGTCAACGAAACCTTTCGAGCGGTAATCAAACCACGAGTATTGGTCGTTCACTTCAGGGTGCAGCAAACGGAAACTGTCCACAAAACCCCAGTCCATCAATGTTTTCAACCATTCGCGCTCTTCTGGTTGGAAAGAACACTTGCCTGTTTTCAACCAACGTTTCGCATTAGGTTCACCGATGCCGATGTCTGCATCGATAGGGCTGATGTTAATGTCGCCCATTACGATCACTTGTTCATCTTTGTTGTGGTAGTCATTTAGGTAAGTCATCAAGTCTTTGTAGAACTGGCGTTTGTATGGGTATTTAGTCTCGTGTTTGATGTTGTCCCCTTGAGGGAAGTAGCCATTAAGCACGGTAACTTTTTCACCGTTTTCGTCTTCAAACGTCGCCATGATCATGCGCTTTTGATGGTCTTCATTGTCTGTAGGAAAACCCTTCTGCACAGAGACCGGTTCTTGCTTACACAACATAGCTACACCGTAGTGCGCTTTTTGGCCATGGAAGTAAACCTTGTAACCCATCGCTTCAACATCAGCGAGCGGGAAGGCTTCATCGTGCACTTTTATCTCTTGAAGACCAATCACGTCGGGTTGGTGTTTGTCGATAATCGCTTGTAGTTGATGAAGGCGGGCTCTAAGGCCGTTGATATTAAAGCTAATTACTTTCATTTATTTTTATACCTCTCGTAAACCTTTGTCACTGCTTGTTTGTAAAGGCTTTTGATTTGGTGGATTTCATGGTTAATCGTATTTAACCATGCTTAATAATTTCTGTCGCCATTTTGTCGAGACTAAATGGCGGCATTAAATTGTGTGAATACTTATATTTACTCAGAATCTATTGAGTCTTTACCAAGTCTAAAAAGAAGGCGTATTCAAGTGCGTCTTCTTTCAATCGTTTAAATCGACCAGAAGCACCACCATGACCGGCTTCCATATCGGTTTTGAACAGCAGCACATTGTTGTCTGTCTTCATTTCACGCAGTTTCGCCACCCACTTCATTGGCTCAAAGTACTGTACCTGTGAATCATGCAGGCCTGTTGTTACCAACATATTCGGATAGTTCTGTACCTTAATGTTGTCGTATGGCGAGTAACTCAGCATGTAATCGTAGTAGGTTTTATCGTTCGGGTTGCCCCATTCGTCATATTCGTTTGTGGTTAGAGGGATCGATTCATCAAGCATGGTTGTTACAACGTCTACAAACGGAACGTGTGCACCAATACCACGGTACAGTTCTGGTGCTTGGTTGATGATTGCGCCCATTAAGAGACCGCCAGCAGAGCCACCCACCGCAAATACTTTATCTTTAGCGCCATAACCTTCTTCAACTAGGCCTTTGGTTACATCGATAAAGTCATTAAATGTGTTTTGTTTGGTTAGCTTTTTGCCGTCCTCATACCAAGGGCGACCAAGCATTTCTGAACCTCGAATATGTGCGATCGCATAAACGAAGCCTCGATCAAGTAAGCTTAGACGAGCTGAGCGGAAGGTCGGTTCAATGGTCGAGCCATAAGAGCCATAGCCGTATTGGTAGATTGGGTTAGTGCCGTCTTTCTTGAATAAGTCTTTACGATAAACCAAAGAGACAGGTACTTGCTTACCATCGCGAGCCGTTACCATGATTCGCTCTGATTGATAGTTATCTGCTTCGAAATCCCCCAACACTGGAGTTTGCTTCATGAGCTCGGGTTCACCTGTATTCAGGTCGAAATCATAGTAAGTACCTGGCGTGGTTAAGCTGCTGTAGTAGACTCGAACTTTTGAGTTATCTAATTCATTGTTACCTGTCAGGTAAGCGGCAAAAGCGGTGTCATTGAACTCAAGTGGGAACTCTTTGCCTGTTGAGAGTTGGCGTACTTTCACTGTAGACAAGCCATTTGCACGTTGCTCGTAAACAAGATGGTCATCAAACAACTCGAAATCAACAAGTTGAGTATTATCATCGGCTGGGATGACATCGACCCATTTTGAACGGTCGTGAATGTCTTCGGTTGTGACTTTCATTAAACGGAAGTTGACGGCTTGGTAGTTGGTGTAGATGTAGTACCAGTCACCCAATTTAGCGATGCTGTACTCAATGCCCGTTTCCTTTGGGTAAAAAGGTTCTGCTTTCGCGTTTGGGTCGTTGGCATCTATGACTGAAACACCGCTGGTTTCTGTGCTCGAGTGCCAAATGTACACCTGCTGGCCATCCTTACTCTTACTTAAGCCAGTGTAGTAAGCAGTGTCGGTTTCTTCGTAAATCAACTCATCGCTTGTCTGAGGTGTGCCTAAGGCATGGCGGAAAACTTGGTAACCCAGCAGCGTTTTCGGATCTTTCTTGATGTAATAGAAGGCTTGGTTGTCGTTTTGCCATGCAATTGAACTCGAGGCACCTTCAATTTCATCATTTAGATATTCACCGGTCGCGAGGTCTTTAATTTTGATGGTGTAAACACGGCGGCTCAGGGTATCTTCGCCATAGGCTAACAGGTTTTCGTTTGGGCTGATTGTTAAGCCGCCAATACTGAAGAATTCGTGTTCTTTTGCCAGTGCGTTAACGTCTAAGATGACTTGCTTGTCTGTGCCTGCAAAGTCTTTTGCACGTAAGTGAACTTCGTATTCGTTGTCACCCGTGACTTCATTCGAGTAGAAGTAGCTGCCTTTGCGAACTGGTACTGAATTGTCATCTTTCGCGATTCGGCCTTTGATCTCTTCAAATAACTGTTCTTGTAATGCATCAGTGTGTTTCAACACGGTCTCTGCGTACTGATTCTCTTGCTCAAGGTGTTGTAAGATCTCTGGGTCTTGGCGTTCGTCATCGCGCATCCAGTAGTAATCATCGATTCTAGTGTCACCATGAATCGTCATTGCATGAGGGACTTTCTTAGCAACGGGAGCTTTGGTTTGCTGAGCGACGAGTTGCGATTGAGAGTAGTGGTTCATGGTTGGTATTCCTTGATTGCTGCATCCGGCGACAAGCGCGACCGATACGGCTAATGTGGTTAAAGCGAAACGCATCTTTATATCCTATTGTGTACCTTACTCGTTTTAATGCCAGCATCCTTTGTAATCGGAGCTTAGGTACGTTGATGTTCTTCCAGTGATATTATTTATAATTGGATTCTGGGTATGCACTTTTTTGTAAGTGTCTGTTATTGTTCTTAAAAAATCAAATTAATGTTAAATGAAATGGTTGGCGAGTGATAGGTGAAGGGAAAAACGTGCAACAAAAAAGGGACACACTTTTCAGTATGTCCCTATTCTCTGTTTGGGCAGAAATAGATTCTTATTTTAGATTGCCAATGGCATTTCGTTTGAGTGGTCATGTTTACGATTGACCCAACGTAAACCAAGCATAACGATAAATGACATTACGATCATCAAGCAACCGAGTGGCAACTGGTCTTGAGCAGGGAAGAACGATGCCAATAGTGTTGCGATGCCAGCACCTAGGTTCTGCATGCCACCTAAGATCGCTCCTCCTGTACCTGCATGGTATGGGAATGGCGACAGTGCCCCTGTTGTTGCTGCTGGAAATAGGATACCAGCACCCAAGAAGTAAATGGTTGCACCGCCAATCAAAGTTAATGCTGTTGTTTGACCAAACAGACCCGGTATCAGCACCACGGCAGAGCCGACTAAGATCGACACTAGGCCAACATTCAGTGCGCGGCGCTCAGAGCGACGTTGTGCGATGTAGCTAGATAGGCCTGCACCGACTAAGTAACCCGGAATGGGCAAAACAAACAATAAGCTTACTGTGGTTGCAGGTAAACCAAGTACGCCGCCAAGTAGCACACCTGCCGCTGCTTCAAATACAGCTACGCCAGCAAAGGTTGCGACCAGTATTAGTAAGAAGCCTTGAAAACGTTTATCAGACAGAACGAATTTGTAGCTGTTTACAACCGATTCTTGTTTGCGTCGTTCTTTTGGCAGAGTTTCCATCATACTCGTCATCATGGTGATCACTACAGCGATACCAAACAGCGCAAGGAACAAGTAGCTAGAACGCCAGCCGAAAGCTTCTGTTAGATAGCCACCCAGTACAGGAGCCATCAATGGTGAGAAAATTACACACATGCTGATTAAGCTATTTGCGCGGTGAAGTTCTGCACCTTCAAAACAGTCGCGAGTCAATGTACGAGACATCGCACCACCACAACCGATGCCCAAACCTTGGATAAAGCTACCAGCTAAGAACCATTCATATTCATGAGCGAATAATGCAACCAACGTACCGATGATATAGATGATCAAACCAGCAACGATGATGGGTTTACGACCTAGGCGATCAGAAAGCGGGCCGTAGACAAATTGTGACAGACCGTAAGGGATCAGGTAACACGCCATCACCGCTTGAAGTGAAGACGCAGAAACCAAGAACTCACCCGACATATGACCGATAGAAGGCACGTACATCGTTTGAGTCATTTGACCTACGGCAGTCAGAATTGCGATTAAAAAGGTAAGTTTCGCTAATGGAAACGAGGCAGACATTTGCGTATCTCTCCAAAAATTAAAGACGTAAAAAGCCTTAGCGCTCCATTGAGGAGAGCCAAATGAATAAAGTATTCAGGGAATCTAGGCGCGAGATATTAGAGCTTGAATGGCGACTTAGCAATCAAAAAGTGTGAAGTTGATCAAGATAAAAATCTATAGTTTGGATTAGAAAAAATAATCCGAAATTGATGGATTTAAAGAGATAAAGGGTGATTAGTCTTACTTGAAATGTCGCGAATAAAGGTTGCCTTTCGAAAACAACATTCCCTTTAATGGTGATAGTTTAAAACGTCTCTCTAGGTCGTGAGCATAGCTAGTTGGGCGTTCTTGCTTCAATAATTTACTTAGAGTGACAAGGCGAAAGCTCTTGAAATCATAGAAACAAAAGATAAATGACACGACTTATTAACATTTCTATAAACTTTCGTTTTATATGTGTGAAATTTGTGATGTAATCATCGGCTAAGCTATTCATCTCATTTATTTACATTGTGCACTGCAATTGAGCATCAATGTGATAGTGACGGTCATGGAAGTCTTTTGGCTTAAATAAGGATATTAAATGCGCTCTCTATCGGTACAGTGGAAAATCACCCTCTTAGCAGGTTGTTGCCTAATCATTACTTCACTGTCTCTTATTGGTTTCTCGATCTACAACGCGACGAGTAATCAACAAGTCATAAAATCTCAAAGTTCAGAATCAGTTATCAATAAAACTCAGCAATTGCTCGCGTCTGTTTCCCAGCTCAATGCTCAAGAAACTCAACGCTATGTCGATGAAGCCATCTACCGAGCCGAAATGCTTGCAGCCAGTGCTCAGTTTTTGAAGAACAATGCGGATGAGAACTTTACGCCAAGTGAAGAACTTCGTACTGCGTTAGATGAAATGGTTCGTCGCTCTGTTTTGAACTTTGATTCTATCCAAGGTGCGTATTTAGTCTTTAAACCAGATTTACTTGACGGCGAAGACACGAACTATGTCGATGCCGATTATGTTGGGTCTAACGAAAAAGGCCGCTTTGCGCCTTACTGGAAGGTTGCCGATAACGGTGAGAATGTTCTGTCGAATGTGCTTTCAGAATCGAGCTTAAGCGATGGCAGTAATAGCGAACGTTTTTACTGTCCTCTGTCTTCTGGGCAAACTTGTATCAGTACGCCTAGAGTCGTCAATAGTGGTGGTAAAGCATTACTTACCTCTTCAATCTCTGTGCCCATTTTAGTCGATGATATGGCGATCGGTTTCTTAGGGATTGACCTAAGATTAGATGGTTTAACCAATGTGGTCACTCAATCCGATCAAAGCTTGTTTGATGGTGCAGGTGCGGTCTATGTAGTTAGCCTAGATGGATCGGTGATCGCTTCTGATGACTCGAGTATTGCGGTTGGTTCAAGTTTTCAAAGTGACAACACAAACAGTGATTTGATGACTGACTTTATCTTTGGTGGTGAAGTGACGACTCAGTGGAGTGAGAACGGTGAGTGGTTACTCGCATTTGCTCCTGTTGTGGCCGCTAACCAAACTTGGGGCGTGCTGTTTGAGATCCCAAGAGAGAGTGTGGTTGCAGATGCAAGTCGACTCGATTCTATTATCAGCGCTAAGTTGAGCGAAGGCATTAAGACGGAAGTGATCGCTGGCATCATTTTCATTGTTTTCGGACTAGCAATCATCGCTTTTGCGTCACTGTCTATCGTTAGGCCTATTCGACAAGTTGTTGAGAGACTCAATGACATTGCTTCTGGTGAAGGTGACCTTACTCAGCGATTAGAAGTTAAATCGCAAGATGAGATCGGCCAACTATCGAAAGGCTTCAACCAATTCTTAGATAAACTTCAACACACGATCAAAGAAGTCATTCAAACCACAGAGCAAGTCGCGAATACAACCAGTCAGGCTAAATCGTCTGCGTCGAGTACGCGTGAAAGCAGTGAATCTCAATTCAAAGAAGTGGATCTAGTGGCTACCGCTGCCGAAGAGATGACTCAGACTTCGGGCTTAGTGGTACAAAATGCAGAAATCGCGGTAGACGCAGCTTGTGAAGCGAATCGTTCTGCTCAGCAAGGACAAGAGGTTATCGAACTTTCCGCGGGTGAAATGAGAAAGCTGGTGGATCGTATGTCGAGTGCTGTTCCGATTGTTGAAGAGCTGGCGAAGAATAACGGCAATATTACTGAGATCTTAAGTGTTATTGAGGGGATCTCTGAGCAAACCAACTTGCTAGCCTTGAATGCTGCTATTGAAGCGGCGAGGGCTGGTGAGCAAGGTCGAGGCTTTGCTGTGGTTGCTGATGAAGTTCGAAACCTAGCGAGTCGCACACAGTCCTCGGTTGGTGAAATTAGAGCTGTGATCGATAAGGTTCACGCTGGAACGCAAGACGTTGTTGAGGCAATACAAGAAGGCAACATACTTGCGAATGATACAGCACTGCACGTTCAGAAAGCGGTTGAAGATCTGGGTTCGATCTTTACTTCTATTGAGGCGATCAGTGACATGAACAGTCAGATCGTTCGAGCAGCCGAAGAGCAACAATCGGTTTCCGGTGAAGTGAATCAAAGCGTTGTTAACATTCGTGACTTAAGTGCGAAGATCTTAGAGCAAGCCGCGGCTTCTGAGCAAGTTGGTACTGAAATTGACCAACTGTCTCAACAGCAACAGAAATTGGTTAATCAGTTCAAGGTTTAGCTGTTTAAGACTTAGCTGGTGAAGGCTAGGTAAACTATTGAATTAGAAAAGGGCCAAATGAAGATTTCATTTGGCCCTTTTTAGTTGTGTCTTTCAGAAACAGCGGCTGTTGGACTGTTTTACTATTGGATAGGGTAACTCGTTATCGAGATATTAGTCCTCGATGAACCAGTAGCCTTTGTTCACTAATTCAGTCACGACAGTTACACCGGAAGGAGACAACATGGTTGCTGAATTAATCACCTCGTCGTCACAAAGTACGTTTAGTAGTGATGAATCCGCTTCTTCAATCTTGACCACTTCACCATTGATGTAAGCCGTGTTGCTTTCATTCTCGTGGTAGAGCGCTTTTAAGCCAGATACACGGTGGATCTCACCTTCTGACTCTAGGTGTTGAGCGATCTCTTCTGCTGTCCATAGCGGCTCAGGCGCAACGATATCAAGTTGGTGGCGTGATTGGCTTAGCAGACAGCCCATGAAGTCATTGATAGTTTCTGGCTCTTCAAGCGCTGACATCAACATCTCCGTTAGGTTATTCAAATCAGACGCGCGAATCTTGCCATAGTTATCTTGAGATTTGAATTCAGGATCATGCAGGTGAACGTCACCCATATCATGCGCCAGTACAAAATCTGCAAAGTTGCTGATTAGCTCCTGTTCTTTTGGTGAACGGTAACCAATAGAGTAGCTCATTGAAGGTTCTAAGGTTGTTCCTTCATGAGGGAAGCCTGGTGGGATGTAAAGAATATCGCCAGGCTCTAAAGTTTCATCAATGATTGGATCAAAACCTTCAATTTGACGAAGAGCAGAAGCTTGAATGGTTTCTTGGTACTGACCTATATCTTTTGCTCCAACCTTCCATTGTCGCTTACCTTGACCTTGGATGATGAACACATCGTATTGATCGATATGTGGACCTACACCACCTTCAGGTGCTGAGTAGCAGATCATCAGATCGTCGAATAACCAATTTGGCAATTGTTGAAAAGCTTCAGTCAACTGGTTAGCGCCTTGGTGCCAATGGTTTGCTGCTTGCACCACTAGTTGCCAATGAGTTTCGGTGAGTTCACCGAACTTATCCTCAGAGAAGGGGCCGTGTTCTGCTTCCCATTTATTATCAAGGTTAGATACAAAGCGAGAATCCACTTCTTCTTCCATCGATAAACCAGCAAGTTCTTCTGGTGAAATAGGGTCGACGAAGTTTTGGAATCCACCTTTCAAGATGGTTGGTTTTTTATGCCAGTAGTTTTCAAGAAACTCGGGCATAGAAAAGCTAAGTTGGTACATGTGAATCCTGTCTATATTTATGCTAGATGCTAGATGCTAGATGCTAGATGCTAGTTTGGCTTGTAAATCTTGTTGGACAATTTTAATTGCCTCTAACGCTACTTTTGGGTCGATTTCGTTGCTTTCGAGTAGATAGATCAGGTCGACAGCTAACTTAACTTCTTCTGAGGCGTTATCCAGTGGTGACGATGTGTTATCAGTGCTCATTTCGCTTAGGGTTCTCTAAGTTGATCAATCTTTCAATATTTTTCATTGAGTCTTCGCAGCGTTCTAATCGTTCTTTTGCTAACTGCCAGGCCTCTTCCGCTTTTTTCTTGCTGTGACGAGGTGCGGATTCAAACGCTAATTTTCGTATTCGTACTAAATCGACCAATCGCTTTTGCCAATCTTGGTGCTGAGCGAGTTCGTTATACAAGTCATTGAGACTTTTCCCCAACTTACTTTTTCGATCTAACCTTAAATCATGATTGGCTAACTCTCTTTGGACAGCTGCTATCTGATTGGTTAACTTATCGGTCAGGTAAGTCGCTCGAGATGCAGTGAGTTGGTTATTGGCCTGCTCTCGTAATATGGTGCGGTAGGTGGTCTGAGCTTCCATTGCGTAGGGAAGTAAAATAGACGCACTACATTTAAATAAGGTTCTGTCGAATAATGCTTGATGGTAAGCGCCCCTCGATTTATCAACTTGAGAGCAATGGCCAATCAAGGTATCAAGGACACTTTTAAGCTTTGAAAAATGATTCATGTCTCTTCCCGAACGCTGGTGGCTATAAGTTTACAAACCACGCTTCGTAAGCCAGTTTAATCGCAAGAACGCTAACAACAGTAACAAACACAGGTCTTATAAAAGTGGCGCCAAAACGAATGGCGGAGTGTGCCCCTACGAATGCACCTGCCATTAAGCATACACCCATGGTTAAACCAAGCACCCAATCGATATGCCCAAGGATCGCAAAAGTAACTAGAGAGGTGAAGTTACTGGTGAAGTTCATTGCTTTTGATAGGCCTGAAGCAAGCAATATATTTAGACGATAAAGGGCCATAGAGCTAACCGTCCAAAAAGCACCAGTACCTGGGCCTGCAACTCCATCATAAAACCCCAGTATGAACCCTTGGTACTTTTGTTTTTTCTTAAGAACAGGGCAAGGCTTAGGTGACACGTTGTGATTAGCGTTCGGTGTCTTATGAAAAATGGTATAGACTGCGGCAGCCAGAATGACCAATGGTAGAACTTTCTCTAGCCACTCTGTGCTAATAGCATCGACCGCTAGGGTACCTATGGTTGCGCCAATTAATGTCGCAATGAACGCGTTTATCCAACATTCAGGTTTAAATAGCTTTTTACGATAATAAGTGACAGCGGCCGTTGATGAGGCAAAGGTCGCGGCAAGTTTATTGGTACCAAGCGCAATGTGTGGCGGCAGACCTAATGATAACAAAGCAGGGACGGTTAGCATTCCGCCTCCGCCAGCCACAGCATCAATAAAGCCAGCTGCAAATGCAACCAAAGCAAGTACAACCAACATGGTTGGTTCAATCATTTCCATAAATAGCTATTGTTCTCGTTATGTGCTGGTAGGGCAGCAGCATGGGTAACTTGAGGGTTAGCCATGCACAGTTGTGAATGCAAAGGTCAAGCGATGGTAGACCCAGAGCCACCGATACGATGGCTAAATTAGTATTTTATTGTTCTTTTAAAAGGCGGTAACGAGTCGAGTAAGGATTTCCCGTAACGCTTCGTCACTATGCGCCGATCAAGGATCGTGACTTTACCAGAATCTCTTTCTTTACGCAGTAACCGTCCGACAGATTGAATAAGCTTTTTACTCGCTTCTGGAACGGTAATCTGCATGAAGGGATTACCGCCTCTTGATTCGATATATTCAGAGTGTGCTTGTTCAACCGGTGAGGTAGGCACTCCAAATGGAATCTTGGTGATGACCAGGTTTTCAAGAAGCTCTCCTGGTAAATCAAGACCTTCAGAAAAGCTGCCAGTTCCAAATAGAACGCTTGTTTTACCTTGGTCTATTAGCTTTTTATGTTTTTTTAGGATTTCAGTACGTGAGGTGTCACCTTGAACCTGTAAAGCCCATGACTTTTTAACGAAATCTGTTGCCAAAGCTTCGGCAACTTTGTTCATTTGCCAGTAAGAAGAGAATAGAACGAGATTGGCTTTGTTGTCTTCTATTACCTTAGGCAAAATTTCAATAAGATATTCAGTAAACTGAGGCGCCTGTGGCTCGTACTTCATCGCTGGAACGATCAGCTCTGCTTGGTTTTGGTAATCGAATGGTGATGCCAATGCTAAAAACTGTACTCCATCCTCTTCTTTCTGGCTGATACCAGCTTGATGACAGAAAAAGCTGAAGGAGTTAAGTGCTCTCATTGTCGCTGAAACTAACACAGCACCGACGCAGCGGCTCCAAATCTGTTGGTCTAGCTGCCAACCAACTTCTAACGGAGAGACATTGACAACGAAGTCCCCTTCGTTTTCTTTGCTTAGTTCAAGCCAACGCGCCAAAGGAGCACCTTTTTCGCGTTTAGGCTCAGCCATTAAACGCCAAACTTGAGCAAGATTTTCTGTTCTTTGTATATAGAAGCCTATTTCAGCCAGAGCTGGCTCTGCTAACTTTGCCGAAAGTTCTCCATCTTTTACACGCTCTGCGATAAGGTCGGCGATTTTGGCTACGGCTTGGCTTGTCTTTTGAGTCAACTGTTTCAGATCTTTGGATTCGTTTTCCAACCATTCTGGTAAGTCGCCGTGCTCGAAACGATACAGACCGTCTTCAAAGTGGCTAGCGTCAAATTGTTTGCTCATTTGACTCAAAGTAGGAATCAGCTGTTGTACAGAATCCTGCAATTCATTTCTGAATCGACCCACTCGCTTTTCATCAGCCAAGCCCGAAAGTTTGGTGATTGATTGATTCAAACGCTCTAACCATGATGCGGCCCCTTTTAAGCTAGCTGCTGCAGAGGAATGGTCTCTTGCGACGTGTGGTAAGTGGTGAGCTTCATCGAATATATAGATGCTATTTTCTGGTTCAGGGAGTATAACTCCGCCACCAAGGTCTGCATCAGCCATAACTAAACTGTGATTGGCAATAATCACATCGACTTTATCCAGCTCCGAACGTGCTTTCTGGAAGGGACAATCTCGATGAGTCGGCATACTGTTGTTACAGCTGTGCTTATCACTCACGATCATTTGCCAAATCATATTGTCGATTGGTTTAGGCCATGAGTCACGATCCCCGTCCCATTTACCTTGAGCCAAACTACGATACATGGTTTGAAGCTGTTCGATGTCTTTCTTCATTGGCTTAGATTCGAACATCGCCATTTGTCCACCATCAACCCCACATGCAGCAGCTAATTTTTCAGAACAACAGTAACGCTGTCTACCTTTGGCGAGTATAAAAGAGAACTCTCTATCAGTAAGTCTTCTATATAGAGGGAGATCTTTATTTACGAGCTGTTCTTGAAGTGCAACCGTCGCTGTTGAAATGACGATTTTTCGATTGTTAAGTACCGCAACAGGAATCGCCGCCATTAAATAAGCAAGTGATTTTCCGATTCCAGTCCCTGCTTCAGCCACGATCATGCGATTACTTTTATGGTATTGACCACAAAGTGTCTTCGCAATTTCGGCTACAAGGTAATTTTGAGCACGTCTAGGTACAAAGTTGTCCAACTGATCTTGGAGGTTTTGATAACTGGTGCGAATGGATTTTTGAATTTTAGTAGTTAGCATACTGTGACCTACGTAACGGAGCGAGGATAGTAGCACATATCACTAGTCGGTACATTTACCGTGAAATAGCTTGCTTTTGAATCAAAGGTAGATCTTGTTCACAAAAAAAAACTGAACCATCAGGAACTTAACGATTTTATTTATCTTGCGAAATATAAATATTAAAAAAGACTTAGCTGCAGGTGTTAAATTCTGAATTTAGGTTGTTATTTATGTCTTTTGTGGTGTTAAGTTCTGTATTGTTCATTTTTAGGATTATTATATTTCCTGATAAAACTAAGGATAAGTTGCTCGTAAAATGATGAAAAAAAATGTAAGCATTTGATTTTTATGTATTTGTGTTTTTTTTAGGTCTATTTTTAGTTTATTTGACACGCAGGATAATCTTTTGCAATCTAGACCTCGAAATTTAGTGACGGTGATTAACCAACAAAGAGTGGTAATGACCAGTCGCAATAAATAAAAGGGAACCGGGCAAGGATCTCCCATTCTTAGAAAAGGCAGTGGATTTATTATGAAAAAGACTCTATTAGCGCTAGCTATCGCAGCGGTATCAACTTCTGCGTTTGCAGTTGAAACAAGCTCTCAAAACTCTAAGCCAGTTTTTGAATTCGACGACATGCATAAAGACCAATTCTCTGTGTCTGGTGCATGGGGTGTTGGTGGTTACTACGATACAGGTACTAAAGCATTCTACGATGATTGGGCTACTGGTCTAACTCTTGCTATTAGCTACAAAAACAACCGTTGGGTTGGTTACTTCGAAACTGACCTAGAGCTAAACTACAGCTCTGATGAGCAAAAAGTTGATATCCAATCAGGCCCTTCTACTGACGTAGATAAAGCATGGTTAGGTTTTACTACTGATGCTGGTGTTATCTCTCTTGGTTGGGAAAATGATACAGCACTAGATAAAGTTGATGGCGCTGGCGACATGACTTATGAATTCGGTGCTTCTGCTGGTGATGCTTCTGATGGCTTCAATGTAGCTAAATTCCAAGGTGCTACTTCTGGTATCGCTTACGGTATCTCTGTTTTCGATACTGATGATAACCGCGATAAAGGCGAAATGGGCTACAATGGTTACATCGGTGTAGAGCAAGAAATGTTTAACATCTACGCTGGCTACGAAGCTCGTGAAGACTCTGATTACACAGTAACTTCTGTTTCTGGTAACGTAACTCTAGACAAACTAAAACTAGGTCTTAACGCTTGGATTGATGATGGTAAAGTTGGTGTTGAAAACAACACAACTGACCTAAAACTAACAGGCTTCTACGCTTCTGCTGGTTACGCACTAACAGAGCAACTTACTCTAGCTGCTGGTTACGCAACTAACACTACTGAGTCTAACGTTGCTTCAGATATCGACCAGTCTTACATGAACGTTGCTGCTATGTACACTCTTAGCGACAAAATTGACATGGGTATCGATATCAAACAAGAGCTAGACTCTGGTTTCGATAACGTTGATGAAGAAACTCACGTATTCGCAGCTGCTTACTACTACTTCTAATAGTCTAACTCTTAGTTAAGTAAAGCTGTAAAAGCCAGTCTTAGGACTGGCTTTTTTGTGCCTGAAATTTATCAACGCATATAAAAATGGCCGCTTATATAGCGACCATTTCTCTACTTATCGAATTATTACTCTAGATCTCTTTCCACTCACCAGGCTGAAGCTGACCCACGTTCATATTCCCCATCGAATAGCGAATAAGACGTAGGGTAGGGAAGCCGATATTTGCTGTCATTCGTCTTACCTGCCGGTTACGCCCTTCAATGATAGTAATGGCTAACCATGTTGTTGGTATCGCAGCTCTGAAACGCACTGGAGGGGTTCTTTCCCACACTTCAGGTTCTTGCATCACTTCCACGGTTGCAGGCAGAGTCATACCGTCTTTTAGCTCAACACCTGTTCTCAATTTATCTAAATCTTCCTCAGAAGGTGCTCCTTCAACCTGCACCCAGTAAGTCTTTGGTGATTTTGAATTTGGTTGAGTTAACTTTGCTTGAAAGATGCCATCGTTGGTCAATACCATTAAACCTTCGCTGTCGCGGTCAAGTCGTCCGGCGGCATAAACATCTTTAACCGGAATAAAGTCAGCGAGTGTTTTCCTGCCTTCGCCATCAGTGAATTGGCTTAGGGTGTCGAATGGTTTA